>NZ_JADKPQ010000008.1:0-258624 GCF_015350725.1 Flavobacterium sp. CSZ
GAGAGTTCAGTAAGATTATCAGTAACCATTAATGTAACTGATCCGGCTACGCCAACAACGACTCTTGCATCTCAGGTTTTCTGTTCAGCAAATAATCCAACTGTTGCTAATATTCAGGTAAACCAAAGTAATGTAGTTTGGTATAACGCCGAAAACGGAGGAACACCAATTGCATCGACAGCAGCTTTAGTAAGCGGAGACTACTTTGCAGCAGTAAAAGATGCAACTACAAATTGCGAAAGCAGCATTAGACTAAAAGTTTCAGTTACTGTTGGAAGTTCAAATGTTCCTACAACAAATAATGCAGCTCAGAACTTCTGTTCAACAAGTGCTCCAACATTTGCCAGTATTCAGGTAAACGAAAGTAATGTGTCCTGGTTTAATGATGCAATAGGAGGAACAGCGATTCCATTAACAACAGCTTTAACTTCTGGTATTTATTATGGAGAAATCACAAATCCTTTAACCGGATGTAAAAGTGCAACCCGCTTACCAGTTACAATTACTATAGTTAATCCAATGCCAACACCTACAACAGGTTCATTAACACAAAACTTCTGTTCAGTAAATGCACCAAAAGTTTCGAATATTCAGGTCAACGAATCAAATGTAATTTGGTACAATACTGCAACCGGAGGAACAGCGATTCCTGCAACAACAGCTTTAGCTAGCGGTACTTATTATGGTGTTGTGGCGAGCGGTTCAAATTGCGAGAATCCGGTAAGATTGCAGGTTATAGTAAATGTAAATACACCAGGAATTGTTACTACTCCAAGAACAAGTCAGACATTCTGTTTGTCAGCAGCTCCTACAATCGAAAGTATTGTTGTAAATGAGGCAAATGTAGTATGGTATACTTCTGCAAATGGTGGAACGCCACTTGCTGCAAATACACCACTTACAGCGACAACATATTATGCTGCAGCACTTAACAATACAACGAATGGTTGTGAGGGTGCAACAAGATTAGGAGTAGCAGTTTCTTTTGAAAATGATGCACTGGTTCCAATCACTACTACAGATGATACACCGTGTGTTTTCCAGGGAGTAACGTATTCTATTGCCAACGGAAAATCAGATTATCTCTGGACAGTTGAAAATGGTACAATTACTTCTGGAGGAGGAAACGCTGACGGAACTGTAACTATCTCATGGTCTGACATCGGACCAGGAAAAGTAAGTGTTGTTTACATCAATACGTGTAATGAAAGAACAATTAAATCATTAAATGTAAATGTAGCTACTTGTTCTGATCTAACGATAACAAATACAGTGAGTAATCCTACACCTAATTTTGGTGAGCAGATCACATTTACCGTAACAGTAAACAATGTTGGTCAGGGTAACTTTATCAATACGATAGTAAGCGAATTATTACCAAGCGGATTTGATTTAGTAAGCGCTAGTACAACTGCAGGGACATATGATCTAACTACACAGCTTTGGACAATTCCAGCTTTAAATGCAGGACAAAGCGTAGTACTTACAATTGTTGCAGAAGTATTGCCAAGTGGTAACTATACAAACGTTGCAACTGTCGAAATTTCGACTCCTTTAGATGTTGATGCATCAAATAACTCGGCTTCAGTGACTGTTGTGCCAGTTTGTTTGACAGTGTACAATGAATTTACTCCAAATAATGACGGAGCGAATGATCTTTTCAGAATTGATTGTATCGAATCATATCCAAACAACGAGTTGAAAGTATATAACAGATACGGTTCATTAGTATATAGTAAACAACATTATGAAAATGATTGGGACGGAACGGCCAATGTGTCCGGAGTTATTAATAGAGGAGATATGCTGCCAACTGGTACTTATTTTTATGTGATAACCATCGGAGATGGAACGGTTAAGAAAGGCTGGTTATCTATAATGAGATAATCACTGTATTAATCATCTAATTAATTAAACTTAATAAGTATCGTTATGAAACTATATATAAAATCATTAGAAACGTATTTCATTCTAATATGTTCTTTTATTACATTTTGTGCCAGTGGACAACAAGATCCGCAGTACACACAATACATGTACAACACAATGTCGGTAAATCCTGCTTATACTGGATCTACCGGAACATTAGAAGCAACACTTTTGGGCCGTTCTCAATGGGTAGGAATTGATGGAGCGCCAGAAACACAATCATTTTCTATTCACTCACCGCTTCGAAACGAGAATATTGGTTTAGGACTAAGTATCGTAAATGACAAAATTGGTCCATCAAACGAATTGTATCTTGACGGTAACTTTGCGTATTCAATTCCATTAGGATATGATAAAAGATTAGCATTTGGTCTTAAAGCAGGTATGCGAATGTTGAATATAGATTGGTCTAAGGGTAGATTTTACAATAATAATGATGTTTTGCTAAATCAAAATATTGATAATCAAATGAAATTGGCTGTTGGAGCAGGGATTTACTATTATACTGATAAATGGTATTTAGGATTCTCGATTCCAAGTTTTATTCAAAGTAATTATTACGACGATGTTCAGGAATCTATAGATTATGATCGTTTACATTATTATTTAATGGGAGGTTATGTTTTTGATTTGAATCCGAATTTAAAGTTTAAACCCGCATTTTTAGTAAAAGCAGTAAATGGAGCGCCACTTACTGCTGATATATCAGCGAATTTTATGATTGCAGAGAAATTTGTAATTGGCGGATCTTATCGAACAGATGATTCTGTAAGTATACTGGCAGGTTTTCAAATATCCAGAAGTTTTTATGCCGGATATGCTTTTGATTACACGGTTAGTGATTTGAATAAATACAATGACGGAACGCATGAAATCATCTTGCGTTATCAATTCATGAAAAATCAAAGCAAAATCAAATCCCCTCGATTCTTCTAAATATAAAACCCTATGAAAAAATTATATATCCTTAGTTTGCTATTGAGTTTTACATTTGGTTTTGCTCAAAAGACTAATTTAAAAAAGGCCGATGCATTGTTTAAAAACTATTCTTATGTAGATGCTTCTAAAGCTTACGAAGAATGTTTGCAAAATATCGAAAATCCATCGGCTCAAACGTTAAAAAATGCCGCAGACTCTTATTACTTTATTTCTGATGCCAGAAATGCTTTAAAATGGTATAAAAGATTGTACGAAGTGCAAGGCAATAATTTAACAGATATCTATTACCTGCGTTATATCCAGTCAATGAAAGCCGTGATGGATTATGATGACGCAGATAAAATCACGAAGGAATATCTAAACAAAAAAGGAGATCAGAAAGAAATCAACAGATATGTTGCTCAAAAAAAGCAGCTGGATAGCCTGGCGAAAGCAAAGTCTCTTTATTCGATTAAAAATTTAGACATCAATACCAGTAAATCAGATTTTGGGGCTACTTTCTATCAGGATCGAATCGTTTTTACATCAGCCAGGGATACAACAAGATTTGCTGATAAATTGTATAACTGGAACAATCAGCCCTTTCTGAATTTGTATGTAGCTGATAGAAATCCAGCTGACGGAAGTTTGTTTAATGATGCGTTGTTTATACCCAATATAATGACCAAATATCATGAAGCAACAGCAAGTTTTGATGCCAACGGAAAAACAATTTACTACTCCTCGAATATTGTCAAGAAAAACAAATTAGTTACGGATGGAAATAGCGTAAATAATTTTCAAATACTTAAAGGTTCAATAGTAGATGGGAAAGTAGAAAATCCGCAAAAAGTTTTCTTTGATAATGAGGATTATTCTGTTGGGCACCCAAGTTTAAGCGATGATGGACAATTACTTTTCTTTGCATCAGATATGCCGGGAGGGTATGGCGAAACCGATTTGTATGTAGTGAAAATTGCAGATGACGGAACAATGAGTTCACCTCAAAATCTGGGACCAAAAATCAATACAATGGGTAATGATCTTTTTCCATTTTTTCGTAACGGAATACTTTATTTTTCTTCAGACGGACATTATGGTTTAGGAGATCTTGATGTATATGAAAGTGCATTTTTATCAGATGGAAGTTTCTCTACACCAAAAAATTTAGGTGCTCCTATCAACAGTAACAAAGACGATTTTACTTTTGTTATTGATAAAACGGGTACTTATGGGTATGTCTCTTCTAACAGAGCAGGCGGTAAGGGCGATGATGATATTTATTTTTTTGTAAAAGGAGAACCGGTTTGCAACCAGAATATTTCAGGAAAAGCAATCGATCACAAGTCACAATTACCAATAACAGATGTTACCGTTGTAGCTTACAATTCGTACAATGAAATTCTGGCAGAGACAAAAACAAACTACGACGGAAAATATGCTGTAACAGTACCTTGTAATAAAACAGTTCGACTAGTCGCTACAAAAACAAATTATAGCAACGACGAAAAAACGGTAGAAACTACAAAGGAAAATGAAGCAGAAATTACCGATGTCAATTTCGAATTAAGTAATTACGATGATCTTGTAGTTAAAAAGAAAGGAGTAGAAAAAGTAGATGTTAACCCCATTTACTTTGACTATAACAAATTTGATATAACACCTTTAGCTGTTGAGGAATTGGCCAAAGTAGTTTTTATTATGCGAAAGTTTCCTAATATTCGTATCAAAATCGAGTCTCATACAGATTCAAGAGGAAAAGATGCGTATAACCTTAAGCTTTCTGATAACAGAGCAAAATCGACACTTGATTATATTGTTGCGCAAGGTATTGATGCTTCGAGAATAGAAAGTGCAATTGGTTATGGCGAAAGCCGATTAATTAATAAATGTAAAAATGGAGTAAAATGTACTGAAGAAGAACATTTATTAAACAGACGCTCGGACTTTATCATTATTCAGAAATAGTTTTATGGTTGTATTCTTGTAATTTGGGGATTATTAGAATAAAATATAAAACGAAGAAACCATTTGGAAGTTGGTTTTGTTTAATTCTTTTTAAGAATAATGGGCAAGAAGAAAATCAAGTTGCATCGTTTTGCAACTTGATTTTTGATTTTATAAAAGTTTCATTTTTTGCTGTTTTTCAACAAAAATAATCCTAATTTTGATGTTCAGTTATTCTAAAACACAACCTCCAGTATTTTAATATTATATGAGTATTCAAGAAACAATTCAGACTTTAAGAGACGAACTTAATCAGCACAACTACAATTATTATGTGTTAGATAATGCCACAATTTCTGATTACGATTTTGATATAAAACTAAAAGAACTTCTGGATTTAGAAAATAAACATCCGGAATTTTTTGACGAGCATTCTCCAACACAGCGGGTAGGAGGAATGGTGACCAAGAATTTCAAAACCATAGAACATCAATACCGTATGTATTCTTTGGATAATTCTTATTCGAAAGAAGATTTGCTGGATTGGGAAAATCGAATTCAGAAAGTTCTGGGAAACGTGAATCTGCAATATACCTGCGAATTAAAATACGACGGAGCCTCGATAAGTATTACTTACGAAAATGGAAAATTGGTACAAGCCCTAACTCGTGGTGATGGTTTTCAAGGCGATGAGGTTACCAACAACATCAAAACAATACGTTCAATTCCGTTACAGTTAAAAGGAAATTATCCGGAAAGATTCGATATTCGTGGCGAAATTATTTTGCCATTTGCCGGTTTCGAAAAAATGAATCAGGAATTAATAGAAATAGGAGAAACGCCATATTCAAACCCAAGAAATACAGCATCAGGAAGTTTAAAATTACAAGACAGTGCCGAGGTTGCAAAACGCCCCTTAGAATGTTTATTGTATTTTGTAACAGGTAATAATTTGCCTTTTTCGTCTCAATATGAAGGATTAGAATCGGCCCGAAAATGGGGATTCAAAGTACCAACCGAAGCGAAACTAGTCAATAATATGGAGGAAGTTTTTGACTTCATTGATTATTGGGATGTGCACCGCCATAATTTACCTTATGAAACAGATGGAGTTGTTGTAAAAGTAAACAGCATTCAATACCAGGAAGAATTAGGATATACTGCAAAATCGCCTCGTTGGGCCATTGCTTATAAATTCAAATCAGAACAGGTTTCGACCCAATTAAATTCTATTACCTATCAGGTCGGACGTACAGGAGCGATAACGCCTGTGGCCAATTTAGCACCGGTACAATTGGCAGGAACAATTGTAAAAAGAGCTTCTTTGCACAACGCAGATCAAATAGAGAAATTGGATATTAGGATAAATGATACCGTTTTTGTTGAAAAAGGAGGCGAAATTATTCCTAAAATTATTGCCGTAGATTTATCAAAACGTCCTGAAAACTCAGAACCAACACTTTATATCACCCATTGTCCGGAATGCCAGACCGAGTTGGTCAGAAACGCCGGAGAAGCCAATCATTACTGTCCTAATTTTTACGGATGCCCTCCGCAGATTATAGGTAGAATCCAGCATTATATTTCAAGAAAAGCAATGGATATTGAAGGATTGGGAGGTGAGACAGTAGCTTTGCTTTTCAAAAATGGTCTGGTACACAATTACGCCGATTTATACGAATTAAAAGTAGAAGATATTTTGCACCTGGAAAGAATGGCAAAAAAATCTGCTGAAAATCTGGTAAATGGTGTAGAGAAATCTAAAGAAATTCCGTTCGAAAGCGTATTGTTTGCTCTCGGAATTCGTTTTGTTGGAGAAACCGTAGCCAAAAAATTAGCCAAACATTATAAAAATATAGATGCACTTAGCAAGGCTTCTTTAATGGATTTGATTTTGGTAGATGAAATCGGGGAAAGAATTGCCAGAAGTGTCATTGAGTTCTTTGAAAACGAAGAAAATCAAAAAATTATTGAATGTTTAAAAAGTTATGGCGTCCAATTTGAAATTGTTGAAAAAATCAACCCAAATGCTACTGTAAAATTCGTTGGAAAAACATTCGTTGTTTCTGGTGTTTTTACTCAATTTTCGAGAGATGAACTTAAAAAAGCCATCGAAGATAATGGAGGTAAAGTAGGAAGTTCAATTTCTGCAAAAACTGATTTTGTAGTAGCCGGCGATAACATGGGCCCTGCAAAATTAGAAAAGGCGAATAAATTAAATATCCCTATCTTGTCTGAGGAAGATTTTATAAACAAATTAAATGAAAGCGAATAAGCCGTCTTTGATTTTATTCTTTTTAGCCTTACTGTGTGCAATTATATTTGATTGTACACAACAAGATATTTTTACGCTCTATGCAAAAGCCGTTGTTCTTCCGGCAATATTCATTTATTTTTTAATAAGCAGCGAGTTTAAAATAAGTAAAACTGAAGGTTTAATTTTTCTGTTTTGCTTTGTAGGTCAGGTTTTTGATTTAATGGATGTTGAGGTTTATGAAATTGGCGGAGTAATATGTTTTTTAGCAGTTTACCTCTTATTAGTAATGATTTTTATAAAAGAACACGAAAAAATAAAATTAGCAAAAAAAGATATTCTACCCGTATCTATAGTAATTATATTTATAGTCTATTTGCTTGTTTCTGTTTTGAGTTTACAGTTCGATAATCTAAAGAAATTCAATATCATCTATGCTTTTTACGGAGTTGTGCTAAGCGTTTTAAGTTACTTTGCATTTGTAAGCTATATAACAAAAGGAACGCATTTAGCATTGTTAATGTCACTCATGGCCATTAGTTACATCTTTTCGGATATATTCTACATCTTCAATGAATACTTTTCGTACTCAATTGTCCTTGTTTTAATTCGTGACATTACGCAAATTTTGGCTTATTTCTTTATGGTGGAGTACTTTCTTGAAAAAGCCAAAATTCATAAAAAGATATTATACAATAATTGATCTGCCCTGATTGGTGTGTGCTTTATCTTTATCGAAATAAAAGTCAATTCGGCCTAAATTTATTCCGTAACAACCCACCTGATTAACCAATACATCTTGTCCTGCCTTATTTTTTACAATCGTAGGTTTGTCAAGAAAAGTATGCGTGTGCCCGCCAATAATTAAATCAATATCCTGAGTTTGTGCGGCAAATTTCAAATCAGAAATTTTAGATTCGTCGTCTTTGTATTTATAACCTAAATGCGAAAGGCAAATAACCAAATCACATTTTTCTTCTTTTTTTAATAATTGCGTCATATCCTGCGCAATTTCTACAGGATTGTTGTAAATAGTTTCCTTGTACATTTGTTTGTCTACCAAACCTGCAAGTTCAATTCCTACGCCAAAAACCCCAACTTTAATTCCGTTTTTATTAAATATTTTATACGGTTTTACAAGGCCGTTCATTACGGTATTCTTAAAATCATAATTTGAATTGATAAATTCAAAAGTAGCATGAGGCATTTGTGCATATAAACCATCCAGACCATTATCAAAATCATGATTTCCAATAGTCGATGCATCATATTTCATCATACTCATCAACTTAAATTCAAGTTCCCCGCCATAATAATTAAAGTACGGAGTTCCCTGAAAAATATCTCCTGCGTCTAATAAAAGAACATTTGGATTTTCCCTGCGAATTGTTTCTATAAGAGCAGCTCTTCGTGATACACCACCTTTGTTTGGGTTACGAGGATCATCAGCCGGAAACGGATCGATGTGGCTGTGAACATCATTAGTATGTAGAATCGTTAAGTGCTTAATATCGTTAGTTTCAAAACTGCTTAATGATAAACCTAAACTTAATAAGGCAGTACCTGCAGCTGTTTTTTCGATAAATTCTCTTCTTTTCATTTTGTATATTTTTTTGCGGAAACGATATTTTATTTTGCTATTTTTTTGCCACTGATTAAAAAGATTTGCGCAGATCTTTAATCTTTTAATCTGTGGCTAAAACTTTTTACGCGCACAGAAATGATTTGTTTTTTTATTCTAAATATGCGCTTGGTCTTTTTATTCTTCAGTAATTCGGATATTCTTTGCTAGCGGAATTGTATCAACTTCTTTAAAATAGTCAATCAACACATTTCGAAGTTTATAATTCAAATCAAATTTTTCAACCCCTTTAGCGAAAAAAGTCATGCTGTCTCCACCATTGGCTAAGTAATCATTTGTAGCTACATAATACACTTTGTTAACGTCAAGAGGTTTTCCCTGAATCAGGATGTTCTTCGCTTTATTATCTTTTGTAATTGTAAAGGTCATTCCGGATAAAGGCTGAGGTTTTTTCTCCTTAATAATATAAGCGGCAATTTCAAGAATTTGATCTCCCTTTAAAGCGATAACAACCAGATTGTTTTCAAAAGGCATAATTTCAAAAGCAGTTCTTGTAGTTACATTTCCTTTTGGTAAAATAGCGCGAATTCCACCGTGATTTAAAAGACATAAGTCAATGCTTTTCTTTTCTCGTGCCTTAAAAACAAGATTCCCTCTTTCTACACAAACATCGGCTAATAAACTGCCAATACTGGTTTGCCATTTTCCGGTACTCTTATCCAAAGTTTCCGGGCAGTATGCCAAAACGCTTTCTAAATCTTTATTAATATGATCGCGATAAGGTTTAATGAAATTTTCAATTGCTGGAGTTTCAGCGTTTTTTTCAGTGACCGGAATTTGTTTTCCTTCTATCTTCGTCAGGTTGTAATTTTTCTGACTGCAAGAAGTTATAAAAAAAAGTGTTAAGAATATAACAAAAAGTTTTAAAAATCCGTTATACTTTTTTAGTTTTACCATCTTAAATGCGACTTAAATAATTAATTTTGTAATCTGGCAAAAGTACTATGTTTTTAAATTATATAAAGGAATTTTTTGTAAAAAAAACATTAAATAAAAACTTGAATAATTTCAAAAATGAAGTTTTTACCAGTAATATACAAACAATTGGTTTACTGATCGATGAAAGCGATTTTGTTCATTCAAAAGAATTGGTTGATGAGCTTATTCTGCAGGACATCGCTCCTCAGAACATAAAAGTTGTGGCGTATAGAAGTAAATTTAAGGAAAAAGAAACGTATTTGATCCCTACATTTGGTAGCAAACATATCAATTGGAAGGGAGAAATTACCGAAGTTTTTCTGAATGAATTTATAGCAACAGAATTTGATCTTTTGATTAGTTATTATGATATCGAAACTGCAATTTTGATGACGATAACCAACCAGTCGAAAGCCAGGTTTAAAGTGGGATTTGCATCTGTAGATAAAAGATTAAATCGATGGATGATAGATACCACGATACAAAATTATAAACTTTTCGTTTTCGAATTGTTCAAGTATTTAAAGAGTATAAAATAAAATTATAAATTAGAATATGCAATCATTAATAGGAACTGGTGTTGCCCTTGTAACTCCATTTAAAAAAGACTTTTCAATTGATATCGAAGCTTTACAGCGTATCGTTAACTTTTCTATTGATGGAGGGGTTGAATATCTTGTGGTTATGGGAACAACAGCAGAAAATGCTACCCTGACACAAGCCGAAAAAGAATTGGTTATTACTACTGTAATCAATACTAATAAAGGAAGATTACCACTAGTTCTTGGAGTTGGAGGTAATAATACAATGCAAATTGTAGAGGAGTTAAAGACAGGGGATTTCTCGGCTTTTGAAGCTATTCTTTCTGTTTCTCCTTATTATAATAAACCAACACAGGAAGGTATTTATCAGCATTTTAAAGCCATTGCAGAAGCTTCGCCAATTCCGGTAATCTTATACAATGTTCCCGGAAGAACTTCTAGTAATATGTTGCCGTCTACAGTAATTCGTTTAGCAAATGATTTTGAGAATGTTGTAGCTATAAAAGAAGCTGCGGGTGATGTGGTACAGGCCATGCAGATAATTAAAAATGCACCAAAAGATTTTCTTGTAATTTCAGGAGATGATATGATTGCTTTGCCAATTGTTTTAGCTGGTGGAGCAGGTGTAATTTCGGTTATTGGGCAAGGTTTTCCAAAAGAATTTTCAGAAATGATTCGATTAGGACTAAATAAAAAGGTAAATGAAGCGTTTAAAACACAATACTTTTTGTCAGATTGTATTGATATGATTTTTGAGCAGGGAAATCCTGCCGGAATCAAACAAGTCTTTCAAGCCCTTGATATTGCTGAGAACACAGTGCGTTTACCATTAGTAAGCGTTGATGAATCGTTAGCAAACCGATTGAATGAATTTGTAAAAAACAGCATAAAATAAGAGTGAGATTGCCGGTATTTTAATATACCAAAAAAATATTTTGTAGTAGCTAAATTAATAACTAAATTTGCCACCGGAACTTCGGTGTGATTTTGCTTTGGCATAATTGTCTAAGAAATCATAATAAAAGTAAGAAAATGAAAAAAATAGTATCTCTATTAATTGTTGTTGTCCTTTTTTGTTCTTGTAGTGAATATCAAAAAGCATTAAAAAATGAAGATGTTGCAGCTAAATTTGAAGTGGCAACGAAGATGTACGAGGCAGGAAAGTATTCAAAAGCAATTCGTCTTTTTGAACAATTAGCGCCTTCTTACAGAGGGAAACCTCAGGCAGAGAAACTTTTTTATATGTTTTCGCAATCTTATTATAAATCAAAACAGTACTATTTAGCAGGGTATCAGTTTGAAAGTTTTGTTTCAGGCTATCCACGAAGCGAAAAAGTACAAGAAGCTGCTTTTTTAGGAGCTTTCAGTTATTCAAAATTAGCACCTGTTTATAGTTTAGACCAAACAGATACTCAAAAAGCATTAGAAAAATTACAAGCATTTATCGATAATTATCCAAACTCGGAATACATCGCACAGGCAAATGAGGCTGTGAAAATTTTGAATGGAAAATTGGAGAAAAAAGCATACGAAAATGCAAAAGGATACAATACAATTTCAGATTATAAATCAGCATTAATTGCATTTGATAATTTTATAGCTGATTTTCCTGGAACACCTTTTAAAGAAGATGCCCTTTTTTACAAATACGATTCGGCATATAAATTAGCAATAAACAGTATTCCTGCAAAAATGGAAGAACGTTTAAATGTGGCAAAAGTAGCGTACAATAACTTAATTAAGTTTAATGCTGCTACTAAATACAAAGAACAGGCAGATGAAATGAATGCCAGAGTTGAAACAGATTTACAAAAATTTACTAAATAAAAAAAAGTCATGGATTTAAAAAAGACGAATGCTCCTGTAAATACAATAACTTACAATAAAACAGTTATTGAAGAGCCAACAGGAAATGTGTATGAAGCAATTACCATTATGGCTAAAAGAGCAAATCAAATTAATTCTGAAATTAAAAAAGAATTAACTGAGAAATTAGAAGAGTTTGCTACATATAATGACAGTCTTGAAGAAGTTTTTGAAAATAAAGAGCAAATTGAAGTTTCTAAATTTTACGAAAAATTACCAAAACCACACGCTTTAGCAGTTCAGGAGTGGTTAGACGGTAAAACTTACCACAGAAGTTCAAATAAATAATATATAGTATAATGTCAGTTTTAAACGGGAAGAAAATTTTACTGGGTGTTTCTGGTGGAATTGCAGCCTATAAAACAGCCTCATTAGTACGACTTTTTATAAAAGCAGGTGCACATGTCCAAGTGATAATGACACCTGCTTCTAAGGATTTTGTAACTCCACTTACGTTATCTACGTTATCAAAAAATCCTGTATATTCCAATTTCTTTAATCAGGATGATGAAGATGCTGTATGGAACAATCACGTTGATTTGGCACTTTGGGCTGATTTGATGATAATTGCTCCTGCAACAGCAAATACCTTGTCTAAAATGACAACAGGAAACTGTGATAATCTTTTAATTGCTACTTATTTATCGGCTAAATGTCCTGTCTATTTTGCTCCGGCAATGGATTTGGATATGTATAAACACCCTTCAACATTATCTAGTTTTGCCGCTTTAAAACAGTTTGGCAATTTAATGATTCCTGCTGAAAACGGAGAACTGGCAAGCGGATTATCCGGTGAAGGCAGAATGGCTGAACCTGAGAATATTGTAGCTTTTCTTGAAGCTGATTTAGAAAGCAAGTTACCCTTAAAAGGAAAAAAAATACTAATTACTGCCGGGCCAACATACGAAGCGATAGATCCTGTACGTTTTATAGGAAATCATTCCTCAGGAAAAATGGGTTTTGATATTGCTCATGAAGCAGCTAGTCTTGGAGCGCAGGTTATTCTGGTTTCGGGACCAACACATTATAAGGTTAAAAACAGCTTAGTTAAAGTTGTTGATGTAATTTCGGCCCAGCATATGTACGATGCGTGTCATTTGTATTTTAATGATGTTGATGTTGCTATTGCAGCAGCAGCTGTTGCTGATTACAGGCCTAAAGTTGTAGCTTTACAAAAGATAAAAAAAGCATCAGAAGATTTTTCGATCGAACTCGAAAAAACAAAAGATATTTTAGCATCGCTGGGAGCAATAAAAAAGAATCAGTTTTTAATTGGCTTTGCTTTAGAGACTGAAAATGAAATTGAAAATGCTAAGTTGAAAATTCAGAAAAAAAACTTAGATTTGATTGTTTTAAATTCCTTACAAGATGAAGGCGCAGGTTTTAAAAAAGAAACCAATAAAGTAACTTTTATTGATCATAATTTTGAAATCGAACCTATGGAATTAAAATCAAAAGAATCTGTTGCGGTTGATATTTTAAACAAAGTGATTTTGCATTTTTCGAAGTCATAATGATTTATAATAAAAACGAATGGCAGAAATAGTAAATCTATTGTAGCTACAACCAAATATTATCTTTCAAATGAATAAAATAGTTACCCTTTTAGTATTTTTAATTTTTGGCTTTACACAAGCGCAACAGCTAAATTGTACTGTGACTATTAATACAGAAAGGCTGCCCAATCCCAATCAGCAAGTTTTTAAAACACTTCAAACCTCTTTGTCTGAATTTGTGAATAAAACAGACTGGACAGGATCAGTTTTAAAGCAAAATGAGAGAATCAATTGTTCGATGTATATCACATTGTCTTCAGGAGGTTCAAATCAATTTACAGGTACAATTCAGGTACAGTCTTCAAGATTGATTTTTAATTCTACTTATTCATCACCTGTTTTAAATTACAACGACAAAGACTTTAATTTTCAATATACAGAGTACGAGCCTTTGCTTTTTAACCCTGCCACTTTTGAATCTAATTTAGTATCTGTAGTATCTTTTTACAGTTATGTAATTTTGGGAATGGATGCTGATACTTTTCAAATGGGAGCAGGAAATCAATATTTTGAAACTGCTCAGAATATTGCGAGTGTTGCGCAGCAAGGCGGATCTAAAGGCTGGACTCAGTCTGATGGGCTTCAAAACCGTTATTATTTAATAAATGATCTGAATTCGCCAATGTATAGTGATTTACGTCAGACTATGTATGCATATCATACTGGTTTAGACGGAATGAGTCTGGACTTAAAAGCATCAAAAGAGAAAATCAAGAATGCAATAATGCTCATAGGGAAATTGAATTCGGTTAAACCAAATGCCTTTTTAACGCGAGTATTTTTTGATGCAAAATCAGATGAAATCGTTTCTATCTTTTCAGGAGGGCCGAGTATTCCGGTTGGGGATTTAACAGATGTGCTGAACAAAGTATCGCCTTTGAATTCTACTAAATGGTCTCAGATTAAATTTTAATTGAATTTCTTTTTCAATTTACTATCTTACTAACTTTTATACTTATACAATTTCTTTATGATAACGTCCTTGTCAATTAAAAACTATGCCCTGATTGAAAAACTCACTATCGATTTTTCTAGAGGTTTTTCTATAATTACAGGTGAAACGGGTGCTGGTAAATCTATTATATTAGGAGCAATAGGATTGGTTCTAGGTAAAAGAGCTGATTTAACATCATTAAAAAATAAAGAAGAAAAGTGTGTTATCGAGGCACATTTTGAAATATCTAAATACAATCTGAAAGAATTTTTTGAAGTAAATGATCTCGATTATGAAGACGAAACCATAATTAGAAGAGAAATTCTGCCATCAGGAAAATCTCGTGCATTTATAAATGATAGTCCTGTAAATCTTCAGGAATTACAAGATTTAAGTTTGTTTTTGATTGATATTCATTCGCAACAGCAAACTCAGGAACTTTCGGATGAAGGAGTTCAGTTTAAAATCATTGATGCGATTGCAAATAATTTTGATACTATTCAGTCCTATCAAAAAGCATTAAAATCATACAAAGCAGATAAATCTAAATTGAATGCTTTATTGAAAAAACAAAGTGATTCTGGAAAAGAGCAGGAGTACAATACTTTTTTACTAAATGAATTAGTATCGGCTAAATTAAAATCCGGCGAACAAGAAGAATTAGAAACGGATTACGAAAAATTAAATAACGTTGAGATTATAAAAGAGGCTATTGATAAATCTCTTGTAATTGCTAACGAAGAGCAATTTGGCGTTTTTCATAATCTGAATGAAATTAAAACCTCATTACAAAAAATTGCACTTTTCTCACCTGAATATCAAAACATATTCGAGAGAATTACAAGTCTGGCAATTGAATTTGATGATGTTTCGAGAGAATTGCAAAATGCTTCTGAGAAATTATTGAATGATCCGGTGCAATTAGAATTTGTGAGTCAAAAATTGCAATTGATTTATAATTTACAAAAGAAACATCAGGTAAATACTGTTGATGAATTGATCGGAATTCAGTCGAATTTAGGTAATACATTATTAGAACTTGATAATATCGAAGAAGAAATCGCTTTGTTGTCAAAAGCAATCGATCAAAAAACAATTGAGTTAGATGCTTTTTCAGCAACGATTCATCAAAACAGAACAAAAGCAATTCCGGTTTTATCTCAAAAACTAATTTCGATTTTAGAAACTTTAGGAATGCCGAATGTTCGTTTTAATATGGAACTTTTACCGTCAGAAACCTATTTCCAGAATGGTAAAGATGAACTTCAGTTTTTATTTTCTGCCAATAAAGGAACTGATTTTGGTTTACTGAAAAAAGTAGCATCAGGAGGGGAGATGTCCCGTATTATGTTGGCTGTTAAAGCAATTTTAGCACAATATTCAAAACTGCCTACTTTAATTTTTGATGAGATAGATACTGGAGTTTCAGGAGAAATTGCCATTAGAATGGGTGAGATTATGAAAGAAATGAGTGCAACAATGCAAATTTTTGCCATTACGCACTTGCCTCAAATAGCAGCAAAAGGAGATTCTCATTTCAAAGTATTCAAATCTACAGTAGACGATGATACGCAATCAGAATTGAAGCTATTGTCTCAGGACGAAAGAGTTATGGAGATTGCTCAGATGTTATCAGGAGCTGTTGTTTCTGATTCCGCTTTAAATCATGCTAAAGCCTTGTTGAACTAAAGAAATAATTTATATTTGTCAACTCAAAGCTAATTAAACAAACGTAAATAAGTTAGTCATTTATCTTAATGATAAGATTAGCCCAATCAACGAATAAATACAAAAATATGATTATAGAACCTAGAATGAGAGGATTTATTTGCTTGACTGCACACCCAAAAGGCAGCGAGCAAAATGTTAAAAATCAAATAGAATATATAAAATCAAAAGGTCCAATTGACGGTGCTAAAAAAGTATTAGTTATTGGTGCTTCAACAGGTTTTGGATTAGCTTCAAGAATCACAAGTGCTTTTGGATCTGATGCTGCAACTATTGGAGTATTTTTTGAAAAACCGCCAGTTGAAGGTAAAACAGCTTCACCGGGTTGGTATAATTCTGCTGCATTTGAAACAGAAGCTCACAAAGCAGGTTTATATGCAAAAAGTATCAATGGAGATGCTTTTTCAAACGAAATAAAAAGACAGACTTTAGATTTAATCAAAGCTGATTTAGGTCAGATTGATCTTGTAATCTATAGTTTAGCATCACCGGTTCGTCAACATCCGGTTACAGGAGTGTTACACCGTTCGGTTTTGAAACCAATCGGACAAACTTTTACCAACAAAACTGTAGATTTTCATACAGGAAACGTAACGGAAGTTTCTATTGCTCCGGCAAATGAAGAAGATATTGCAAATACTGTAGCAGTAATGGGTGGAGAAGACTGGACAATGTGGATTGATGCCTTAAAAGCTGAAAATTTATTGGCAGATGGAGCGACAACAGTGGCTTATTCATATATTGGGCCATCATTGACAGAAGCAGTTTACCGTAAAGGTACAATTGGCCGTGCAAAAGATGATTTAGAAGCTACAGCATTCTCTATTACAGATAGTTTAAAATCAATAGGAGGAAAAGCATATGTTTCTGTAAACAAAGCATTAGTAACACAAGCAAGTTCTGCAATTCCGGTAATCCCGTTGTATATCTCTCTTTTATATAAAATTATGAAAGAAGAAGGGATTCATGAAGGTTGTATCGAGCAAATTCAGCGTTTGTTTAAGGACAGATTATACAATGGATCTGAAGTTCCTGTAGATGAAAAAGGAAGAATCAGAATCGACGATTGGGAAATGCGTGATGATGTTCAGGAAAAAGTGGCTAAACTTTGGTTAGAAGCAACAACTGAAACATTACCTGCAATTGGAGATTTAGCTGGATATAGAAATGATTTCTTAAATCTTTTCGGGTTTGAATTTGCCGGAGTAGATTACAAAGCAGATGCAAATGAAGTTGTTGAAATCGAAAGTATCAAGTAGATAAAAAATATAATAAATGAAAAAACCATCAACCAAAAGTTGGTGGTTTTTTTATGAATATACCATATCTTTGTTAAAATTTTGAAGTTTAAAAAATTGCCACTTTAATACAGCACATCCCGTTATGATTTTTTCTTTAATTATACCCGTGTATAATCGCCCAGATGAAGTTGATGAACTTTTAGAAAGTCTGTCTAAATCTGATTATAATGAAGCTTTTGAAATTGTTCTTGTAGAAGATGGATCATCAATACCGTGCAAAGATGTGGTGATGACCTATCAGGGAAAATTGAACATTTCGTATTATTTTAAGCCGAATTCAGGACCGGGAGATTCGAGAAATTTCGGAATGCAAAAGGCACGTGGAGATTATTTTATCATTTTTGATTCGGATTGTATTATTCCGGCTAATTATTTAACCGAAGTTCGAAAAGCATTAGATGCAGATTATGTAGATTGTTTTGGAGGACCTGATAAAGCATTAGACAGTTTTTCTGATATTCAAAAAGCAATTAATTTTGCTATGACTTCTTTTTTGACCACAGGAGGAATTCGTGGCGGGTCTGAAAAGATCAATAAATTTCAGCCAAGAAGTTTCAATATGGGAATTTCAAAAAAAGCATTTGAGGCATCAAAAGGCTTCGGAAACATTCATCCCGGCGAAGATCCGGACCTTTCTATCCGTTTATGGAACCTGGGATTCGAAACCAGACTGTTTCCTGAGGCATATGTTTATCACAAACGTAGGATAGATTGGGAAAAATTTTCTGTTCAGGTAAATAAATTTGGTATTGCAAGACCTATATTAAATAGTTGGTATCCAGAGCATAATAAACTAACATTCTTCTTTCCATCTGTTTTTATACTCGGATTATTATTAGCTTTTTTACTATTAATTTTCAATATCGACATATTATTACAATTATATTTTGTATATTTCGTTATTATTTTTCTTACATCAAGTATTCAGAATAAAAGCATTAAAATTGGATACTTATCTGTAATTGCAGTTTGGAAGCAGTTTTATGGTTATGGAACAGGATTTTTAAAGTCGTTCATAAAAATCATTCTTTTAAAGAAAAAACCACAAGAAGCTTTTCCTCGTATGTTTTTTAAAGTATAATATGACTAAAGTTATTGGTTTAACAGGCGGAATAGGAAGTGGCAAAACCACTATTGCAAACTATTTTGCGACAATGGGAGTTCCTGTTTATATTGCAGATGATGCTGCCAAAAAAGTAATGCAGTCTGACAATATAATACAACAAATAAAAACGACATTTGGCGATTCTATTTTTGAAAATAAAATTTTAAACAGGGCAAAGCTGGCTGAAATTGTCTTTAATAATGCCGATAAATTAGCACAACTAAATGCTATTGTTCATCCCGCCGTAAAAAGCGATTTTGAATTATGGCTACAAGAAAATAAAAAGTACGACTACGTAATTTATGAAGCTGCAATTTTGTTCGAAAGTGGTCGTTATAAAGAATGTGATGTAATTATAACCGTTACTGCACCGGAAGAAATTAGAATCGAAAGAGTTGTGAAGCGAGATAATACCACACGCGAACAAGTTTTAAGCAGAATGAAAATGCAATGGAATGACGAAAAAAGAATTTCTTTGAGCAATTTTGTAATTAATAACAGTAATCTTAAAATTGCTAAAGAAGAAGTTGTTAAAATTCTTAAAATTTTAAATATAAAACAAAATCAGTCTTAAATGTTAATATTTGGTTAATGTATTATTTAGTATATTGTTAAAATATTAATTTTGTTTCGATGAATAAATTATTTTTTAGAATACTTGTTTTACTGATGAGTTTGTCCTTAATAGGGATTATTCTGGTGCAGGTATATTGGTTCAACTCTTCATTTAAAAACAATGATGAGCAGTTTAAATACCACGTGACACAGGTAATTGGTAATGTCGCTGATAAACTTGAACAACAAGAGGAATACAGTTTCTATGACAAATACAACCGTATAAAAGACAGTACAGGTAAAACTCCAAAAAAAGAAGATTTATTAGAAGTTCTCTATGTTCAGAGAAATACAAAAACAAATAAAACAATTGTATACTCTAATACCCTTACATCTGAAGATTACGATATAAATGGTTCACTATTCAATAAAAAATTTAGTAGTGAAAGATTTAAAAACTTTAGTTCGAAAAGAGTAACTGAAGTTTACAATAACAATAACGGAATCGATAATAGCAATTTAGGCCAAAGTATTATTCCGGATCTAAAAATAGAAAAATCAGGTAGTTTAGATATCTTAAATAAAGTACAGCAGCAAATTCAATACAAAGATATTGCTTCACTAACACCTATAGAAGGTAGAATTACAAAAGATAAGCTTCAAAAACTTTTAAAGAAAGAATTAGAAGAATACGGTGTAAAAACCAAATTTGAATACGGAGTTCTTAACAGTGGACTTGCAACAAAAGTAAAATCTGACGGATTTCATTACGATAAAGATGCAAGTTATCATGTGCCAATTTATACAGATAACGAAGGTAATAGTAAATATGAACTATTTATAACTTTCCCTCATAAAAAGAAATTTTTGTTATCTGAATTGTTAAGTATTACAATATTGTCGATAATTTTTACATTGATTATAATAGTTGCTTATACAAGTGCATTGAATCAATTGTTACGTCAAAAACATATTTCTGAAATCAAAACAGATTTTATAAATAATATGACGCATGAGTTTAAAACTCCAATTGCAACGATAAATTTAGCGCTTGATGCGATTAAGAATCCTAAAATTATTGAAGATAAAGAAAAAGTATTTCGATATCTGCAAATGATTCGGGACGAGAATAAAAGAATGCACGCTCAGGTAGAAAACGTTCTTCGTATTTCTAAATTAGAAAAAAGAGAATTAGATATTACAAAAGAGCCAACGGCAATTCACGATATAATCGATGATGCAATTGAGCACGTAAATTTAATCTTGGAAGATAGAAAAGGAAGCGTTGTAAAGCATTATAATGCCGCAAGAACAACCTCTTTAATCAACGAAGTACATTTTACAAACGTATTGGTAAATATTTTAGAAAATGCTATAAAATATTCACCTGGTATTCCTGAAATAGAAATTTTTACAGAAAATGTCAAAGACATGATTCTGATAAAAGTAAAAGATAATGGTCTTGGTATGAGTAAAATAGCTCAAAAAAGAGTTTTTGAGAAATTTTACAGAGAGCATACTGGAGATTTACATAATGTAAAAGGACACGGTTTAGGCCTTGCTTATGTAAAAAGAATAGTAGAGGATCACAATGGTCAAGTATATGTTGAAAGCGAAAAAGGAAAAGGTAGCACCTTTATAATAAAAATACCATTAATAAATTAAAATATGGAAAATAATAACAAAAGAATACTTTTAGTAGAAGATGACCTTAATTTTGGGGCAGTTCTTAAAGATTATCTAATGTTAAATGACTTTGAAGTTACTTTAGCTAAAAACGGTATGGAAGGTTTCGAGAAATTCAAGAAAGATGTATATGATTTATGTATTCTTGACGTAATGATGCCTTATAAAGATGGTTATACTTTAGCCAAAGAAATTAGAGAAAAGAACAGCGAAGTGCCAATTATATTTTTAACAGCAAAATCAATGAAAGAAGATGTGCTGAAAGGATACAAAGCTGGTGCTGATGATTATTTAAATAAACCTTTTGATTCAGAAGTTTTATTAATGAAAATCAAAGCGATTATTCAAAGAAAATCTGCAGATACTAAAGCAGAACAAGTTCAGTTTGAATTTAACATTGGTAAATTCCACCTGAATTCTAAACTGAGATTTTTAACGTTCGAAAATGACGAACCTATAAAATTATCTCCAAAAGAGAATGAATTGCTTAAAATGTTAATTCTTCATGAAAATGACTTAATGCCAAGAGAATTAGCGTTGACAAAAATCTGGAGAGATGACAACTACTTTACTTCAAGAAGTATGGACGTTTACATCGCTAAACTAAGAAAATATCTAAAAGCAGACGAAGATGTTGAGATCCTTAACATTCACGGTGAAGGTTTCAGATTAGTTGTTAAAAGCAAAGTGACAGAATAAAAAAACAAAATTCACAAAAACAAAAAGCATAAAGCTCTGAGAAATCAGGGCTTTTTTTATGCTTATACTTTTTGAAAATTGTAGTTATACTCAATCTTGTCATTTCGACGGAGGAGACCCGAGCGACAGCGAACAGGCGAAGCAAATCACACTAGTAATTCTATAAAGATTGGTGACTTTCTTTATGCTTCTCTAGTTTGATTTACTTGTTCTGTTTTCTATCACCCGATTCTCGATAAAAACTTCAATCATGTCTTTAATACGGATTAAATCTTTTTGTGTAGACGCACTGCAGTGCGTCTCTACGATTGTCGATATCCATAAAAAAAATGACCGCAATTTTCCGGAGAGATGCACTGCAGTGCATCTAACAAAAGATGAGCAAACTATAAATCTTCTCAGAGATTGGAATTTGTAATTTAATTTTTTTTGGAATTTTAATCATAAGGAGCTATTTCCTGCTGTCCGCTATATCTTTTTCTTGCTAAAAAAAGCAAGAAGAAGGATGCCGCTTTCATCAGGGCTAGGGCGTTAGTTTTCAAATAGATATTATGTTTTTTACGATTCGAAAAATATAATAATTATTTTTTACATGAATTTTCTTTAAAATAAATTTGGAAAATCAAAAAAGTATTCTGAATATTTGCACACGAAAAAAGTAATAACCCTTTAATAACGAAGAAAAATGTCTGTATTTACATTATCATTTCAGAGCTTCACATCAAACAAGTTTGGTGCAGCGCTTCTTCGTGGCTTATTTCAATCTTAGAAATTCATTTTTAGATATATAAAAAAGCCCGAAGACATTTAGCTTCGGGCTTTTTTTATTCTAGACACTTCAAATTTTCCCGAATAATCGATTTTATTATTTATCCTCACGGGTAAAATGCTATGGCCTGTTTTGGCTATTAATTTAATGCACTATAATTTTTTATGGAAAATTATACAGCAGAAGAGTATGCTTTGTGCTCTCGCTTTAAAAATAAAAGAACAAAGAAAAGATTAGTAAAAGAAGATTTTGAAAAACAATTAATTCAGTTAAGAAAGCTTGAAATTGAACTCTGGAAAAAACGACAAAATTTACCATTGGTTCCCTTAGCAACGCCTTATCAAAAAGGTTGGGAACGCAGTTTTGTACTAAGAGACGATATAGTAAGGTCAAATGAAGCTTCATTTTATAAAACATTGCTGGAAAAGATCAATACATGGCAGCATTCTCCTGAAAAATCTTTTAAGAAAAAGAAAAAAAGGAAAAGAAAACATGTGTATGTTGAAAAGCTTCAAACAGTAAAAGAGTTTTCTGAATCAGAATGGAGAAGTCCAAAACTAACATTAACTGAAAAAGAGAAAATGCATTTTTATAAAAGGGAACGATGGTGTCCTAATTGTAAACGCTATAAAATTCATTATGTATTTAATGAACCGTGGCGTTATGTATTTCGCATTAAACCGTACATGATAACGCATACTAAAATGGTTGATGCAGATTTGGAAAGTGAAATTCAGGTTCTCGACAATTACATTACTAATCTTAATTTAAGATATAAGATAAACAAATTAGTACATGGTTTTTCTTATCGTTGGAGATATTATCAAAATGAAAATCCAAGAGAGATAAACCCAATTAAAAATAAAAGTCTGCATGTATTGTATCAGCAATATGTAGACGAAATGATATAAATCATGGGAAATAAATTATCCGGAAAAGACCTGATCAAGTTAGGCTTTCCAAAAAATAATTCAATAAATATCGCCTTAGGGCAAATAAACAGATATAGAAAAAGAGAGAAAAAAGAATCTATTCTAACAGAAGCCAAAGAGGTTTTGCTTCATCCTGAAAAGTTTGAAGGACACGGAACCTGGGGTAAAGTTGCTGAAGGTTTAATAAACCCGGTTCAGGTAAGAATGCACCAATTGAAAACGACAAGAGTTCCTTTTACCATTTTTGGAGAAAATGAAATCGATGAACAGGCAAAATTTCAATTGTATGATTCTTTAAAACTGCCAATTTCGGTTGCAGGAGCCTTAATGCCAGACGCACACTCAGGTTATGGATTACCAATTGGTGGGGTATTAGCGACAGATAATGCCGTTATTCCGTATGGAGTTGGTGTTGATATTGGCTGCCGTATGAGTTTGTCGATTTTCGATTTACCAGCTTCGCATTTCAAAGGAAAAGAACATCAGTTGCAAGCGATCTTAAAAGACAATACAAAATTTGGAATGAATGAAACACATGCTGTGAAAGCAGATCATGAAGTTTTTTACAAAAGCGAGTTTCAGGATATTCCGCTATTGAAGAATCTTTTGCCAAAAGCTTACAAACAATTAGGTAGTTCTGGTGGAGGAAATCACTTTGTGGAATTTGGTGTTGCAAAAATTGACAATCCCGAGAATGAATGGAAGTTGGGTGTTGGAGAATATTTTGCTGTTTTATCGCATAGTGGTTCTCGCGGTTTAGGTGCAAACATCGCCAAACATTATACTTATCTGGCAACTAAACAATGTCCATTGCCTAAAAATGTACAGCATTTGGCCTGGTTGGATTTAAACACGCATGATGGACAGGAATATTGGTTGGCAATGAATTTGGCCGGAGAATACGCAAAAGCTTGTCACGATGACATTCATAGGAGAATTGCCAAAGCGATAGGAAAAAGAGTAGTGGTTACAATTGAAAACCATCACAATTTTGCCTGGAAAGAAATGGTGAACGCTCAGGAATGTATCGTGCATAGAAAAGGCGCAACTCCTGCTGCTGAAGGTCAATTGGGGATCATTCCGGGTTCAATGACAGCTCCGGGATATATAGTAAAAGGAAAAGGAAATGCAGCGAGTTTAAACTCGGCTTCTCATGGAGCGGGACGTTTGTTTTCGAGAGCGAAATGCAAAGCTACTTTTACTCAAAGTGAGATCAAAAAAGTATTAAAAGCGAATGATGTAACCTTGATTGGCGGAAATATTGACGAAGCCCCAATGGCGTACAAAGACATTACAAAAGTAATGGGAAATCAAACGGATTTGGTTGAAGTTCTGGGAACTTTCACTCCTAAAATCGTTAGAATGGACCGATAAAAAACTAAAATTATGGAAAGATTTCAGGATGAAAATAAGTTTTTAGGAAGTTTTGCTAATGAGATTTTAGTAAAATGTCCTAAATGTGATTCTAAATCAGCAGTTAAAAAAGAACCTGTATCAGATTGCAAATGTGGGTATTGCCATACTAAAGTTTTTGAATGCAAACATTGTTACTATAAACTTGAAAAACCAAATTATCACTATGTAGCTTATGGCAAAGTATATTGTAGTAAGTGTTTTGAAAAATACGAATTTGAGTCTCAGTCATTAAAAGAGAAACCGGAAAAATACAAAGCAAAATGTCCGCATTGTAATTTTCAGGAAGAGTGGAAACCGAAAATTGAAGAGTTTTTGCAGAATTCGAAAGCTGATGATGGGTTGGTCAAAGAGCCGTATTATGATTTATCACTTTGGTTTCAAAAAGAAATGAACGGAGATATTTTTTGGGCATTTAATCAAGATCATATTGATTATCTGGAGAGATATATCAAAGCTGACTTAAGAGAAAGAAATAATACAGGAAGTTCTAACGCAACTATGGTTTCAAGACTTCCAAAATTTGTAAAAGAAGCAAAGAATAGAGAAAAGCTTCTTAAAATAATAGAAAAATGGAAAAAATAATTCAGATAACAGCAGGGCGAGGACCTGCAGAATGCACTTGGGTAGTTGCCCAAGTGCTTAAAAAAGTTTTAGACGAAGCACAGGAGCAGGGTTTAGAAGCTACTTTGCTTCAAAGGGAAGTGGGGCAGGAAAACGGAACGGTTGAAACAGCAACAGTTGCTGTAAAGGGAAATAATGCTGAGAAATTCGCGAATTCATGGATTGGAACCATTCAATGGATTGGTCAGAGTCAATTTAGGAAAATGCACAAACGCAAGAACTGGTTTATTGGCATTTTTGAAATTGAAGCACAAAAAAATGCATCGATTTCAGAAAATGATATTCAGTATCAGGCGATGCGAAGTTCGGGTGCGGGCGGACAACATGTTAACAAAGTGAGTTCGGCCATTCGTGCAACACATATTCCAACAGGAATTGCGGTAGTTTCTATGGATAGCCGCTCGCAGCATCAAAACAAAAAACTGGCCACAGAAAGATTATTAAAAAAACTAGAAGACGAAACTTTGCAACAGCTTAAAAATCATGTTGGAAAACAATGGGAAAATCAGCTGAATATTCAGCGTGGCAATCCTGTGAGGGTTTTTGCAGGATCTGACTTTAAAAAGAATAAAGTTGAGAAAAGTTACAAAGGAACTCGTCAGAAATTGAAAACAGATTTACGAAATGAAAGCAATTGATAAATACCTATTTCAGGCTTTGGATAATTATCCGTATTCGCTTGAAGAAACTATAGAATCCTTAGACTATGCTTTTTCTTATGATGCAAAAAATACGATGGTTTTGTGTTTGTACGGAAGAATTCAGGCGGAGCAATTATGGAATTATGAAGAGGCGAAATCTTATTTTCAGGAAGCTTTGGCTATAAACATTCATGCTCTTGAAGTATATCCGTATTACATTCAGACTTTAATATTGAATGAAGACTATGAAGAAGCCCAAAAACTGATTGATTTTGCTTTGACTATAAAAGGGGGAAACAAATCTGAAATCTATGTCAAAAAAGCTATTCTTTTTGAGGCACAGCTTCGATTTAAAGAGGCGTTGACGTCAATTAAAAATGCGAAACTTTACACACTGCAATTTGCTTTTGAATCTGATATTACGGAAGTAGAAAAAAGAATAAAAGGTAAAATTGATTTGTTGAAGAATAAAAAAAAATCTAAAAAAGGTTCTAAAAAGAAATCAAAATAATTTTAATTAAAACTAAAAACGATGCAATTCAAGAGATGAAATGCATCGTTTTTTTTTTTTTTTTTGGTTGAATCTGAGAAAATGGTCATGTAAAATCCCTACTGATGATGTCATTAAGTTAAGAGATTTTTGAATGTAAAATTAACTATTTCTATATAAATAACTCTATCAGAATCCGCAATCTTGTCATCGCGACGAAGGAGAGATCACAAAGAAACTCGACAAAGATTGGCGAATATCTCAACGGAAATACTAGTGTGATCTCTCCTTCGTCGAGATGACAAACTTTGTGGTTACTTCTCTCTCTATTAACTTAATGACATTACAATACGGGACATTTTTATTGTGGTGTAATCTTTTTCTACCAACATTTAACTCTAACGGAGTACTGTGTAAAAGTTCGAAAGACATTTTTTTAAATATCTCGTAGAGATTACATGTTGGTAGAATTTTTATCAATAAAATATAATATTTGTCCCGTAGGGACTACACCAATTTTAAAGAGATTTATTATTATTTAAGCTACAAATTAGCACGAATTAAAAATAAAATAAATCGGTGTAAACCCGTTCGATCCGTTTAAATCTCTGGGTCAAATAATTACTTCCAATGCAATTCTAAAGCAAAACAGGTTTTTTCGCCTTTTGTAATACTAAATCTTGCTGTACTTTGACCATCTTCGCTTTCATGAATTACCACCTGATCTTTTAATGACAGTTCTTTCATGAAATTCATTTCGAAGTTTTTGACTTCTTGTTTTAGAATTCTTTTTGGCTCAACATGATCCAGACACCATTCCAGATATTTTACGTTATTTACGTGATTTACAATATCTAAATCGGATAAATAAACTGTTTTTTCAAAGACAGCCTCTTTTTCGTGATTGATATTTATTTTAGAGAAACCCTCTTCTGTTGCTCTGTTTTCAGGGAATAATTCGAAATGTTTATACGGAATTGCCAAAGGTTCCGGACGGCGTGATTGGGTATTAAAAACAGCCCAATACGTTTCGCACCCTACAATTTTCTTTCCATTAACATACATTTCAAGTGCACGAACGGAACGCGAATTTTCAAGACTGTTGATCCATGTTTTTACAGTTACAACATCCTGCCACTGAGGCAATGCATGCACTTCTACGCGCATTCTGCTTAAAACCCATGCTTGATGAAATTCCTGCATGTCCTGAAAACTGATGCCTCCAACTTCGGCGTGCGATCCTGCGGTTAATTGTAGAATATTACATAAATCTGTATATTTTAAAAAACCAGCCGGTGTGCATTGTGTAAAATTGATTTCCCAGTCTTTACTATAAACTGATGTGAAATTTGGTGATATTGGCATTTTTTAATTTTTGATTGTAAATTTTTGATTTTAGATTGATTTGGAAAATAGAGTAAAGAATATAGAAAAAAGACTTTTACTTTAATGAATTTTCTATATAATCTATAATTTCTTTTCTATCTGTCGCATAATCAAACCATTTTGTGGCTTCATTTCTTTTGAACCAGGTAAGTTGTCTTTTGGAAAAACGGCGGGTATTTTTCTTGATTTCTTCGATGGCAAAAGGCAAGGAGAAATCTCTGTCAAAATAACTAAATAATTCTCTATATCCGACGGTTTGAAGCGCATTTAACGCTTTGTTAGGATAAAGTTTTTTTGCTTCTTCCAGCAAACCTTCGTTCATCATAATATCAACACGCTGATTGATTCGGTCGTAAATGATTTGTCTATCGGCGTCTAAACCAATTAAAATAGGAGTGAAGTTTCTGTTGTTTTTCTTCTGATTTAGAAAAGAAGAATATGGTTTTTGACTGCCAATACAAACTTCTACAAAACGCATCATTCGCTGTGGGTTTTGGAGGGTTTGTGGATTTTCTATTGTAATTTTTTGATAATAATCCGGATCCAGGTTTTTTAATTGTTCCTGAAGATATTCGATTCCGAGTTTGTCGTAGTTTGAATTTACCTCAGAACGTATTTCGGGATTGATTTCTGGAAATTCGTCGAAACCTTTTAAGATTGCGTCAACATATAATCCTGAACCTCCAATAAGAATAGCAAAATCGTTGGTTTGAAATAATTCTTCTATTTTAAGAAGGGCTTCTTTCTCATAATCGCCAACTGTGTAATTTTCGAAAATAGATTTATTTTGAATGAAATGATGTTTTGCTGCCTGTAATTCTTCGGGATTGGGAACTGCGGTGCCAATGGTCATTTCTTTAAAGAACTGACGGCTGTCGCAAGATATTATCTCGCATTTGAAATGTTGCGCCAGAGCAATGCTTAAGGCTGTTTTGCCTATAGCTGTTGGTCCGACAATGGTAATTAAGTGTTTCATATTTTTTAGCCCAGATGGGAGTGAAAACCCCGGACTTATAGTTGTTAGTTTTTTTTGGGATAAAAGAGCAACTTTAGAAGCTCCTTTTATGTCTTAAAAAAACAACAAATATAAGGAGGAGTTGTAACGTACAGCTGGAATAGCTCCTTAAATTAAATATTAGGTAATTCGGTTCCGCATTCGTAACAATATTTGGCACTGTCAAAATGTACTTGTGAATGGCAATTTGTACATGTTTTTCTTGTTCCAACAGCCGTATTCTTTAAACTGCTTTTTGCAAATTCGGCAGTTACGATTCCGGTAGGGACAGCTATAATTCCGTAACCTAAAATCATTACTAAAGCTGCAATAAACTGACCTAGTGGTGTCTGCGGAGAAATGTCTCCGTATCCTACTGTTGTTAAAGTTACAATTGTCCAGTAAATACCCATAGGAATACTGGTGAAACCTGATTCTCTGCCTTCGACCAAATACATGATCGATCCGATTATTATGGTGCTGATCAGAACAAAATATATAAAAACGAGAATTTTTTCTTTACTGGCTTCAATGGCTTCACGAAGCTGAATAGATTGATGTGAAATTTGGGGAATGTGCAATATTTTGAATAATCTAAAGAAACGTAACGCTCTCACAATAGAAAGAATGCTTGCTCCAGGGAAAAATATAGACAAATACATGGGTAATACGGCAAGCAAATCTATGATTCCGTAAAAGCTAAATACGTATCGAACAGGTTTTTGAATTGAAATTATTCTTAAAATATATTCAATTGTAAAAAATATAGTGATAACCCATTCGCAAATAATTAGTTGAGTGTGATATTTTTGATTGATACCTTGTACGGTTTCCATCATAATTAAGAGCACGCTCAATAAAATCAATCCCAATAGAACAAGGTCAAACATTCGCCCTAAAATGGTATTAGTGCCATATAGAATGATTTTAATTTGTTCTCTGAAGATTTCGTATTTTGATTTTACTTTTCTCATATCGCGAAGATAATGAAAGTTTTGTATTGTTAAAAAAGAAGAATTTTAAGCGATTTGCTTTTACGGATGTAATTTTGGATAATATTTTTTACATCACGATTGTGGTCCATTGGAATAAGGATATTTTTTAGAATTTCGATATTCGTAATCTGATAATTTAAATCGTAGAAAGCATATCCCTGATAAATTCCGTTTTCGATTAATATCGCACTTCTTTCGTTTACATTTCGACCTCTGTCAATCAGGATCATGCTTTTGTTATCGAAGCTGTTTTCAGAGATGAATTGTTGTACTCTGGCATTGTATATTTCAGGAGTGATTTCTGCGATACAAGCGCCATCACACTCTTTTATTTTATATTGAAAACACTCTTTTTTGCTTTGATACAATCCTGTTAGCTTTTGGCACAAATGGTATTTTGCCGTGAATTTGAAAAGTGCATTTTTGCCTTCTTGCAAGGTAGCAAAAGATGTAATTTCTTTTTTACGACCGTCGGCTTTTTCAAGTTTTAGGTTGATGTAGCCATTAGCATCTTTTTCGGGATATAAGGCATATTGAAAAATCGTTTTTCGCCCAGAACGATTGTATCTTGGTCGGTTTATTTTTATTTCCTGACTTTCTTTCAATAAGGCTATTAGTTCGCTTCCGGTTTCGTCATAGGTTATGGTGAAAACTTCGGCCTGAATTTTTTTGCTTTTGGTTGTTATTCCGGTAAAATGCTGATTAACTCTTTTTTTGATATTTTGGCTTTTGCCAATATAAATTAGCGTTCCTCCTTCGTTATAAATATAATAAACACCAGTTTTAGTTGGCATTTGGGATAAAAGATCGAAAAATTTTGGTGCAATACCTTTTTCTACTTCTAGTTTTATAAAGTCTTTTACGATTGTTTTTTCTATATCTTTTTCGAGAAGCATTTTGAATAACTTAGTCGTTGCCATGGCATCTCCGCTGGCGCGATGTCTGTCTGCCATTGGAATTCCCAGTGCGCGAACGAGTTTTCCTAAGCTATAAGAAGGCTGTTCCGGAATTAGTTTTTTGGCCAGTTCAACCGTACAAAGTGTTCTGGCTTCGAAATCGTAACCTAAACGTTTGAACTCGGTACGTAAGATTCTATAATCGAAAGAGGCGTTGTGTGCTACGATGATGCAATCTGAAGTGATTTCGATTATTCTTTTGGCAACTTCAAAAAACTTAGGTGCCGAACGCAACATAGCATTATTGATCCCGGTTAATTTCACCACAAAAGGCTGAATCGGAATTTCGGGATTAACAAGGCTAATGAATTGGTCGACTACTTCATGGCCATCAAATTTATAAATGGCGATTTCGGTAATTCCTTCTTCGTTAAACTGGCCTCCAGTGGTTTCTATGTCTAGTATTGCGTACAAATTCAGTATTCAGTCTCGGTTTTTAGTATTCAGTTTTCTGTAGAGACGCACCGCAGTGCATCTACGATATGTGGCTTAAAAATTAACGGCCGCCAAAAATGCTGCTGCCAATTCGAACCATTGTGCTTCCGCATTCTATGGCAAGTTGGTAATCTCCTGACATTCCCATTGAAATGATATTCAGATTGCAGTTTTCAAATTGTAATGATTTAATGGAATCAAAAATAGATTTTAAATGCGTAAATTCTTTTATAATCTGGTTTCGGTCTTCTGTAAATGTTGCCATTCCCATTAATCCTAAGATACGAATATTTTTCATCTCTTTGAATTCTGATGAAGATAATAATTCGTTTAATTCATTTTTATCTAAACCAAATTTAGATTCTTCTTCGGCAATATATATTTGAAGCAAACAATCGATAATTCTATTGTTTTTTAAAGCATGTTTATTGATTTCCTGCAATAATTTTAAACTATCAACACCGTGAATCAAACTCACAAATGGTGCCATAAATTTTACTTTATTCGATTGCACGTGACCAATCATGTGCCATTGAATGTCTTTAGGCATTTCTTCGTACTTGTCAGTCATTTCCTGGATTTTGTTTTCTCCAAAAATGCGCTGACCAGCTTCATAAGCTTCCATTAAATTAGAAACAGGTTTCGTTTTAGAAACGGCAACGAGAGTTACATGCTCCGGTAAACTTGTTTTGATTGTATTTAAATTCGATTGTATCGACATGGTATTTCTTTTTTATGAAAGGATAAACTGCTTAGAGATTTTCTCTGCTTTTTTACTTTCACTGTAATCATAAAAACCTTCTCCGGATTTCACGCCCAATTTTCCGGCTCTAACCATATTTACTAATAATGGGCAAGGGGCATATTTTGGGTTTTTGAAGCCTTCGTACATTACATTCAAGATCGCAAGGCAAACATCAAGACCAATAAAATCAGCTAATTGAAGTGGGCCCATAGGGTGTCCCATTCCTAATTTCATTACAGTATCAATTTCATAAACACCGGCTACTTTATTGTATAACGTTTCGATTGCTTCATTTAGCATAGGCATCAGGATTCTGTTGGCCACAAAACCTGGATAATCGTTTACTTCAACAGGAGTTTTTCCTAATTTTTCAGATAAGTCCATGATGATTTTAGTGACTTCATCGCTGGTGTTGTATCCGCGAATGATTTCGACCAATTTCATAATTGGCACCGGATTCATAAAGTGCATCCCGATAACACGTTCAGGATGTGCTACAACAGCTCCGATTTGTGTAATAGATATGGAAGAAGTATTGGTTGCTAAAATGGTATTATGAGAACAAGTTTCGTTTAATTGTTTAAAGATATTTAGTTTTAGTTCTACATTTTCTGTAGCGGCTTCAACTACTAAATCAACCCCTACAACACCGTCCTTAATATCAGTATAGGTAATAATATTGGTGATTGTTTTAGCAACATCTTCCTGCGTAATGGTTCCTTTAGACAACATTCGGTCTAAGTTTGCGGCAATAGTCGCCATTCCTTTGTCTAATGATTTTTCAGAAACGTCAATTAGTTTTACAGTAAAACCACTTTGTGCAAATGTATGAGCAATTCCGTTACCCATTGTTCCTGCACCAATTACAGCTATAGTCTTCATTTTATCTTAGATATTATATTTATGATTTAGCCACGAATTCACCAATTGGTTCGTGAATTCGTGGCTATTTTTATTTTTTAAACTTTCAATTATTTTTGGAAACAATCAATGATTTGATACGCTACTCTTAGGGCATCAGTTGCTTGTTCAAGTGTTACAACAGGAGTTGTATCTGTTTTTATGGCGTTTGCAAAAGATTCTAATTCGTCAAGAATGGCATTGTTTTGCTCGACATCAGGATTGGTAAAATAGATTTGCTTTTTCACGCCTTCGGCATTTTGCAAAATCATATCAAAATCTCCAGGGATTTCCGGGGCGTCTTTCATACGGACTACTTCGCATTTTTTCTCCAGAAAGTCTACAGAAATGTAAGCATCTTTTTGGAAGAAACGTGTCTTGCGCATGTTTTTCAACGAAATTCTGCTGGCTGTTAAATTTGCAACACATCCGTTTTCGAACTCAATTCTGGCATTTGCAATATCCGGAGTATCACTGATAACCGAAACTCCACTGGCGTGAATATCTTTTACTTTTGAATTTACTACACTTAAGATAGCATCAATATCATGAATCATTAAATCCAGAACTACAGGAACATCTGTACCACGCGGATTAAATTCTGCCAAACGGTGCGTTTCTATAAACATTGGGTTTTCGATCATGTTTTTTGTAGCAATAAACGCTGGATTAAAGCGTTCAACATGACCAACCTGACCTTTTACGTTATATTCTTTGGCCAAAGCAATAATTTCTTCGGCTTCTTCAACGGTATTGGCAATAGGTTTTTCTATAAAGATATGTTTTCCTGATTTTATGGCTACCTTAGCACATTTATAATGGGAAAGTGTTGGAGTGACAATATCAATAACATCCACAGCGTGGATTAATTTAGCAATAGTACTGAAGTTTTTATAGCCAAATTCTTTTGATATTCGTTCGGCATTTTCCTGATTTTCGTCGTAAAATCCAACTAGTTCGTATTTGTCAGATTGTTGTAATAAGCGTAAATGTATTTTACCAAGATGACCAGCACCTAAAACTCCTACTTTTAACATGAGAATGTATTTTAAACAAAAATATAATTTATTTGTTGAAAGTAAAAGTGAATGCAATAAAGATTTAGCGATTTAATAATTAAAAATCAATATTTGATTTCCTATTTACTTTCTTATTTTTGCAAAAATTAAACCTACCTATTTTGAAAGACACTGCCAAACATCAAGGACTTCGTAATCAATTAGTAAGCACTTTAGAACATAAAGGAATTACCGATAGAGCAGTTTTGGATGCGATAAAAAAAATCCCAAGACACCTTTTTTTGAATTCAAGTTTTGAAGATTATGCTTATCAGGATAAGGCTTTTCCTATAGGAGCCGGTCAAACTATTTCGCAGCCGTACACCGTTGCTTTTCAATCGCAATTATTAGAAGTTAAAAAAGAACACAAAATTCTTGAAATTGGTACCGGTTCAGGTTACCAAACTGCAGTTTTATGTATGTTGGGCGCTAAGGTTTTTAGTGTAGAAAGACAAAATGAATTGTTTAAAACAACTTCAAATTTGTTTCCAAAATTAAACATCCGCCCTAAACATTTATCTTTTGGTGATGGTTATAAAGGGTTGCCAAGTTATGCACCGTTTGATAGTATTATTGTTACTGCCGGAGCTCCGTTTATTCCTCAGCCTTTAATGGCGCAATTAAAAATAGGAGGAAGGCTGGTTATTCCGTTAGGAGAAGATGTTCAGATTATGACCTTATTGATTCGTAAAAACGAAACACAATTCGAAAAACATGAGTTTGGAGAGTTTCGATTTGTTCCTTTATTAGAAGATAAAAATTAAAAATAACTATAAATTTTAAAGACGAATTTCACAAATTACCACTATTTGTTTTTTGAAATTAAATTCACAAACGCAATTGATTATTTAATTTGTGTAAATTAGTGAAATTCGTGTTTTGTTTTATTGCGTAATAATACCAATATATCGTTCTAAGTTTTCTTTTTCAGTTTTAGCTACAAAAAGTAAAAAGTCTTCTTTATCGTTTTTTGTCTGAGCAGTTTCTAAAGTCTGATAATATTGCATGCGGCTTTCATAATCTCCTTTAATATTAGCAATTATATATCCCTTTTGTAATAAAATTAAATTCATAATTAAGCGGGACGTTCTTCCGTTTCCATCTATAAAAGGATGAATTGTGATTAATCTTTCATGCATTTCGGCTGCCAAAATAACGGGATGCAGTTTATTTTTATTAGTTTCATACCAAATAAAATAATCTTCCATTTCTTTGGCAACCATAAATGGTTGTGGTGGCATATGTGTGTTTCCTTTTATCATAACTTGTACTTTACGGTAACGACCTGCGTCTTCTGGAATTATCCCACGCAGAATTAAATTATGGATTGATAAAAGATCGCGTTCGTTTAATGAAACATTTCTTTGCATTAAATCTTTGATAAAACCAATCGCTTCCTTATGATTAATGGCCTCCAGATGCTCACGCATACTTTTTCCGGAAATTGTAAGACCTTCATTAATGACCATGTCAGTTTCACGAAGTGTCATTGTGTTTCCTTCAATTCTATTACTTTCAAAAGTATATTCTAATTCTAATGCCTGAGTAATTCTAAAGCTGTCATATTGGTCATAACTGTCTAATTTTGCTTTTAATAGATCAATCTCCTTTAAAAGATTTTCTAAAGTTTTGGAAATTTTTAATTTCGAAACAGTTTTATTGTATTTAATTTCCTGTTCTGCTACTATTAATGCTTTTAAGGCAAATTCATCATCTCCAATTTCGTATAGAATTTTTTCCTTGAGCCAGGCAATCATTAAAGTTTCAAAGTCAATCTCTAAAAGCTGAGAAAGTTTCGAAATTTGTTCTCTGGTTGGTTTTCTTGATCCTGATTCAAATTTACTTATTAATGCCTGATCAATACCTAGAATTTGCGCCACTTCTCTAGTTTTTAATCCTTTAAGTTCTCTTGCATTTTTAAGAAGTTTTTTCATATTTGTAAAGAAGTTTTAAATTGTCATGACGAATTCAGTCATTTTTAATAAAAATAAAAAAGCAATATTGAATATTGCTTTTCTAAAATTATATTTTACTTTTTGGAGGAAGAGAACCATCTTTTCTCATTTCCTGAACTACAGTCTGCATAATAGCATCAACGGTTTGACCTAAATCAGTAACATAATCTGATTTTGTAGTTCCGGTCCAGATTAGTTTATTTTCTTTTAATGAAAAAACATTCGTTTCTACCATATAAGATGTAGTTTCCTGATAGTATCCCGGATCATAAAAGTTAGGAGAATACATTCCGTACCAGTTTCCAAAACCGTATCCATACATACCTGTATACATGCCGTCGAATCCGCCGTAGTACATACCGGTATAAGTTCCCGGAACATAAGTTGTTTCTTTTTCTTTACTTACTAAACGCAATGTAATAACTCCGTCAAAATTCTCATCCTGCAATATTTTTAATTTTTGCTCTTTAGTAAGATCTTTGGTTGTTTCGTTTAAATATTGGTAAGATGTTTTGAAGATTTCATTACTGGCAGCAATTCTGTTTTCAGTAACTCTTCTGGAAGCTTCGTCTTTTAATAAGGCTACAACCAAAACTTTTTTAAAATTTTCCTGAGCGACTGTTATTTTTGGATCTCTCCAGCTATTAACGATAGAGGTATTACTACCACATCCTGAAAGCGCAAGAACAGCGATTACTAAAAATAAGTATTTTTTCATATTACAATTTTTTATAATGATTGTAGTAAAAATACGTATAAAAGAGAAATAAACACTATTCTTGTAATTAAAAAATAACTTTTAATTATAAGCTTTTTTTATTCGGTCCAGATCGCGTTTTGTGTCTTGTTCTTTTAAAGATTCACGCTTGTCGTAGTTTTTCTTTCCTTTGCAAAGACCAATTTGCAGTTTTGCAAGTCCTTTTTCATTAGTAAATAATTTCAAAGGAACAATAGTAAGTCCTTTTGCCTGAACACTTTTATGAAGACTTTTTAATTCTTTTTTATTCAAAAGCAATTTTCTTTCACTTCTTGATTTGTGATTGAATTGATTTCCGAATGTATATTCTTCGATATAAGTATTGATTGCAAAAAGCTCCAGATTGCTAAATTCGCAAAAACTTTCGGTGATATTTGCTTTTCCTAATCGTATCGATTTGATTTCAGTTCCAGATAAAACAATTCCAGCAGTATAGGTATCGATTATCTCATAATCAAATCGAGCTCTTTTATTTAGTATATTGACTGTTTTTAACATAGGTTGACAAATTTAGTAACAAATAAATGAAACAGCAATTGTTTTTGCATAAATGATATAAATTTGCATCATGGAAAAACAACAATCAAAAGATCCGTTACACGGAATCACGCTTCAAAAAATAGTAGAAGCTTTAGTAGATCATTATGGTTTTGATACTTTGGCAGAAATAATTCCTGTAAAATGTTTTACTTCAAACCCAAGTGTAAAATCTAGTTTGACTTTTTTAAGAAAAACCGACTGGGCGAGAAAGAAAGTAGAAGATTTATATGTAAAATCTCTGCCTAAATTTGTGAAGTGATTATAATTTATAAGAAATCATAACACCACCGCGATATGGTAACCATTCGCCGCTTTTGTTCCAGTTTGGTGCTTTTTCATATCTTCCCGGAGTTCCGTCATTGTAATATCCTTTATAAAATCCTTGGTGCCATCCACCTCCGGCAAAAATATCCAATACAAATTTGTCGCTTAATTTGATATTGTATCCCACAGTAACACCTAAGCGGTATCCAAAGCCATGTTCGTATTTATTGGTATCCCAATAATTCCATTTTTGTAATTCGTAAACATCCGGACCGGCATGAGCACCTACATAAAATCCGTTATACTTTTCTTTAAAATGGTAACGAACTTCAGGTGTTAAGGTGTAAAATTTCATTGGACTATGCCCATTAAAAGATTCCCAGAAAGAAGCCATTACATCAACACTAAAAGTCATTTTTTCTCCTATACTGGTTTCAATACCAATATTAGGTATTGCAACTATTGCAGTTGCGGCATTGAATTTAATAAAAGTTTGACTTTGAGACTGAATCGAAAAGAAAAGAACAAGTAGGATTAAGAATTTTTTCATAAATTGGGTTTTCGCGATATTAAAACAAAGCTTTGTCGCTTATTTCGGGTGCAAATATAACGCAAACCATTAATTACTATTATGTAAATGTTTTAATTTAACAAGAATATTTTTTTTAATAAGTATGTTATATTACTTAGGTTCTAGTAATGAGTAAATTACATTGTCTAGGAAACGACCTTCATAAAATTCAGATTCTTTTAGATGTGCCTCTTTAACAAAACCGCATTTTTGTAAAACCTTTTCAGAGGCATAATTTTCAGGATCAATCAAAGCTTCAATAGAATGTAATTTTAATTCCTTAAAGCCATAAGTAATTAATCGGTTTACAGCTTCGGGAATAATTCCTTTGCCCTGAAATTCAGGTAATAAGATATAGCCAATTTCAGCACGGAAATTTTGAGGTTGCATTCTGTAATAACCAATAATACCAAGAAGTTTTGGGCTTCCTTTTAGAGTTATACCCCAATTGATACCAACGTTTGTTACGATTTTTTCTTCAATCATAGCAATATGCTCCAGCGCATCTTCATTGTTTTTTACCAATGGTCTTGGAATGTATTTCATGGTCTCAGGATTCGAACGTAATTCGAAAACTTCATTTACATCATCATTCGTTATTCTTCTTAAAAGCAAACGTTCTGTTTCTAAGACGGGAAATGGGGTGAAGTTAAATTCTAACATTTTTCTTGAATTATAATATTGTAATACTAAATTTTGACTGGAAGGTTTGATTGTTATCCAAAACTAAAATTCCTTCTTTCTCAAACAAATCTCCAGAGTTTTCAGCAGTATCTGAATAACCTAGCCAGGGTTCAACACAGATAAAAGGCGCCTGATCTTTAGTCCAAAGTCCTAAGCTTGGAAAATCTTCAAAAGCAACTTTTATATAAGGCTTTGAATTTTCAAGAATACTTAATGATTTTGATTCTAATGTTTTAAAAATCAAGGCATCGTTCTCGAATAATTTATAATTTAAAGTAACAATATTGTTAGTGGTTTCTAAAACTTTGGTTTTGTTAGAAATTAAATCATTTTCTAAAAGATGATATTTTAAAACTTCTTTTTTTTCGAATTCAAAAGCATAGTTTTCAAAATTTTTAGGTAATGCTATTGCCGGATGAGCCCCAATAGAGAAAGGCAATTTTTTACCACTTTTATTAATGACTTTATATCCTATATGTAATGAAGCTTCTTTAAGTGTATAAATAAGCTGTAGTTCAAATTCAAAAGGATATTTTGTAAGTGTTTCTGTTGTCGATTCTAATGAAAAAGTAGCACTGTTTTCGGTTTTATGAATCAATTGAAACTCCATATCACGTGCAAAACCATGTCTTGGTAATTGATATTCTTTTCCTTCAATTGTATAAGTATTGTTTTTTAAAGTTCCTACAATAGGAAAAAGAACAGGAGAGTGCTTTCCCCAAAAATCAGGATTGCCTTCCCAGATGTACTCTTTGTTTTGATTGCTTTTTAATGAAAATAATTCGGCTCCGGCATGTTTTATAGAGGCACTTATTGTTGAATTTGAAATAGTTGTATTCAAAGTGTTTAGTGTTGAAATGAATGAAATTTATATTGATGTAAATATATTTTATAAATTTTAGTTTTTTAGGAAAATGCTTCAAATTATTTTTTTGATAAAATTTTGCTAAAATTCAATTTAAGCTTCATGCTTTCTCTGTAAATAGCTTTTTTTTTCATTAATTTGCTACATAAACAGCTAAAAAATATGAAAATACAATCTTCGAGAGCCTTATTAACCATGGCTTTGTTTGTTGGGATTTCTTCTGTTTGGGCACAACAAAAGCCTGCAACAGCAGTAGTAACTCCAGTTAATAATTATAGTTATCATGATGCGTTTTCGCCCAATTTTTATACAAAAAACGGGACTTCGACTCGTTCTGCAAGTGGTCAGCCGGGAGTTGAATATTGGCAAAACAGGGCCGATTATCAGATAACGGCAAAATTAAATGCGACTACAAATGAAATTATTGGTACAGATGAAATCACGTATACCAATAATAGTCCTGATAAATTAGGATTTGTATGGTTGAATTTAGATCAGAATTTATTCAAAGAAGATTCAAGAGGAAATGCAGTTGTGCCTTTAACGGGAAGCCGTAACGGTGCTCAGGGGCAGGTTTTTGATGGAGGAAATAAAATTAAATCAGTTAAAGTAATTTCTGTTGGAAAGAAAAAAACTGATGTTGAAGCAAAATATGTAATTACAGACACCAGAATGCAAATATTTCTTCCTGAAGAATTAGCATCAAAAGGAGGTACAGTAAAAATTAAAATCGAATTTGCGTTCACAGCTCCTTTTGAAGGATCAGACAGAATGGGAGTTTTAGAAACTAAAAATGGTAAAATTTTCACCATTGCACAATGGTATCCCCGTATGTGTGTGTATGATGATGTAAGAGGCTGGAACACGCATCCGTATTTAGGAGCTTCTGAGTTTTACTTAGAATACGGTAATTTTGATGTAAAACTTACCGTTCCTGCCAATCATTATGTTGTAGGTTCAGGAGAATTGATAAACGGGGCAGAAGTATTGCCTGCGGAGGTTTTTAAACGTTATAAAGAAGCTGGTCAAAGCGATAAAACAGTTACAATTCGTTCTGCCGAAGAAGTTGCTGCAACAGCAAATACAAATGCTACTGGTGAAAAAACATGGCATTATCAGATCAAAAATGCTCGTGATTTTTCTTGGGCGTCATCTCCTGCTTTTGTTTTGGACGGAGCAAAAATTAATTTGCCAAGTGGTAAAAAATCGTTGGCCTTATCTGCTTATCCGGTAGAAAGTGCAGGACAGGGAGCTTATGGCCGTTCTACAGAATATGTAAAAGCAGCGATAGAGCATTACTCTAAAACATGGTTTGAATATCCTTATCCTGCAGCGACAAACGTAGCAGGAAATGAAGGCGGAATGGAATATCCTGGAATCGTTTTTTGCAGCTGGGAATCAAAAGGCCAGGATTTATGGGGAGTTACAGATCATGAATTTGGTCATATCTGGTTTCCTATGATTGTTGGTTCAAATGAAAGATTGTTTGCCTGGATGGATGAAGGTTTTAATACTTTTATCAATTCGTTAAGCACTGCGGAATTTAATAAAGGTGAATATGTAGAAGCACCAACAGATTTACATAAAGCTGCAGAATCTTTTACCAGACCTAGCTTAGAAACTATAATGAGTTCGCCTGATAATATGAAGGAAGCTAATATTGGTATGTTATGCTATTTTAAACCAAGTTCTGGATTGGTTATTTTAAGAGAACAAATATTAGGAAAAGAGCGTTTTGATAATGCTTTCCGTACTTATATAGAGCGTTGGGCTTACAAACATCCTCAACCGGATGACTTTTTCAGATCTATGGAAAATGTAGCTGGTGAAGATTTAAGCTGGTTCTGGAGAAGCTGGTACGTAAACAACTGGCGTTTTGATCAGGGAATTAATTCAATAAAATATGTAAAAAATGATCCGTCAAAAGGAGTTATAATTACAGTAGAGAATTTTGATAAAATGCCAATGCCGATTATTTTAGATGTGAAAACAAAAAGCGGGAAGGTTACAAGAGTTAAATTGCCTGTAGAAATTTGGCAACGTAATACTGTATGGTCTTTTAAACATAATTCTACAGAAGAAATCGAAAGTATTACTCTTGACCCTGATCATGTTTTTCCGGATAATAACGAAGCAAACAACGTGTGGACATCGGGAAACGGTAAAATAGAGAAAGATGTAATTTTAGATGGTTATTTAGGAACATATTCAACTTCAAGAGCACCTTTGAAAATTGATTTTACCGAAAAGAACAGCACATTAAATGTTGAAATTACAAACTTTCCTAAGTTTACTGTAGCTCCTGTAGAAAACGAAAAAGACACATTTCAATCTACAAGTGCCGGATTAAAATTTAAGTTTAATGAAGCTAAAACAGGTTTCGATATGATTATTTTAGGTAACGGAGAAACAATTCCGTTTACTAAAAAATAAAAATAAAATAAAATTATAAAATTCTTAAAACCCGATAGTTACAGTAGCTATCGGGTTTTCTTTTGGTTTTGATTTCCAGTTGTAAGCTCACCAAGTTTTGTTTAGATCATCATTTTAGCAAAGATTCAGAACCTTAGTAACTTAGAATTCTAGCATCTTATAAAAATAACATTTCATTAAAAAAATGTTAGAATTTTGATTTTTTGTTTTGGAAATAAAAAAATAGTGTATTTTTGCACCGATGAATAAAATAAGTTTACATATAACTTCTTTGTCACGGACAAACTCACCTGTAACTTCTCCCGAAGTACGGATACTATCTCTATAGTATTCACAGAGTTTTTCGCCGCATATTTATTTATATTCATTTTTCATTTTGAAATCACACAATTTGTCCATTGGACAAACATATCCTAAAAATATATTTAATTTTTTAAATTTTCTTAATCAAGTTTTTGATTTTGAGAATGTTACTTCTGTTATGTCTATTTTTGTTGGATCGATTTCTGGATTTCAAACTAAACAACACGTTTTAATTTTTAACTCTAACTTCAACTATTGAAATGAAAATCTCTATTGTTGTTACTCAGGAAGAACACTTCAAATTCGCACAGGAAATTTGCGATACAATAGAATCATCTGCCTTGTTAAGAGGTACAGGGATTGCTAAAAGAACTCCTGAATACATTCAGAAAAAAATGTCGAACGGTGATGCGATGATTGCTCTGGCAGACGGAAAATTTGCAGGTTTTTGTTATATCGAAAGTTGGCAACACGGAAAATTCGTGGCACATTCTGGTTTAATTGTACATCCGGATTACAGAAGTTTAGGTTTGGCGAAAAAAATCAAATCAAAAGTATTTGATTATTCTCTAAAAAGATACCCTGACGCTAAGATATTTGGTATTACAACCGGCTTGGCTGTAATGAAAATCAACTCTGATTTAGGTTATAAACCAGTTCCTTTCTCTGAACTTACAACAGATCCAAGTTTTTGGTCAGGATGTAAAACCTGTACCAACTATGAAATTCTGAAAAGCAAAGAAAACAAGATGTGCCTTTGTACCGGAATGCTGTACGACCCAAAAGAAAAACAAAAAGATCCGCCAAGACATCCTTTTAATGAGGCTGTTCTAAGCAGATTAAAAAAAATAAAACAAGCTTTATTCCTGAATAAAATACTGTCTTTCGGTTTTTTATCTTAAGAATTAAATTAAAAAAGAAATCTCAAACTTGCTACATACGAAAGTATTAGCCTAAATTATAAAAAATGAAAAAAGTTGTATTAGCTTATAGTGGAGGATTAGATACCTCGTATTGTTTGAAATATTTAAAAAATGAAAAAGGATACGAAGTTCACACCGTACTTGTAGATACAGGAGGATTTGATGCTGAAGAATTATCGGCAATCGAAAAAAGAGCTTACGAATTAGGAAGCGCGCAACACGCCAACCTAACCATCGTAGATAAATATTATGATAAAGCTATTAAATATTTGATTTTTGGAAACGTATTAAAAAACAATACATATCCATTATCAGTAAGTGCAGAGCGTGTTTTTCAGGCAATTGAAGCCATTAAATATGCTAAAAAAGTTGGAGCAAGCGCCATCGCACACGGAAGCACAGGTGCAGGAAATGACCAGATTCGTTTTGATTTGATTTTCCAAACCATCGCTCCTGAAATTGAAATCATTACACCAATTAGAGATTTAAAATTATCAAGACAAGAAGAAGTTGATTATTTATCTAAAAATGGAGTTCACTATTCTTGGGAAAAAGCACAATATTCGATCAATAAAGGACTTTGGGGAACAAGCGTTGGAGGAAAAGAAACGCTGACTTCAAGCCAGCCATTGCCAGGTGACGCTTATCCTTCACAATTGAAAAAAGAAGGAGAAGAAAAAGTAAGATTGCATTTTGAACAAGGAGAATTAGTTGGAATAAATGGTCAATTAGATAAACCATCAAATAATATTGTAGCCCTTGAAAAACTGGCAAATGCTTTTGCAATTGGTAGAGATATTCACGTAGGTGATACAATTATCGGAATTAAAGGAAGAGTTGGTTTTGAAGCTGCTGCGCCATTAATCATCATTAAAGCACACCATTTATTAGAGAAACATACTCTTGGTAAATGGCAACAATACTGGAAAGAACAATTAGGAAACTGGTACGGAATGTTATTTCATGAAGGTCAGTTTTTAGATCCGGTTATGAGAAACATCGAAACATTCTTGCAAGACACACAAAAAACAGTAAATGGTGTTGTAACCGTTTCTTTAAAACCATATCATTTTTCGCTTGACGGAATTGAATCAGATAATGATTTGATGAATACAGGTTTTGGTCAGTACGGAGAAATGAACAACGCATGGACATCTGACGATGCAAAAGGGTTTATTAAGATTTTAGGAAATGCACAAAACATATTTTCATCTGTAAATCATTTAGATCATGATTAATATCGGAATAATTGGTGGTTCGGGTTATACAGCCGGAGAACTTATCAGAATCTTGATGTATCATCCCAATGTAAACATTGACTTTGTTTACAGTACGACAAATGCTGGAAAACCACTTTCTGTGGCACACCACGATTTGATGGGAGATATTGAAATGAATTTTACTGATGTTGTAAATCCTGACGTAAATGTTGTTTTTTTATGTCTGGGCCACGGTAAATCGATTTCATTTTTACAAGAAAATAAGTTCGCTGGTCACACTAAAATCATCGATTTAGGAAATGATTTCAGATTAACGAAAGACGCTAATTTTGACGGAAAAGAATTCGTTTACGGATTGCCTGAATTGAATAAAGCTGCAATTAAAAAAGCAAATTTTATTGCAAATCCAGGTTGTTTTGCTACAGCGATTCAATTGGCTTTATTACCATTAGCTAAAAATAATCTGCTTAAAAATGATGTTCATATTAATGCAACTACAGGAAGTACAGGTGCAGGCGTAAGTCTTGCCGAAACTTCTCATTTTAGTTGGAGAAACAATAATATGTCGCATTATAAAGCTTTTGAACACCAGCATTTGGGAGAAATCAACCAAAGCGTAAAACAATTGCAGGCTGATTACTCAGATGAATTAATTTTTGTTCCGAATAGAGGCGATTTTACAAGAGGAATTTTTGCAACATTATATACAGATTCTGATGAAAGCTTAGAAGATTTAGTTGCTAAATACAAGGATTTCTATAAAAATGAACCTTTTGTAACGGTTACAACGACAAACATCAACATGAAACAAGTCGTTCAAACCAACAAATGTATCATCAGTTTATTGAAAAAAGGAAACCGGATTTTAATTACTTCAATCATTGATAACTTAACCAAAGGTGCTTCAGGACAAGCGATTCAAAACATGAATTTAATGTTCGGATTAGAAGAAACTACAGGTTTACATTTGAAACCAAGCGGATTTTAAATTGTTGTCAAAACGGTTAATCGTTTATTCGGTTAATCGATTAAACAAATGAACGGTTAAACAATTAAACAGCAAGAAAATGAATTTATTTAACGTATACCCACTTTATGATATCACTCCTGTAAAAGCGCTAGACTGCACAATTACAGATAAGAACGGAGTGGAATATTTAGACCTATATAGCGGACATGGTGTAATCTCAATTGGCCATACACAACCAGATTATGTTGAAAAACTAAAAAATCAATTAGATCATTTAGGATTTTATTCAAATGCTATTCAAAATCCTTTGCAGGTAGAATTGGCTCAAAAATTAGGAAAACTTTCAGGATTAGAAGATTATGAATTGTTTTTATGCAGTTCGGGAGCTGAAGCAAACGAAAATGCTTTAAAATTAGCCTCTTTCCATAACGGAAAATCAAGAGTTGTAGCTTTTCATAATTCTTTTCACGGAAGAACTTCTGCGGCCGTTGCTGTTACAGATAATAAGAAAATAGTAGCACCAATCAATGCACAACAAGTAGTTACTTTTTTACCTTTAAATCAAATCGAATTAGTTGAAGCAGAACTGGCAAAAGGTGATGTTTCGGCTGTAATTATCGAAGGAATTCAGGGAGTGGGAGGTTTAGACGAAGGAACAACCGAGTTTTTTCAGGCTCTAGAAAAAGCATGTAAAAAACACGATGTGGTTTTAATTTTAGACGAAGTACAATCAGGATACGGAAGAAGCGGTAAGTTTTTCGCATTCCAACACCACGCAATCAATGCTGATATTATTTCAGTTGCAAAAGGAATGGGGAATGGATTTCCGGTTGGAGCTATTTTAATTTCTCCAAAATTTGAAGCGAGTTTCGGATTATTAGGAACTACTTTCGGTGGAAGCCACTTGTCTTGTGCTGCAGGAATCGCGGTTCTGGATGTAATTGAAAAACTTGATTTACAGAAGAATGTAAATGAAGTATATGAGTATTTCTTAGAAAAAATCAGAGAAGTTCCAGGAATCAAGCAAGTAAAAGGAAAAGGATTAATGCTTGGCGTTGAATTCGATTTTGATGTAGCTGCTTTAAGAAAGAAATTAATCATCGAAAAACATATTTTTACAGGAAGTGCTAACAACAAAAATCTGTTAAGAATTTTACCGCCATTAACGGTGAAAAAATCAGATATAGATACGTTTATTGTAGCTTTAAAAGAAAGTTTAGAAGAGCTTAATAATTAGTTTGCCTATAACTGTTAATTCGTTTAATTGTTTAACTGGTTAATCGATTAAACGAATTAACGATTAACCAATTAAAACAAAAAAAAATGAATCCATTATCAATTGAAAAACGCAATCTGGTTTTGCGCTCCATGGCAAAGCTGGTCGAGCAAGAGCGGAGTCAAATAATACTCACCAATCAGGAGGATTTATTAGCTTACGATGGCTCTGATTTAGCGATGGAAGAACGCCTAAAAGTAGATGGTAAAAAAGTCGACGAGATGATTTTATCTTTGAATCAACTAGCTTCACAAGAAGATCCGGTTGGAGTAGAGCGTTTTCATTTTACTCATGATAATGGAATAAGAGTCATTAATAAAACAGCAGCTTTTGGTACGATTTTAATCATTTACGAATCTCGTCCTGACGTTACCATTGAAGCAGGAGGAATTGCTTTTAAATCCGGAAATAAGATTTTATTAAAAGGAGGAAAAGAAGCTTTAAAATCCAATTTAAAAATTGTTGATCTATGGCATCAGGCTTTAGAAGAAAACGGAGTTTCAAAAGATTGGGTAGAGTATTTAAATTATAATCGGTCAGAAACTCAGGCTTTTTTAGAAAAACCAACTCAAAAAGTAGATTTAATTGTTCCAAGAGGAGGAGAAAAATTAATTGAGTTTGTCAAGCAACACGCGACTTGCCCAGTAATTGTAAGCGGACGTGGAAATAATTTTGTTTACGTTCATCAATATGCAGATACAGATTTGGCCTTAAAAGTAATTTTAAATGCCAAAACTTCTAAAATCTCAGCTTGTAACGCAGTTGATAAAGTTTTGATAGATTCTAAATTGCCAAATTTTGAAGGTTTTACAGCTATTTTAATCGAAACATTAAAAGAATCGAATGTAGAAGTAATTGTCGATGAATCTTTAAAAAGCTTCGAAGATACAGAAACACTTCAAAACGAAGATATCTGGTACGAAGAGTTTTTAGATTATAAAATTGTCATCGGAACTATTGATTCTGAGGAAAATGCAATCGAAAAAATAAATAAATATTGTGGAGGCCATTCTGCGGTAATCATTACCAAAGATGACAAAGCAGCACAAAAATTTATGGATGCCGTTGATACAGCAGCCGTTTATCAAAACGCCTCAACACGTTTTACTGACGGAGGACAATTTGGTTTAGGAGGAGAATTAGCGATAAGCACCGATAAATTACATCAAAGAGGACCAATTGGCTTACAGCATCTTGTAACAAACAAATGGTATGTATACGGGGATGGACAGATTCGATAGAATTTTAGATTGTTGATTTCAGATTTTAGATTGAGGATTAACGAGTTCTGATTTCAGTTTTTTTGAATTTTTATTACTCACAAAGTAGGAATTAGAATTTGGACTCGAGCGATAGCGAACAGGCGAAGCAATTTAAAAAATTGGAATTTATTGAAAGATAACCTTGCGAGCTTAGCGTTTGTAAACACAAACAGAATAAAAAACCTTGCGCCCTTTGCGGAAAAAAAATACAGCATGTCAAAAAAGCGGATTTTATTAAAAATAGGAAGTAATACTTTAACCAAAGAAACCAATCATATTTCGCGAGGAAAGATCGAAGATATTGGTATGCAAATCGCCGCTCTTAACAAAGATTACGAATTTGTAATCGTAAGTTCAGGAGCCATTGCCGCAGCCAAGCAATTTGTAAAGCTCGAGAGCAAAGGCAAAGAAATTGCATTAAAACAAGCTTTGGCCTCAATTGGGCAACCCCATTTAATGCGGATTTTCCATGAGAATTTCAGCGATTTAGGATTATTGACATCACAGTGTTTATTGTCTTATTCAGATTTCGAAAAAGACCAGTCAAAAGTAAACATTGTCAATACGATTAATGTTTTGGTCGAGAATAATTACATTCCGATTATTAATGAAAATGATACCGTTGCTACAGATGAGATTCGGTTTGGAGATAATGATAAATTAGCGGCGCTAACAGCGGTCCTTTTAAATGTTGATATTCTGATAATTGCGACGAATACAAACGGAATTTATACGAAAGATTCCATTCACGATGAAAATCCTGAAACGATTCAATTAGTAAAAGATTTAAAAGTATTAGAAAAGGAAATCGGAGAATCAAAATCATCACACGGAACAGGCGGAATGCAATCTAAAATAGAAGCAGCGGGAATTGCAAAAGCCGCCAACATAGAAACCTGGATCGTCAACGGATTAAATGATAATTTTATTCTAAAAGCATTAGAAGGAGAAATTCCTTTTACGAAAATTGTGTAGAAATGTTTATTTGTTTAATCGTTAATTCGGTTAATCGATCGGGCAAATAAATAGTTAAACAAATTAACGATTAAACAAGAAAAAGACATGAACTATATTTCAATACAAGATATCGACTCATTATCAAAATGGGTAAAAAGTGCGTTAAAAATCAAAAAGAACCCACTTAAAAATCAAGACTTAGGTAAAAATAAAACCTTAGGAATGTTATTCTTCAACCCAAGTTTAAGAACGCGTTTGAGTACTCAAAAAGCTGCTATAAACCTAGGAATGAACGTTATGGTGATGAATTTTACCAACGAAGGCTGGACATTAGAATTCGAAGACGGAGCTATTATGAATTCAGGTGCTTCAGAACATATTAAAGAAGCGGCAGAGGTAGTGTCTCAATATTGTGATATTATCGCAATCCGTGCCTTTGCAGGCTTGGTTGACAAAGAAAAGGATTATGCTGAAACTGTAATTTCAGGATTTTTGAAACATGCTACTGTGCCAATTGTAAACATGGAAAGCGCTGTGCGTCACCCAATGCAGTCTTTGGCAGATGCTATTACGATGGAAGAATACAAAACAAAACACAAACCAAAAGTAGTTTTGTCCTGGGCACCGCACCCAAAAGCGTTGCCTCAGGCAGTTGCAAACTCGTTTGTAGAAATGATGCAAATGCAAAAAGATATGGATTTTGTAATTACACATCCGGAAGGTTACGAATTAAGCCCTGAAATTACAAAAGATTGCAAAATCGAATACGACCAAAACAAAGCGTTTGAAAATGCCGATTTCGTTTACGTAAAAAACTGGAGTAACTTCAATGATTACGGAAAAGTAACCAATCTAGATCCAAATTGGACGGTTACAGCCGAAAAAATGGCATTGACCAATAACGGAAAATTCATGCACTGTTTACCAGTTCGTCGTAACGTAATTGTCACTGACGAAGTAATCGACAGCGAGAATTCAATTGTAATTCAGCAAGCGAATAACAGAACGTATTCGGCACAATTAGTTTTACAAAAGATTTTGAAGAAATTGTAAATTAAGGTACAAAGGCACAAAGTTGCAAAGGTTCAGAGGTTTTTACACACTGAATCTAAACTTTGTCCCTTTGTTCCTCTGAACATTTGAACCTCATGAAAAAAGTTACCGTAATAAAAATAGGTGGAAACATCATTGACAACCCAACCGAGTTAGAACAATTCTTAACCGATTTTTCTAAAATCGAAGGACATAAAGTTTTAGTTCACGGAGGAGGAAAATCGGCTACAAAAATGGCTCAAAGTATTGGTTTAGTTCCTCAAATGATTGACGGACGCAGAATTACTGATGCGCCAATGCTTGATGTTGTCGTAATGATTTACGCAGGACAAATCAATAAACATATAGTAGCGCAATTACAGGCCAAAAATAATAACGCAATTGGTTTTTCAGGAGCTGACGGAAATTTGATTCAGTCCACAAAACGAAATCACCCCACAATTGATTATGGTTTTGTAGGCGATGTAAACCAAGTCAATACAAAGTTATTGGCAACTCTACTTGAAGCCGGAATCGTTCCTGTTTTCTGCGCTATTACACACGACAAAAACGGACAATTGTTAAACACAAACGCTGATACGATTGCAAGTGAATTATCAATTGCATTGTCTGAAGTTTTTGATGTTACACTTACTTATTGTTTTGAAAAACAAGGTGTTTTGCAAGATTCAGAAGATGATAATTCTGTAATTACAGCAATCAACGAGGTATTGTACAATAAACTAAAAGAAGAAAAAGTAATCCATTCCGGAATGATTCCAAAACTGGATAATTGCTTCAATAGTTTATCAAGAGGCGTTCAGAAAATCAAAATTGGACATCATAAAATGCTTCAAAATCCTGACGTTGTGCATACAACGATTACTTTATAAATAGATTGCCACGCACTACACAAATTGACACTAATTTTTTCTGTTTAAAGACAAAATAATTTTAGACGTACAGAAAAAAGTTTATTTTGATTTTAAATGTGTGGCAAAAAGATAATTTGTGAAAATCAGTGTAATTAGTGGCAAAAAAACAGAGCTTCACAGTACTTTTAAATTTTAATTTAAGAAATTTGCGCAAATTAAAAATGTCACAGATTTAATTAAAACTTCGTGACTTTGTCCCGATAGTTATCGGGATAACGGCAAAGAAAACATAACTATGAAAAATATTGCAACGCTTACCAAGGAAGCAATTAATTTATTAAAAAGCCTTATCGAAACCCCTTCTTTTTCAAGCGAAGAAGATAAAACGGCACTTTTAATAGAAAATTGGTTCAATCAAAACGAGATTCCCTTTAAAAGAGAAAATAATAATGTTTGGGCTTTCAATAAATATTTCGACGAAAACAAACCAACACTTTTACTGAATTCACACCACGATACTGTAAAGCCAAACCAAGCTTATACCAACGATCCATTTAAGGCCATCGAAAAAGATGGCAAATTATTTGGTTTAGGAAGTAATGACGCTGGAGGATGTCTGGTTTCGTTATTAGCAACTTTTGTTCATTTTTATCAGAATCAAAATTTATCTCATAATCTTGTAATCGTAGCTTCGGCCGAAGAAGAAAGCAGTGGAAAAAATGGTTTAAACAGCGTTTTAAAGCATTTGCCAGAGCTGGATTGCGCCATTGTGGGCGAACCAACTTTAATGCAATTGGCTGTAGCTGAGAAAGGTTTGTTGGTTCTTGATGTAAAAGTAAAAGGAACCGCAAGCCACGCCGCACATCAAAACGACGATAACTCATTATACAAATCAATTCCGGTAATGGAATGGTTTAAAAACTATAAATTCGATAAGATCTCTGATGTTTTAGGTCCCGTAAAAATGACCGTAACGCAAATCAGTGCAGGAAAACAGCACAATGTCGTGCCGTCAGAATGTGATTTAGTGGTTGACATTCGGGTAACCGATCGTTATACAAATGCAGAGATTCTAGAAACAGTAAAAGCAAATGTAAATGCCGAAGTAACACCAAGATCAATGCATTTAAATGCTTCATCGATTCCAGTCTCACACGGTTTAGTACAAGCCGGAATCGCTTTAGGAAGAACCACTTATGGTTCGCCAACACTTTCAGATCAATCTGTTCTAAGCTGTCAGTCATTAAAATTAGGGCCAGGAGAAACGTTACGTTCACATTCAGCAGACGAATTTATTTTCATCAACGAAATCGAAGAGGGAGTCGATTTGTATATCAAAATACTAACAGATTTCTTTAAATTATAAAAAAGAAAAACCGCCACGAATTCACGAATTTATATCTTCAAAGATTATCAAAAATAATTCGTGAATTCGTGGCGAAAAAAATATCATCTATGAAACTTTGGGAAAAAGGAATACCAACAGACAAACAAATCGAACATTTCACAGTAGGAAACGATCGTGAACTTGATTTGGTTCTCGCAAAATACGATGCTTTAGGTTCTATTGCACATGCCAAAATGCTTGGGCAAATAGGGTTATTAACTCAGGAAGAAACCACATCTTTAGTTGATGCCTTAAACGAAATCATTGCAGATGTTGTAATAGGTAATTTCGAAATCGAAGACAGTTTCGAAGACGTACATTCTAAAATAGAATATTTATTGACCGTAAAATTGGGCGATGCCGGAAAGAAAATCCATACGGCACGTTCTCGTAACGATCAGGTTTTGGTAGATGTTCATTTGTATCTGAAAGACGAACTAAAAGCCTTAAAAGAACAGGTAAAAACATTGTTTGATTTGTTAATGGAATCGGCAGAAAAACACCAAAATGTTTTATTGCCAGGATATACGCATTTGCAAATCGCCATGCCATCCTCATTCGGAATGTGGTTTTCTGCTTACGCCGAAAGTTTTATTGACGATATTACGATGTTAAATGCAGCTTCAAAAATCGTTGATCAAAACCCGTTAGGATCTGCTGCAGGTTATGGAAGCTCGTTCCCAATCAACAGAACATTTACAACACAGGAATTAGGATTTGAAACTTTAAAATTCAACGCTGTTGCAGCCCAAATGAGCCGTGGTAAAGCAGAGAAAACCGTTGCCTTTGCGATGGCAAGTGTTGCGGGGACTTTATCAAAATTCGCTATGGATGTTTGTTTGTACATGAGTCAAAACTTTGACTTTATTGGTCTTCCGGCGCATCTTACAACAGGATCGAGCATTATGCCTCACAAGAAAAATCCGGATGTATTCGAATTAATCAGAGGAAAATGCAACAAGATTCAGGCACTTCCGTACGAAATCACCTTAATCACTAATAATTTACCAAGCGGATATCACAGAGATTTACAGCTTTTAAAAGAAGGTTTGTTCCCGGCGCTTCAAAACCTAAAAGCATGTTTAGATATTGCGATTTTCTCTGTAAAAGACATTACAGTAAAAGACAATATTTTAAAAGATAAAAAATACGATTATCTGTTTACAGTAGATACTTTAAACGAAATGGTGGTTGAAGGAATGCCTTTCAGAGATGCATACAAAGCCGTTGCTGAACAATTAGAAGCAGGAACGTATCAATCTCCAAAAGAAACAAAACACACGCACGAAGGCAGTATCAATAATTTATGTCTGGAAGCGATTAAAGATAAAATGAAAGCCGCTTTTTAAAACTTTCTTCCAATAAAAAAAGCCGATTTGTATCCAATACAAATCGGCTTTTTTATGTAATATTTTGATTAGCTTTTATTAGTGCAAGTTGTAGAGATTACTCCCCCTGAAGTTATCTGAAGCGTTGCTCCGGCACCACATGTTTTGTTCGTTACATATTGTTCCACTTTTCCAAGAGGAATCGTAGTGTAAGAATAAGAAGGTTTACTCACTTTAGTGCCAAAATCCATTGGTCCTTTGCGACAACGATCAAATACAATCCCAACTGTTCCGCCATCTGTGCTTATGTATTCTTTAAAAACTTTTTCTACTTTTGCAAAATCAGTTCCTTCAACATAACAAGTTGAGTTTTTAATTCCTCCACCTAAACCAATAGCCAAAGGATCAGATTCTGATGTGCTGTAATAACAATTCAGGATATGAAGTTCGGCATTTCTGCCACGAGGCATACGCTGTTTACAGCCTTCAGCCCAATAACAATTCTTAAAAGTTATACTATAATGTCCGTCAGCAGGAGAATCATTTTTGTTCGAACCAATAAGATTACTAAACCTATGATCATCAGCTCCACCTGAACCGCCTGATTTTGGTGCTTTTAGATAAGTAAATTTGCACCACGAAATCGTGACGTTATCTGTTTTTCCTTTATTATCATAATTTCCGTCCTGACCGTCCTGAAATTCACAATGATCTATCCAAAGATTGGTGCAATCGGCAGTCAAATTATCCTGACCATCAATATCATAAGCGCCTGGACCAATGAAAACAAGATTTCTGATTATTACATCATTAGATCCGGGTTTTAAATTTAAAATACCTGCTCCGGGGTTCGATTGGGTTTCGTTTACAAGTTTTGCGCCTGGAAGCCCTATTAATGTTTTGTTCGTTACAACTTCATGGATAGGTTTACCACTGGGAATAGTAATTACTCCTGAAACTAAAATCACTGCCGGAGATTTTGATTTAATTTTTGATAATAATTCATTATAAGTCGTTACTGTAACAGGAGTAGAGTTTCGGCCTCCTGTAGTGGAGGCACCAAATCCTTCAGGAGATTCCATATAATATTTTTGTGCAAAAAGAGAAGACATACTCAATAAGAAAAAGAGTAAAAGCAGATTTTGTTTCATTTTATAATGATATTTTTATTTGTGGTTTCTTTAATTGACTTGTTAAATGTAATCGATTATACAGATTTAAATGATTAATCTTTATGATTAACTATTTTACGGAAAATATTAACGATTTAGATTATTTAAAATTTATAAGTATTTTTTTACTAACTAAATATTCAATCAAAAAGACTATTTTTGATTGGTATGTATAAAAGTAAATTATGAATAAGTTTGATGACCAGGCTACAAAATCACTTTTGGATAAAAATCTAATAACCGAGAATCAATATCAGGAAATTAGTGCGTATCGCAATTTGAATATTTTCTCGCTAAATGCAGAGCTAAAATTGTTTCTCTATTTATCTATTTTATTATTCACTTCAGGAATCGGAATTTTAATTTATAACAATATAGACAGTATAGGTCATATTGCGATCCTTTCATTATTATTAATTGTTATTGGAGTTTGTTTTTATTACTGTTTTAAAAATTCAAAAGGATTCCAAAAACAGGAAACTACTTTTGAACATCCAGTTGTGGAGTATCTGGCTTTAGCTGCCAGTATTTTGACTTGTATTTTTATAGGGTACCTACAATTTCAGTACAAACCTTTCGGCACTCACCACGGACTAGCTACATTAATACCAACAGTTGTGAGTTTCTTTTGTGCATATTATTTCGATAACAAAAGTGTCTTAACAATTGCCATTACAGGTTTGGCGGCTTATGTGGGGCTTTCAGTAACACCTCAGGATTTATTAAATAATATTAATTTTCACCAAGATCAAACCTTAAGTTATTCAGCAATTACTTTAGGTGTTTTATTGATCTTGTGGACAATTTACAGTAAAAGAATCCAATTGAAAACGCATTTCAGTATCATCTATTTCACATTTGCTTTGCATATTATAAGTATTGCGACAATTAGTAGTTTACTGGATTATTTTGAAAACGGAATTTGGTTTCTTTTTCTTGTTGTTTTGGCAGCTTCTTCTTTTTATTTTTATAAGATTAGCCATGAACTTAAGGCGATTTCATTATATGTTTTTATGATTATTTACGCTTATATTGGTGTAAATATATTTCTGATTAGAATTTTGGATAAAATTAATTTTTCAGATGTTTGGGTGTTATTAATTATGGTTCTTCCAATATATTTTATAGGATCGATAATACTGTTTATAAAATTGATTAAAACCTTCAATAAAGAAATTGCAGCATGATAGTATACGATAAAAATTTATTAAACAATTTAGCATTGGTCGAAGAAGCTAATTCACTTGAATTTGCTGGATTTATTAGTAAAGAGCAAAAGAATTTAATTAAAAAAGAATTACCAGCTTTTAAAAGGCAAAGTAATATTTTGGTACGTTTGGGATTCTTTTTGTTAGGAGCTTTTTTGTATTTGTCTTTATGTGGCGTAATTGCATTAATGGGATTGACCGGCTCTAATTCTGAACGTACTTTTTTTAATATTTGCTGTTATATTTTTGCAGCAATCGGTTTTGCAGGAGCAGAATTTTTGGCCAATCAAAAGTATTACGGACACGGTTTAGACGATGCTTTTATTTTAGGGGCAATTTTAAATATAGGATTTGCTATTGCCATAACAACTGAAGCCTATGAAATACAAATCGCGATTTTTGTAGCAGTAGCTTCTTTTTTTATGTACAGGAGGTATTTGCACTTATTATCATTGTTGGTTTTCTGTTTGGCAGCTTCGGCAGTTTTGTTTTATGGAATGTTTGAGTTTGGCGATACCGGAAAATCGATTTTACCATTTATAGCCATGTTAGCTTCAGCAGCATTTTACTTTTTTACTAAAAGAATGCTTAATAAACTCACCATACGTTATTACTATAATGGTTTATTATTAGCCAATAGCTTTTGTTTGGTATTGTTCTACCTTTCATGTAATTATTTGGTAGTTAGAGAACTTTCTGTAGCGCTTTTAGGTAACGAAGTAATACCAGCAGAGGATATTCCGTTTGCAATTTTCTTTTATGCTTTTACTTTTATCATTCCTGTTGTTTATTTGGTTCAGGCCTTAAGAACAAAAGATAGAATTATGCTTTGGATTAGCTTTTTAACTATCGGATTTTCAATTTATACGATAAGATTCTACTATTCAGTTTTACCAATAGAAATAGCGCTAACTCTTGGTGGATTAATGTTATTTGCAATAGCCTATTTTTCGATTAAAAAACTAAAAGATAATGAAGTTGGATTGACGTTTAAACCGGATAGAATCAATAATTCAAATGCGATTTTAAATGCCGAAGCTTTAATAGTGGCCTCAACTTTTGGAATGAAACCAGAAGCAAAAGTTCCGGATTCCCCAATGGATTTTGGAGGAGGAGGTTTTAGTGGAGGAGGTTCAGAAGGAACTTTTTAAATTAAGTTGCCACAGATTAAAAGATTAAATTGATTAAAAAATCTATAAAATCATTTTAATCTGTGGCAAAAAATATTACACCTTAGCTTTCAAAGCAACAGCATCAATATCGCTGTGAGAAACATCATAAACAGCTTTTCCGTTTTTGATTAAGATTAATTGCGGAGATTCGTGATAGACATTATACCTGCTGGCAATTTCATTAGAGATATCTCTATGCGCAATTAGATCTAAAAAATAAGCATCAACGCTATCATTTAAATCGTATTCTCGTTCAAATTGTTTCAAAGCCATACGGCTAATGCTGCATCTTGTACTGTGTTTAAAAATCACAACAGGCTTCTCGTTCGAGATCGCTGTTACTTCTAATAATTGTGCTATATCGGTTAATTCTATCCAGTTTACATTACTTTTTGGAGAGTCTGTATTCTCTGAACTTCCGAAGATTGAATTTAAAAAACTCATATTTGACGTGTTTTATGACTTTTTGACGTTTAAAAATGATAAAAATCAGTTTTTTAATGTCATTTTGTCTGTATTTTTAGTGTGGAATATATTTTGAATGATCCAAAGCAAAGTTATATCATTTAAAGTTAAAAATGTAATCCAATAAATTGTAATTTTAATGGTATCGAACTTTATAACTAAAAATCAAACCTAAAACGTATACATATGAACATAAATAAATTTACAATTAAGTCGCAGGAAGCCATACAGTTATCGCAACAATTGGCACAACGCAACGGACAGCAGCAAATAGAAAACGAACACATTTTTAAAGCTATTTTTGAAGTAGACGAAAATGTAGCGCCGTTTATTTTGAAGAAACTCAATGTAAATGTTCCGTTGTTTTTACAAATATTAGATAGTACGATTCAGAGCTTTCCAAAGGTTTCAGGAGGTGATATTTTGCTTTCCAGAGATGCTAATAAAGCCTTGAATGAAGCGGAGATTATCGCTCAAAAAATGAACGATGAGTATGTTTCTATTGAGCATTTGATTTTGGCAATTTTCGACTCAAAAAGCAAAGTTTCTCAGATTTTAAAAGATCAGGGAGTTACAGGAAAAGGTCTTAAAGCAGCGATTGAAGAACTTCGTAAAGGAGAAAGGGTGACATCTGCTTCGGCCGAAGAGAACTATAATTCCTTAAATAAATACGCTAAAAACCTAAACGAATTAGCACGTAACGGAAAACTGGATCCGGTTATTGGCCGTGACGAAGAAATCCGTCGTGTATTACAGATTTTAACGCGTAGAACAAAAAATAACCCAATGCTAATAGGAGAGCCAGGAGTTGGTAAAACTGCTATTGCTGAAGGATTGGCACACCGAATCGTTGATGGTGACGTGCCTGAAAACTTAAAAGATAAAATCGTTTTCTCACTGGATATGGGAGCGCTGATTGCCGGAGCTAAATTTAAAGGAGAATTCGAAGAACGATTAAAAGCCGTTGTAAAAGAGGTTACAGCCGCCGAAGGTGATATCGTTTTATTTATCGATGAGATTCATACGCTTGTAGGCGCCGGTGGAGGAGAAGGAGCAATGGATGCGGCCAATATCCTTAAACCAGCTTTGGCTCGTGGAGAGTTAAGAGCGATTGGTGCAACAACATTAGACGAATATCAAAAATATTTTGAGAAAGATAAAGCGCTGGAGCGTCGTTTTCAAAAAATCTTAATTGATGAACCGGATACTGAAAGTGCGATTTCTATTTTGCGTGGAATCAAAGAAAAGTACGAAACGCATCATAAAGTTCAAATTAAGGATGAGGCGATTATTGCAGCAGTTGAACTTTCGCAACGTTATATTACGAACCGTTTCTTACCGGACAAAGCCATCGATTTAATGGACGAAGCAGCTTCTAAACTGCGTATGGAAATCAATTCAAAACCGGAGGAATTAGATGTTTTGGATCGTAAAATCATGCAGCTTGAAATTGAGATCGAAGCCATTAAACGTGAAAAAGAAGAAAGCAAACTTAAAATCCTGCGCATGGATTTGGCGAACTTGAAAGAAGAACGCAACGAAATTTATGCAAAATGGAAATCAGAAAAAGATGTTGTTGACGGAATTCAAACTGTAAAACAGGAAATAGAAGACTTTAAATACGAAGCTGAACGTGCAGAACGTGAGGGTGATTACGGAAAAGTAGCTGAAATTCGTTACGGAAAAATTAAAGAAGCGCAAGAACGTCTTGATGTTTTACAAAAACAATTGCAGGAATATCAATCCGGAACTTCTTTGATTAAAGAAGAAGTAACCCGCGAAGATATCGCAGAAGTGGTAGCAAAATGGACAGGAATTCCTGTGATGAAAATGCTTCAGACAGAACGCGAAAAACTATTGCATCTTGAAGACGAATTACATAAACGTGTAGTAGGGCAGGAAGAGGCCATTGAAGCCGTGAGTGATGCCGTTCGTAGAAGCCGTGCAGGTTTACAGGACATGAAAAAACCAGTTGGAACTTTCTTATTTTTAGGAACAACCGGAGTGGGTAAAACCGAGCTTGCAAAAGCCCTGGCCGAATATCTTTTTGATGATGAAAACGCCATGACGCGTATCGATATGAGTGAATATCAGGAGCGTCACAGCGTGAGTCGTTTGGTAGGTGCGCCTCCAGGATATGTAGGTTATGACGAAGGTGGTCAGTTGACGGAAGCCGTACGTAGAAAACCATATTCTGTAATTTTGTTAGACGAGATCGAAAAAGCGCATCCGGATACGTTTAATATTCTATTGCAAGTTTTAGATGAAGGTCGTTTAACAGATAACAAAGGACGTCTGGCTGATTTTAAAAATACAATTATCATCATGACATCCAATATGGGAAGTCATATCATACAAGAGAAATTTGAGAACTTAAAAGGTGGTGTTGAAGCGGCTACAGAAGCTGCAAAAACAGAAGTCTTAGGATTGTTGAAACAAACCGTTCGTCCGGAGTTTATAAACCGTATCGACGAAATCGTAATGTTTACACCTCTAACAGTTGAGAATATTTCTAAAATTGTGAGTTTACAGCTTAAGAGCGTTACAAAAATGTTGGCTTTACAAGGTATTGCTATGGATGCAACTCCGGAAGCGATTAAGTATTTATCTGATAAAGGTTACGACCCGCAGTTTGGTGCAAGACCAGTAAAACGTGTCGTGCAAAGAGAAGTGCTGAATCAATTGTCGAAAGAAATTTTGGCAGGAAACATCACTACAGACAGCATTATTTTATTAGATGCTTTCGATGGGCAATTGGTCTTTAGAAACCAAACCCATATTGAAAAATAATGTTTTTTGATTTTAATATTTTTGAAAAAGCATCAGTCGAAAGACTGGTGCTTTTTTTTATAAAAATATCAAATCCGTAAATCATGAAACTTTTTTTTAAAGTCATATAAATAGATTCAGGGATTAAAGTGAGAACTTTACGTTCGCAAATTTATTTACAAATCATAAAAAAATAAACACTATGAACAATATTTTCAGAGGATTACTAGCAGGTTACGGAGCAAAAAAATTAGGCGGAGGATGTTTTGGTACTATTTTCGTTTTTATAATTATTTGGGTGCTTTTAGGGCAATGTAGTTAATTTTAGACTAAAAAATAAACAAAAAAAGTCTTAGATTAGCGCCTATAAATAACCAAACGTGTGCATTAAATTGAATACTCAATGTCAATGAATTACACAGTTTTTAAAACCAAATAAAATATAATGGCATCAGGTTTTTTCGTACTATTAGATGATATTGCAGCAATTATGGATGATGTTGCAGTAATGAGTAAAATTGCAGCAAAAAAAACGGCCGGAATTTTAGGTGATGATTTGGCAGTAAATGCTGAAAAAGCTTCTGGCTTTGCCTCATCACGAGAGCTTCCGGTATTGTGGGCAATCAGTAAAGGTTCGCTCCTTAATAAAATAATTATTTTACCAATAGCCTTTTTATTAAGTGCATTTTTGCCAGTTGCAATCATTGTCATTCTTGTACTTGGAGGATTATTTTTGGCCTATGAAGGAGCCGAAAAAATCTATGAATTCATATTTCCGCACAGCCATGAAGAATCAGCAGGTATAACAGCCGAAACTTTAACCGAAGAAGAAATTCTGGAAGCAGAAAAAGGAAAAGTAAAATCAGCTATCATTACCGATTTTATTTTATCTGTAGAGATTGTAATTATTGCCCTGGGTACAGTAATTGAGGAGCCGCTTATACAGCAAATCATTGTAACATCGATAATTGCCTTAATTGCAACTATTGGTGTATATGGTATTGTTGCTCTTATTGTTAGAATGGATGAAGCAGGTTATAAACTAATTAAATTTAGTAAAAGCGAAAAAAGTATATCAAATTTTATTGGTAATATATTAGTAAAAGCCCTTCCAATAGTCATTAAAAGTTTATCTGTAATTGGTACCATAGCTTTAATTCTGGTAGCAGGCGGAATCTTTGTGCATTATATCCCATTTTTTCATCATTTAATGCCAAAAATTAATATTCCTTCTATTATAAAAGAGTTTGTAATTGGTCTGGCTTTAGGAATTGTAGTTTTAGGATTTGTAAACCTACTCAAAAAAATATTTAAAAAGAAAGAAATCGCATAACAGCTCCTAAATATATAAATATCAAAACACTATTCGTCGCGGCGAATGGTGTTTTTTTTTTTTTTTTTTAGAAGCAAAAATAATTATTTTAAAAACACCACTTGTCCCGTTATACACTATATCTTTTTAGCCGTTAAAAAACGGATAAAAAGGATACCTTTTCTATCGGGGTTATACCCGGAAATTTAATTTTTATCAGAAATAACTGTTGTTTTGTGAATTTTTTTATTCTGTTAAGTTTTTGATATTTAATTGTTTATTATTTTTATGTAATTATTTAACAAATTACTAAAGCAACCAATGCAACTCTTTTGCATCTTCATAGTAATTAACAATTAATTATTATTTTATATGAAAAATTTTAAATTCAAATCAGTATTTGTAGTATTATTTCTAGCAACAGTATTGATATCTTGCAGTAATGATGATGATAAACCAAGCGGACCTAACCCGGTTGTAAAAGTAGCATCTGTAACAGAAATAACCGGTCCTGCAACTGGAAAAATAAACGAAGAATTGAGTTATGATATCACTTTTGTAGCAGACAATGCTTGCGCAGAATTCAGTAAATTTAGTGAGACATACATAAATGATGTAAAAGGATTACAAGTTGAGGTAAAGGACCCGTCGGAAGTTTGCACACTACAAGTTCCGAATCCTAAGAAAACTGTTTACAAATTCAAATCAGCAGTAAAAGGAACTTTTGAATTTAAATTCAAAAAATCAGATAAGGAATTCGTAACTAAAAAAGTGGTTATCGAATAATTAGGCTATTTAGAGATAAATTTTTGGTTAGAAACCATTTTACAAATATTTGTAAAATGGTTTTTTTTATTTATGAAAGTCTCGTTATGATTGATAATATAAATCGGGTGAAATTAAGAAGTAATAAATTTTATGAATTACGAAGCAAACATCGGGACTCATTCTTTGGCAAACTTTTCGGTTAATAACAACCCTTTGCCATTCCTTTAAAAATTACTATTTTTGCACTCTAAATTTTATGTCATGCCGAAAAGAAAATATAAAATCGCCGTTATTCAGTTAAATCTTAACGACGTTGCTGAAAATAATCTTAAAAAATGTATCAGCTGGGTAAAAGATGCTGCCAGTAAAGGAGCAGAAGTAATCTTGTTGCCTGAATTATATAGCAGTCATTATTTTTGCCAAAGCGAAGATGTAGACAATTTTGCATTAGCAGAGCCACTTTACAGCACTTCCTTTATTGCTTTTAGCGAATTGGCAAAAGAATTAGGAGTAGTGATCATCGTTCCTTTCTTCGAAAAAAGAATGGCTGGAATTTACCACAATAGTGCCTATATCATTGATACTGATGGAACAGAAGCTGGACTATACCGTAAAATGCATATTCCGGATGATCCTCATTTCTATGAGAAATTCTATTTTACTCCGGGTGATTTAGGTTTTCAGGCAATCGAAACTAAAAAAGGAAAAATTGGAACCCTTATTTGTTGGGATCAATGGTATCCGGAAGCAGCACGTATTACAGCATTAAAAGGAGCAGAGGTATTGTTTTACCCAACTGCAATTGGATGGCATCCAAAAGAAAAAGAACAATATGGAGAAAACCAATACGGTGCCTGGATGAACGTAATGAAAGGTCACGCTGTAGCAAACGGAGTTTTTGTTGCCGCTGCAAACAGAATTGGTTTAGAAAAATATATCGAAGGAACAGAAGGAATTCAGTTTTGGGGAGCTTCATTTATTGCAGGGCCACAAGGTGAAATTTTAGCACAGGCTTCTCACGATCAGGAAGAAATTCTAATTGCTGAGGTTGATTTGGATCTACAGGAAAATGTACGTCAGAACTGGCCATTTTTCAGAGACAGAAGAATCGATGCTTTTGGTGATATCACAAAAAGAGCGATTGACTAATTAAGAGTGATCTTTATAAAAAAAACAGAAAAGGACGAAATCTACATTTCGTCCTTTTTTTTATTCTTAAAGCAAAAAAAAATCCGCTTGAGAAATTTCCCAAGCAGATTTTTTAGAAATATATAATTAAGATTATTTTACTTTAAAAGTAACTCTTCTTACGATTTGACGAGCTTCTTTAGAATCTTTGTTCACAGAAGTATCTTCACCGTTAGCAATTACATTTAATCTTGATGCATCAATTCCAGCATTTTGAGCTACTTTTTTCACAGCTTCAGCTCTTTTTCTTGATAATTCAGTGTTGTAGCTTGAACTTCCAATTTCGTCAGCATATCCTACGATATCAGCAGATTTTCCTGGATTGTTTTTCAAGTATTTCACTAAGAAGTCAACACCAGATAAAGAAGCATTTGTTGGTTTAGAAGAGTTAAAGTCAAAATAAACATTAACATATCCTCCATTGATCAATTCTTCAACAGTATTGTTTGTTGCAGTTTGGCTACCTTGTCTAACATAAGTTTTGTCTAAGTAACTTTCTAATTCATCCGGAACACCATTTTGGTTAGTATCAATAGATTGTCCTTTAGTATTTACAGCAACTCCGGAAACAGTATTAGGCTCTAAATCGTATAGATCTGCAACACCATCTTTATCAGTATCAATAAGACCAGTTTCGATTGTAGTAACTCTGTTTTCTAATTGGTTTAATCTTTCATTTTCTTCAGAATACCAGTCAGCATGTTTTTCGTTTTTACCTAAGTAGAAAGTCAAACCAACAGAAGCATTTAATAATACACCATCTAATGAACCAGTAGTTGGAACTCCGTGACCATCAAAATTGTGATTTTGTCTTCCGTTAACAATACCTGTAAGATCTCCTGTCAAAGCGATTCTGTTACTTAATCTAACTTGTCCAGTTAATCCCATGATTCCATGAGCCATGTAATCTTTTCCGTCAAAACCGTCATCATTGCTTAATTGAGAAACACCAAAACCACCATGTGCTAATAAACCAAAAGTGTTTGTCCAGGTTTCAAAGTTTAAAGCTCTACCAAGGTTAATTACCCCTTGTAAACTTGCTCTGTAATATTTGCTATCGAATTCAGGCGTGTTGTCGCGTTCCTGAAATTGATCATATCCAACATCCAGTTTCAAACCAAATTTAGGATTAAACATATATCTTACACCTAAATCTGCGTGAAACGGACTAGCAGTTTCTGTAGAGTAACCAGGAGTTATTGCTCTAAGAGGTTTGTTTAAACCACCATTTAATTCTAAAGACCATTTATTGTAAGCAGGTTTTTCAATTGTAGGTTGAGCTGATGTCGTTGCCATATTTTGTGCACCCGCAGCAAATGTTAGTAGTAAAAGTGATACTGAAGCTAATTTCTTTTTCATGATATCCAAATTTTAATTTAATTGATTATTATAAGTTTTTCTTTTTAAACTCAGGACAAAATTATACTACGAGTTCTAGAATGTGTTCTATTTGGTCTTACATAATTCCCACCTTTTGGGTTTTATTTATGTAAATACGTTAAAAGAAACAAAAATTTGGGGCAAAAAAAAGAGCTAAATATAAATTTAGCTCCCTTTTAAAATTGTAAATGTGAAAGTTATTTTAATGCTGGCTGGTAGATTTTTACCGTTCCATCTCCCTCACTACTAACGACTAACAAACTTCTCTTATTTGGACTTTTAGAAGCCGGAATGAATAATATTCCTTCAGGAGCATCACCTGTTTTTACTGTTTGCAAATATTGTGGCGACGCAGGATTGGTTACATCATAAGTCATGAAAACATCTGATCTTTCTAAGCCAACAAACAGAATATTCTGACTTCCCATCTTAACTGCTACGACAGCTTCCGGTTCTGAGCCTTTATCATCACTGCGTTTATTGTCATAAGTTCCAAAATCATTTGATTTTTTATCAAGATCATTTTTACTGTCGTAAACAATTTTTCCGGTATTTCCGTTCCAGATCGAGAAAGAACGCGCTCCAAAAGCTACCATTTCGTCAAGATCTCCGTCGCCATCAGTATCACCCGTATCGGTAATTAGATTTAATCTTCCTAAATTGGTTTCTAGTTTTAAAGTTGCAGCATCAGGAAAAACAGTTGGATCAAGCTTCATGTCTTTCATTCTTTTAATATCACTATAAGCTGTATATTCTCTGGCATCACCTTCGTTTGCTGTAACAAAATAAGGGACGTTATTGGCAGAAAAATGACTAATTCCGTCTGGCATATACATACCTTTTACTTTCCATGGACTAAAAACAGCTGTTTCATTTTTGTCACTTACAGCAATAGCATTTTCTGCAGTATTAAAATCTTTAAAACCTAAAGGATAAATAGCTGTAATAGTTTTAGAAGTTAAATCTACTTTTGCTACACCATTATTTTCCTGCAATGTTACCCATGCAGTTTTAGAATCATCAGAAATGGTTACATATTCAGGTTCAATATCCTGAGCAAAACTTTTAGCGAATTTAGAAACTCTAAAACCTTCTTTTTGCAAAGCAGCAGACTGACTGGCAAAAGAGGCAAAATCTAAAGTTGTAACGGCATAATTATTAGCAATTTCGATAATAGAAATCGTTCCGTTTGGATCTTGCAAATAATCTGTACTTGGTTCACCTTCATTAGCGGTCATAATATATTTTCCGTCAGGTGAAAAAGTAATCATATCCGGCAATGCGCCAACAGTGATTTGTTTGATTAAACTATAATCAGTAGTATTAAAAACAACAACCTTTCCGTTTCCTTGTTTGTTTACTGTAGATTCTAAGGCCACGGCTAATTTTCCGTCAAATACAGCAACACTATTAGAAGCGCCTTCATAAGGAGTTAAGTCGATTTTTCCAATTTTAGTTGGTTTTGTCGGATCAGATAAATCAATTACATCAATTTGGTTGGTTCCGCTATTATTTACTGTAAAAAGTTTTTTTGTTTTTTCATCGAAAGCTGTAATCTCTGCAGCTCCTTCGCCGCCAATAGTGATAGAGCCTATTTCTTTAAAAGATGCCGGATTTTCATTTACAACAACTTCAGGTTCCGGGTTGCTTGAATTCTCATCATTATTATTACAGCTCACCATTATAGATAAAGCGGCTAATAATGTAATACTTAGTTTCTTCATTTTTTTGTTTTTTAATTTTGCCAAATGTAATTAGCAGATATTGGTCCTATATTAAGGCTGTATTATTTAATCTTTAACTTAATTTTTATCAGATAATTTATCTAAAATTAATATCATTTTGCGTCTGCTATTTTATAATCCTTCCGAATGCTTATCTTTGTACACTTTCAAAATTAGAACCTCTTTATGTCAACAAATAATAGAAGATTTCCAGCAGAATGGGAAAAACAACAAGGAATCGTATTGTGTTTTCCACATAATGGTAACGACTGGCCAGGAAAATACGAAGCTGTTCAATGGGCTTTTGTAGAATTTATTAAAAAAGTAGCCACTTTTGAAACTGTTTTTTTGGTCGTAGCCGATGAAAAACTAAAAGAAAAAGTAGCTGAAATGCTTGAAAGAGCGCGTGTAAATATTGCCAATGTATCTTTCATCATTCATAAAACCAACAGAAGCTGGATGCGTGATTCAGGGCCAATTGTAGTAAAAAATGGTTCGAAAAGAGAAGCGTTGAATTTTAATTTTAATGGTTGGGCGAAATACAAAAACTATCAGTTAGATAAATTTGTTCCAGGTAAAATTGCCGATTTTATAGATGTTCCGTTAACTCAGGTGATCTATAAAGGAAAACCGGTAATAGTAGAAGGCGGTGCAATTGATGTAAATGGAAGAGGAACTTTGTTGACTTCTGAAGAATGTTTGATGCATCCATCTATTCAGGTTCGAAATAAAAATTTCACCAAAGAAGATTACGAAGCGGTATTTAAAGAATATCTTGGAGTTACCAACGTAATCTGGCTTGGAGACGGAATAGAAGGAGATGATACTCACGGACACATCGACGATTTATGCCGATTTGTAAATGAAGATACAATTGTAACGATTGTTGAAACGGATAAAAATGACGCTAATTATAAACCATTACAAGATAATCTGAAACGTTTGCAAAATGCAAAATTAGAAGACGGGAAATCTCCAACAATTGTAGCATTGCCAATGCCAAAACGTGTAGATTTTGAAGATTTAAGATTACCGGCAAGTTATGCAAACTTCTTAATTTTGAATAATTGTGTTTTAGTACCAACATTTAATGACAGCAACGACAGAGCTGCACTAAACATATTATCAGAATGTTTCCCTGACAGAGAAGTAATCGGTATTAGTTGTATCGATTTTATCTGGGGATTTGGAACTTTACATTGTTTGAGTCAGCAGATTCCGGCATAGGTTTAGCCGCGAAGGCACAAAGACACTAAGTTTTTTTGTTTTGCGTAAAAAATAATCTCGGCAAAGTCGCAGAGGTGCAAAGTTTTAAAATTTATTAAATAGCCTCCAGTCTTAACTGGAGGAAAATAAAGTCAATCTACAAGGCTTTAGCCAAATAAGAATTTGGCTAAAGCCTTTTTATACTTAAAATTATGCTCCAGCTAAAATGAAGCAATTCAAATAAAACTTTGCGAATTGGTTCCCAATAACTACCAGGATTGTAGGATCTAAAAATGAGAAAAAATCATTTTAATCATTTTAATCTGTGGCAAAAAAAAACAAAAAACCTCGAAAGTGATTTCGAGGTTTTGTATTATTCAGCTATTTTATCTGCTCTTCATGGTCTGATAAATGGTGGTAAAAGTTGGCTGGCAACTTCTCCAAAACCAAGACGTACTTCGGCATTTTCGCAAAAACCTCTGATAATTACCGTATCATTATCTTCGATAAATTTACGTTCGCTTCCGTCATTTAATTTCAAAGGATTTTTTCCTCCCCAGGTTAATTCCAGCATAGAACCAAAACTATCCGGAGTTGGACCAGATATAGTACCTGAACCCATCATATCACCAGAATTCACACGACACCCATTAGAAGTATGATGTGCTAATTGTTGGCTCATGGACCAGTATAAATATTTAAAGTTTGATTTAGAAACTACCGTTTCTTCTGCATCTTCAGGTTTAATAGAAACTTCAAGATGAATATCAAAAGCTTTTTTCCCTTTAGTCTGTAAATAAGGTAATGGCGAAGGATCTTGTTTAGGGCCTTTGGTTCTAAAAGGTTCAAGAGCATCCATTGTTACAATCCACGGAGATATTGATGTTGCGAAGTTTTTAGCTAAGAATGGTCCTAGCGGCACATATTCCCATTTCTGGATATCGCGTGCGCTCCAGTCATTCAGTAAAACCATCCCAAAGATATAATCCTCGGCTTCGTAAGTTGGGATATTTTCTCCCATTATATTCACATCGGTTGTAATAAAAGCAGTTTCCAATTCAAAATCTACCAATCGAGAAGGTCCAAAAACAGGATATTTTTCTCCGGCCGGTAAAGTTTGTCCCATTGGTCGGTGAACCGGAATCCCGGACGGAACAATAGTAGAACTTCTACCGTGATAACCTACAGGTATATGCAACCAGTTTGGTAATAAAGCATTTTCAGGATCGCGGAACATTTTTCCAACGTTCGTAGCGTGTTCTTTACTAGAGTAAAAGTCCGTATAATCACCTATTAATACAGGTAATTGCATCTCTACATCGTCGATTTTAAAAATAACAATATCGCGATCTTTTGTTGAATCTCTTAGTTGTGGATTAGTTTCGTCGAAAATATCAGCAATGCGATTTCGAACTAAACGCCATGTCTTTTTTCCGTCAGAAATAAAATCATTAAGCGTATCCTGCATGAACATATCATCAGTTAAATCTATTCCTGAAAAATAGTTTAATTGTTGTAGAGCCCCTAAATCTATAGCGTGGTCGCCAATTCGTGTTCCTACTGTAACGACATTTTCTTTGGTAAGAAATACACCGAAAGGAATATTTTGAATAGGGAAGTCGCTATTTTCTGGCACTTCTAACCATGATTTTCTTTTGGTATCGTTAGCGGTTATTGGCATGTGAATGTTAATTATTTTGTTGAAAAATTCTATGTCAAATATATCATAATCTAGCAGTTTGACAAACGTTTTTTTGTATTTTTGCAGGAAATTAACGAAAAACGAAAAAATGCAACGCGACGAACAAATTTTTGACCTTATACTAGAGGAACAAGACAGACAAATTCACGGATTAGAACTTATCGCTTCAGAGAATTTTGTAAGTGATGAGGTAATGGAAGCAGCTGGTTCTGTTTTAACTAACAAATATGCCGAAGGATATCCTGGCAAAAGATACTACGGAGGTTGTGAAGTAGTTGACGTTATTGAGCAAATTGCAATCGACAGAGCTAAAGAATTATTTGGTGCTGAATATGCAAACGTTCAGCCTCACTCAGGATCTCAGGCCAATACAGCAGTTTACCATGCGTGTTTAAATCCTGGTGATACTATATTAGGTTTCGACTTATCTCACGGTGGTCACCTGACTCACGGTTCTCCTGTAAACTTTTCAGGTCGTTTATACCGTCCAGTTTTTTATGGTGTAGATGCTGAGACTGGTCGTTTAGACTACGATAAAATTCAGGAAATTGCAACTAAAGAGCAGCCAAAATTAATCATCGCAGGAGCATCAGCGTATTCTCGTGATATGGATTTTGAGCGTTTCAGAGTAATTGCTGACAGCGTTGGAGCTATTTTGTTTGCTGATATTTCACATCCTGCAGGTCTTATTGCGAAAGGATTAATGAATGACCCAATTCCTCATTGTCATATTGTTTCTACAACAACTCATAAAACTTTGCGCGGACCACGTGGAGGTTTGATCTTGATGGGTAAAGATTTCGAAAACCCACAAGGATTAAAAACTCCAAAAGGAGAAATCAGAATGATGTCATCTTTATTAGATCTTGCTGTTTTCCCTGGAAACCAAGGAGGACCTTTAATGCACATTATCGCTGCTAAAGCGGTTGCTTTTGGTGAAGCATTAAAAGATGAGTTCTTTACTTATGCTATGCAATTGCAAAAAAATGCAAACGCTATGGCAGATGCTTTTGTAAAAAGAGGATACCAAATTATTTCTGGCGGAACTGATAACCATATGATGCTTATTGACTTAAGAAATAAAAATATTTCTGGTAAAGAAGCTGAAAATGCATTAGTAAAAGCAGAAATCACTGTAAATAAAAATATGGTTCCATTTGATGATAAATCACCATTTGTAACTTCAGGAATTCGTGTAGGAACAGCTGCAATCACAACTCGTGGTTTAGTTGAAGAAGACATGGAAACTATCGTAGCACTTATCGATAAAGTATTAGCTGATCATACAAATGAAGCAGTTATTGAAGAAGTAGCTAACGAAGTAAACGAAATGATGAGCGAAAGACCGATTTTCGTATATTAATTAAGATAAGTCTTAAAGTTTTAAAATCGAAAGTCAAAAGTCTTATTTTGACTTTCGATTTTTGCTTTTATAACTCATAACTTTTAACTCATAACTTTAGAAATGGGCGTATTAAGATTACAATTGCCAACAGACCCAAGATGGGTAAATATAGTAGAAAAAAATATTGAAGAAATACTGACAGATCACGCTTGGTGCGAACAAAAAGCAGCAACAAACGCGATTACTATTATTACCAATAACTCTGAACATCAGGATTTGGTAAAAGATTTATTGGCTTTAGCCAAAGAAGAAATCGATCATTTTGAGCAGGTTCACAATATCATCATCAAAAGAGGATTAAAACTAGGCCGCGAACGCAAAGACGATTATGTAAATGAATTGTATTTATATATGAAGAAAAGCGGAGACGGCAGCAGAGTCTCAGGTTTAGTCGAAAGATTACTCTTTTCAGCAATGATCGAAGCCAGAAGCTGCGAACGTTTCAAAGTTTTATCTGAAAATATTCAGGACGAAGAATTAGCTGTTTTTTATAGAGAATTAATGGAAAGCGAAGCAGGACATTACACTACTTTCATCACTTACGCCAGAAAATACGGAGTAGGAATCGATGTTGAAAAACGTTGGAGAGAATGGTTAGCCTATGAAGAATCGATCATTACCAATTACGGAAAAGGAGAAACGATTCATGGATAGTGAAATTAAAATTCCAATTTTTAAAATTCCAAATTCCAAAATTAAAGAAAGCTTTGTGAATCTCAGTGCATTCTCGGTGAATCTCTGTGAAATAAAAAAGTAGAGGAAATAAAAATCCGTATCAATCCGTGTTTTCGCGATAGCGAATCCGTGTTATCCGTGGCCAAAATTAAGCGCAAAGTTTTAATAATCTAAAATCCAAAATCAGCAATCTAAAATTCCTTATATTTGAGAGTAACCAAAACTTAAAGCCATGAGAATTGAAACAGATCTGAAATTAGGGTTTAAAGATGTAATGATTCGACCAAAAAGATCTACACTAAAAAGCAGATCTGAAGTCTCGCTGGAGCGAAATTTTAAATTTTTGCATTCTACCACAATCTGGACAGGAATTCCTATTATAGCAGCCAATATGGATACGGTGGGGACTTTTGAAATGGCACAGGTTCTGGCTAAAGAAAAGCTTTTTACAGCAATTCATAAGCATTATTCATTAGAAGAATGGAATGATTTCCTGAAAAATGTCACACCTGATTTTTACGATTATATCGCTATTAGTACAGGAACAGGAAAAGAAGATTTTGCTAAAATCAGCCAAATTATAACTGCAAATCCTTTGCTTAAATTTATTTGTATTGATGTAGCAAACGGTTATTCAGAACATTTTGTTCAGTTTTTAAAACAAACCCGAAAACAATTTCCTGATAAAGTCATTATTGCCGGAAATGTTGTGACAGGGGAAATGGTCGAAGAACTATTATTGGCTGGAGCCGATATCGTAAAAGTGGGAATTGGTCCTGGTTCAGTTTGTACAACGCGTGTAAAAACAGGCGTAGGATATCCGCAACTTTCGGCGATTATAGAATGCGCCGATGCTGCGCATGGATTAGGCGGACATATTATAAGCGATGGCGGATGTAAAACTCCCGGAGATGTTGCTAAAGCTTTTGGTGCAGGCTCAGATTTTGTTATGTTGGGCGGAATGCTTGCAGGGCATACTGAAAGTGGAGGAGAACTGATCGAAATAAACGGCGAAAAATTCAAACAATTTTACGGAATGAGTTCTACAACGGCAATGGATAAATATGTTGGAGGAGTTGCAGAATACAGAGCCAGCGAAGGAAAAACAGTTCAGGTTCCTTATAAAGGTCAGGCTATTAATACAGTTTTAGACATTTTAGGAGGTTTACGAAGCACATGTACTTATGTAGGCGCTTCGAGATTAAAAGAATTGACAAAACGAACGACTTTTATCCGCGTAAGCGAACAGGAAAATCAAATTTTTACTAAATAATAAAAAGCATTTTACATAGAATTATGATTACGATTACAGCAGCAACCATAAACGATATTAAGCAAATTCAGAATATAGTAAATATTACATGGCCAATTACTTACGGTGAAATCCTATCAAAAGAACAATTGGATTATATGTTGGGTCTTTTTTATTCTACTGAAGCTTTAAACGAACAATACAATAAAAAAATACAATTATTTTATATGATTGATGAAGATGAAACTAATATAGGTTTTGTCGGAATTGAACATCATTATAACGAAGAAGCAATAACTAAAATCCATAAAATATATCTTTTGCCGGAAACACAAGGAAAAGGAATTGGTAAAAAAGTTATTGACAAAATTGGAAAATTAGCTTTGGAAAATAATTCAACAGCCTTATTCTTAAATGTAAATCGATTTAATTCGGCTCTGGGTTTTTATAAAAAAATAGGCTTTGAAATCATTGATGAAGTAAATATCAATATTGGAAATGGTTATTTGATGGAAGATTATGTAATGAAGAAAAAGCTGTGATTTTTTAATTTTTTATGTGTTCGATTCGTTTGTAGATTTGGCGTTGAATAGATTTAAAAAGTTAAAAATAAATACAAAATAAATGAGGTATATCGCAATAGTATTTTTGTTCATAATTTCAATTTTTAGTTGTGAAAGTTCAGCGCAATCAATAAATATTCCTGATCAAATTAAAGTTTCAAACATTGAAAATAAAGTAAATGTAAAAGGCACAAAAATATTGATAAATGAATCTAAAGATTATATATATTATAATGAGTTAAAAAGATTTCAAAAAGATTCGAAAAATTATTTTCAAGTTATTGAAATTCCAAACCAAGACTATCATAAGTCTGTTATTAAAATAAGTAATAAAATTGATGAGCTAGAAAAGCAAGGCGGAAGAACAAGAGTAAAGAAAGAATTAAAATTAGGACTTTATGATGCTTATTTTGTTCTTGCTCCTCAAAATAATGATTCAGAGCAAATAATTCTTGCCTTTGGAGATACTTCTTTTTCAGTTTTAGTTATGGGAGTTTTTCCAAATGATGAAAAAGAAAGAAAGGAAATAACAGATTTAGTTTTAAGTACATATTATGATAAGAATATCAAAGTAAATATTAGTGATAATTTATTTTATGATGTTGATTTAAAAAAATCAGAATTTGAGTTATTAAATGTCATGAGTAATTTTGGTACATATACTATTGGTAAAGAACAATTAGTTGGTAATGGGATCTACATAAATAATTTTTTAATTGGAGTTTTACCCAATAATCTTAATGGCTTTGATTTAAAAACTTACAGTGATAAATTGATATATAAATATGGAAATAATATTTATAAAGAGAAAAATATTAAAATAAAGGTGATCTCTGAAGAAAAATGTAAAGAAGGTGTAAATGAAATTATAAAAGTTGAAATGTCTGGGGTTTTTGAAGGAAAAGAATTAAAAATGTATCAGTATATAAAGCAAACACCAAAAGGTATAATTCAATTTTTAGGAACTGACATATCAAAAAAATATACTCATTTTAGTGAGTACACAAAAATCGCTGAAAGTATAAAGATAAAATAGTACAATAAATAGGATAAATTTCCCAAGTAAAAAATATTAATCAAGAGTCAGTTTTATAACTGGCTTTTTTTATTTTTTTAACTCACAATCACATCATGCTTAAACAGTAAACCTTTTAATTCTTTCAAAGCAAAAACAGCTTTTTTTAGTTTAGTTTTTGATGGATCAATGGTGTAGTTATAACTCGTTTTAAAATCGGCTTTGTTAGCGATGGCTTTATCAAATTCTGAGCGGTATAAATCGCAATGATCAAAAAAAACGCTTGTAAGATCTGTAGCCATAAAATCCACTGCAATTAAGCTACAATTGGTAAACGTAGTTCCTTTGATCTTTAAGGTATAAAACTTCGAAAAATCCAGAATGCAATCATAAAAATGAACTTCAAAAATGAGTTTGTCGCACATGGCAAAATTCACTTCTTTGATTTCGCATCGGTTAAAAGTTGCTGTTCTAAAAGAGACATAATTTATTTTAGCCTCATTAAAAATACAATCGTTAAAAACACAATCAATAAAAGTAACGGCTAAAAAAGTACAGGCCGAAAAATTACAATTATTGAAAACGCAACATTCAAAATCCTTAAAATTCACATCATCTCTACCATAAGTAATGGTATCGTATTCTTTATCAAGGAAATATTCAGACTCTTTTTTCAAGGTAATTTTTGATGATTATTTGAGGGTGAAAAGATAATAATTACGTTGCATTAATTATCTACAAAATGGTGTTAATTTTTTAGTTTTAAAGAGGAATTTTTTTCAGGAAAACAGGCCGGTTAAGATTGTATTTGTTCTAAATTAAGACGGTTTTTACTCATGGTTTTTTTATGAATATGATATTTTTAAGGATTTAAAATGATAAGTGTTTAATTTTAAGGTTTTATTTTTGTAAAAAATTATTGATTTTTAATTTGAAATGTTTTATTATAATAGTATTTCGCAGTAGCTTTACAGTGATTTTTTAAGTTAAAACGTAACACATATATTATATGGGATCAACAAGAAAAGAACATGATTTTTTAGGAGAATTAGATATTCCGAATCATTTGTATTATGGTATCCAAACTTTCAGGGCTGTAGAGAATTTTAATATTACAGGAATTCCAATTTCGAAAGAACCTTTATTTATTAAAGCTTTAGGCTATGTAAAAAAAGCAGCAGCTTTGGCTAATAAAGATTGTGGTGCACTTGACCCAAAAATTGCCGAAGCCATCTGTTACGGAAGTGATCAGGTTATTGCTGGTAAATTCGATCAGGAATTTGTGAGCGATTTAATTCAGGGTGGCGCAGGAACCTCGGTAAATATGAATGTAAATGAGGTAATTGCCAATATTGGTCTGGAATATCTGGGACATAAAAAAGGAGATTACAATTTTTTGCACCCCAATAATCATGTCAATTGTTCCCAATCTACAAACGATGCTTATCCATCGGCATTTAGAATTGCGCTTTATATGAAAATGGAAAGCTTTATTAAAACATTAGAAGGTTTAGAAGTTGCTTTTGCTGCAAAAGGACAAGAATTTAAAAGCGTTCTTAAAATGGGAAGAACCCAATTGCAAGATGCAGTTCCGATGACTTTAGGGCAAGAATTTAAATCGTATGCCACTACAATAGGCGAAGATGTTAGAAGATTAAAAGAAGCTCAGAGTTTGGTTCTCGAAATCAATATGGGAGCAACCGCAATTGGTACAAGAGTAAACGCACCTGAAGGATATCCTGAAATTTGCGTGAACTATTTAGCCAAAGAAGTTGGTATTCCGTTGACACTTTCTCCTGATTTAATCGAAGCTACAGTAGATACAGGAGCTTACGTTCAAATTATGGGAACATTAAAAAGAACAGCAGTAAAAATTTCTAAAATCTGCAACGATTTACGATTATTGAGCTCGGGACCAAGAACAGGTTTCAACGAAATCAATTTGCCTGCACGTCAGCCAGGATCTTCTATCATGCCGGGAAAAGTAAATCCTGTAATTCCAGAGGTAGTAAACCAGACTTGTTTTTATGTAATAGGTCAGGATTTAACGGTTACTATGGCGGCTGAAGCGGGACAATTGCAGTTGAACGTAATGGAGCCTGTAATCGCTTTTGCGATGTTTACTTCATTAGATTATCTTTCGAACGCGATTCAGACTTTGATTGATAAATGTATCATTGGAATTACCGCAAATACAGATCATTGTTACAATTTGGTAATGAACAGCATTGGGATTGTAACACAATTGAATCCAATTTTAGGTTACGAAGTAAGTGCCAGTATCGCGGGAGAAGCTTTAAAAATGAATAAAAGTGTTCATGACATTGTTGTAGTAGAGAGAAAACTAATCACACAGGAAAAATGGGATGAAATTTACTCACTAGATAACCTTATCAATCCAAAATTTATCACGAAATAAGAAAAAAGACTTATAAGTTTATAAGGCTGTCAATTGTATTGACGGCTTTTTTTATGTTTTAGAATTTTGTTTTTTATTAAAATTGAATTGTAAAACGTTGGAAATAAGATGTATATTTACGTGAGGATTGAATGTTATTTCGAAAAATTAAAACTTTCAGATGATAAAATTTTTAAAAAATAATTATTTTCATCATTATAAAATCTTAGGGTTAGTCTTTTTTATTTCATTTAAAACGATAGCACAAACAGAAAATGTTAATCCGAAATTATGTCCCACAAGAACCATTTTAGAAATCTTCAAAAAGAAAGATTCTGCATCTGTAGCTAAACCTTCAAAAAACAACTTTTTTCTTGTTATTCCGGCAATTGGCTCTCAGCCTGCAACCGGATTTTTTTTTGGTGCAGTAGCGCAATATACTTTCAAAGGAAAACTAGAATCAGATAAATACTCCATCGCAAATCTGGGGATAACCTATACCACAAAGAAACAATGGCTGGTAAATGCCAAGAATAATATCTTGCTCAATAACAACAAGATTTTTTTAAGCGGAGATTATCGTCTATATATTTTTTCTCAGCCAAATTACGGGCTAGGAACAGATATAATCCCACACCACAGCAAGGAGAACAATTTTAGCATCGATTCGCTAGCGCAGCCTATGGATTATGATTATTTTAAGTTTCACCAAACCGTTTCTTTTGAAGTGTATAAAAATTTTTATGTAGGCGGAGGAATAAATCTCGACTGGTATGCCAGTATAAAAGATAAAGATCTGGATGTAGAAAATGGAAAATATACTTATCATTATAATTACAGTCAAAAACACGGATTTAATGATTTAGAATATTTTTTAAGTGGTGTGAGCCTCAATTTAGTATACGATTCCAGAGACAATCAGGTAAATTCTACCCGCGGTTGGTTTGCTAATATCAATTATCGTTTTAATCCTGTTTTGTTTAATAATCAGGAATATAGTAATGTTTTATACGCTGAATATCGCCATTTCATACCCCTTTCGAGCAAAAATGAAAGATACATTTTAGCACTTTGGGCTTACGGACAATTTATAACCAGAGGAAAAGTTCCGTACCTGAATTTGCCTGCAATAGGCTGGGATCAGCGAAGTCGAAGCGGAGAAGGTTATACACAAGGATTATTTCGAGGAAACGGTTTAGTCTATCTTTCAACCGAATTCAGGTTTCCAATTACCTGTGACCAGATGATAAGCGGTACCGTTTTTACCAACTTTGTTACGGCAAGTAATGTAGATAATAATATTTCCTTATTCAAGTCAATTCAGCCAGCGGCGGGTCTTGGCTTGCGCATTTTGATCGATAAAAAAACACGAACCAATTTGATTGTAGATTATGCCTGGGGGAATAATTCAAAAGGATTTTATCTAAATGCTGGCGAAACATTTTAAATTGTAAATTGATGTATGTTACATTGTTGTGAGTTTTATATACGAATTTTATCTTAAAAAAAAAATTAATTTTTATAAGGGAAAAACTTAAATTTGGAATTCATTTAACTTTCAAAAACAAACATTATGAAACAGTACGTTTTTTTTTGGTTCTTTTCCCGTCGGTGATAGGAGCGAACGCACAATATGCAAGGTCTTTTTCTCTTAATTTGTATGGTGGTTATAACTTTTCAGATAAGTTAGATTATGACGGTTATTCTGCAACGATTGAAGATGGTTTTCAATACGGTGCAGGATTTGAGTATTTCTGTTCGACAAATAACTCAGTTGAGTTAAAGTATTTAAGAACAGATGTCAAAATACCATTAGATGACCCCTTAGGAAATCAGTTAAATGCAGGTAAAGACAAAGGAGCATTTAACTTTATCCTTGCAGATTTCACCCATTATTTTGATACAGGATCAAATTTATTGCCTTATCTGGGGGCTGGTGCCAGGGTTAGTATTCTCGAAACGCCTCAGAGCGGCAGTGGAACTTATTTTGCCTGGGATATAAAAGGTGGCGTAAAAATCAAAACTGCTTAATCAGTTTCTGTAAATATCAATGCTTATTTACAATCGATGTCAGCAGCCGTTGGAGATAGTTACTATTGGTCCTATTATTTTGGTCCGGTTGCAGTTCAGGATCATGTAAGTACATATCAGTTTGGTTTAGGTGCTGTGTTGAGTTTTAACTTTAAAAACTAATTTAATCCCCCTATAAATCATCCTTAAAAATATAAAAGCATTCACTATTTGTGAGTGCTTTTTTTATGGTTGCTAAAAGCTATTGTTCATAATTAAATCATAATTTATAACTATTGTGATTTATATTTTTAAACTCAATCCCTATTTTTGTTTTTCATACCACTTAATAATATGAAATTACTTATAGTCGAAGACGAACCAAATCTTTTATCTATTTTACGTAAAGGATTTGCTGAAAACAACAACGAAGTTAGTGTCGCAATGGATGGGAAAACAGCCCTGGAAATGCTTCATAATTATAATTTTGATGTTGTAATCTTAGACGTAATGTTACCGGATATTAACGGAATTGAAATTTGCAGACGACTGCGTGCCAGCAAGAATTTTGTGCCTGTTTTGCTTTTAACAGCTCTTGGAACTTCAGAAAATATTGTAACCGGACTTAACGCCGGTGCCGATGATTATTTGGTTAAGCCTTTTAAATTTGGGGAACTTGACGCAAGGGTAAATGCATTGCACAGAAGAGCACATCAGGAAACAGAAAGGATCGACAGTATTACGGTAGGCGATTTAGAAATAAATGCCCGCGCTAAAACGGTAAAAAGAGAGGGAGAATCTATTGTTTTAACTGCCAAAGAGTTTAAATTACTGTATTATTTAGCTAAAAATAGCGGTCAGATTGTTTCGCGTGATCAAATCTTAGATAATGTCTGGGATATTAATTTTGATATGAATACCAATGTTGTTGACGTGTATATTACCTATCTGCGCAAAAAAATAGATAAACCTTTTGCCACCAAACTTATTCATACCATGAAAGGTTTGGGTTATGTTATAAAACCATAAAATGGATATAAGAAAAAAAATTACTTTTACTTATGTAGCTCTTTCCAGCTTTAGTACACTATTGTTGTGTATTATTGTCTTTGTCTTGTTTCAGGATAACAATCGTTATCATTTCTTAAAACGATTAGAAGACAGGGCCAAAATTGTAGCTTCAATTCATTTTCAAAATGATCCTGAAAAAATCAAGTATTATAAAAACCTGAAAAAAGACGGACTGGAAGAACTTATAGAAGAAGAAGAATTTGTTCTTAAAATAAACAGCGCCAATAGTTTTGATTACAATACCAACTTAAATTTACCCAATGAATTTTATACCAATGTTCTAAAATCAGGAGAAGATTATTTTGAAAAAGATAACAAATATTATTTAGGACAGGTTTTTACAGAAAGAAGTCAAAGATACATTGTAATTGTGGGAGCAAGGGATCAAAAAGGCCCTACAACGACAATTTATATTGTAAAAATCATGCTTTTTGGCGGTATCGGATTTATATTTCTGGCTTTTTTCTTAGGGCGCTTTCTTGCAAAACGAGTAATTAATCCCGTAGCAAGAATTACCAAAGAAGTAAATAGAATTAGTGCTTCTAATCTTCATAACCGATTGCCGGAAGTAAAAAACTCAGACGAAATCTCAGATCTTACTGAAACATTCAATGATATGCTGGACCGTTTAGAAACCTCTTTTGAGATTCAGGCCAATTTTATCAACAACGCTTCGCACGAATTAAAAACGCCAATAACCACCATTATTGCTGAGTCTGAAATTATGCTTCTTAAAGAACGCGAAGTATCAGAATATATTCAGTCATTAGAAAATATTTACAGCCAGGCTTCAAAATTAGGAAACCTTACAGAAAGCCTGCTAAAACTTACTCAAACCGGTTACGACGGTAAAAAGCAAGTATTGGATATCGCGAGAATCGACGAATTATTAATGGATGTAAAATCAGATTTAGATAAAATTTATCCTGATAATCGTGTGAGTATGAAATTTAATTTCGCTCCAAACGATTCTAATCTATTATTAATTCCGTGCAATAAACCTCTTTTAGAACTGGCAATTAATAATATTGTTACCAATGGCGTGAAGTATTCTGATAATAATGAAGTCTTTGTAACGCTTTCTGCCAATCAGGAAATGATTAAAATAGCGATTAACGATATTGGTATTGGTATTCCTCCCGAAGATATTCCGCATTTGTATGAGCCTTTCTTTAGAGGAAAAATAGCCACTAAATATATAGGGTATGGTTTAGGGCTTCCTTTGGCCTCAAAAATCATTCGCATGCACGATGGTGAAATACAAGTACAGTCAGAACAAAATAAAGGGACTATTGTAACTATTGTTTTTAATAAATCAAAAATCAAAAAGAACAACATTAAAAATTCTAATGTTGAATCTTAGAAAGTTCTAATTTTATATTAAGTCCTTTCTAATTTTAGGGAAGTTATTTTGTATGTATAAACTAAACGATTATACTTATGAAAAATTTCCTTATACCTACGACTTTAAAAGATGATACTATTTGCGCTGTAAAATCAGCAGTAAGCCAGGCAAAATCATCAGGTTGCGAAATCATTTTAATGATGGTTGCTGATGCCCCGGATACTTTTTCTTCTTCAGGCTATTTGCGCGAAATGCGTACCGGACTTACACCTAGTCAGGAAATAGTACTTGATACTTGTCGCTATATTATCGAGCATACTCCAAATTGTAAAATAAAAGTACAAAACCAGTATGGCCTTTCATCTCCAATTTTCAAACGCATTATAGATGTTTTCTCTGTAAAATTGGTCATTCTTACACACTCTTATAAACAAGAAACAAAACGAATTCACCAATATTTGATTCAGTTGGCAGCCAACCAAAAATGTCCAATATTGCATTTAGGAACAGAGCAATACAAAGAAGACTTTAATAAAGCGCTTTATATCGAAAATGCCCGTGCCAATATGCATGTAAAAGATGTTCAGCAATTTTTGAATGAGAACTTTTCATTTGAAATTGTAAGCCAGACAGCCAACTTCGATGACAACTACGAAAAATTCGCTCCTTATTTATCCGAAGCAATCTCAAAATACGATATCGATTTGCTGGTAGAAACCCGTAAAGGAGAGAAAATCAAATTCAAAAAAGTAAAAAAAGAAGATATGAACGAGAGATTAGGGCTTCCGGTTTTATCTCTTTACGAAGAAATGGCGTAAGACCAATTGCCGCCGAAAAATATATAAGTTTAATTTAAAACCGAAAATATGTTATTAAAGAAAAGAATACCAATGAAGTACGTTCTCGGGAAAATTAAAGTAGAAATTAGTTTAGTATTGGCTTATACCATACTATTTGAAGTTTTTCACAATTATTTCATCAACCTTCCTGTAGATATCCCAATTGCAATTCCAACAATGATTGGAACCATTATATCCTTATTATTGGCTTTCAAGTCGAATCAGGCTTATGACAGATGGTGGGAAGCCCGAATTGTTTGGGGAGCGATTGTAAATGATTCCAGAACATTGATCAGGCAAGTACTGACCTTTTATAAAGACCCTAATTTTTCTGTAGAAGCAAATGAGTTCAAAGAAAATTTTGCCAAACGACAAATCGCATGGTGTTATAGTTTAGGCGAGTCTTTACGAAATAAAGATGCCATAAAACCGCTTGAAGGTTTGATAAGCGACGAAGAATTGCGCTTTGTAAAGAACCATCAAAACATACCTAATGCCATTTTATTGTTGCACGCAAGAGATCTTCGAAATGCAAAAAATGATAAACGTATCAATATGTATCAGCAGGTGGAAATTGATAATACTTTGTCAAGATTATGTGATGAAATGGGGAAATGCGAGAGGATCAAAAACACCATTTTCCCAACGACTTACAGCATGTACATCAGATTGACATTGTGTTTGTTTATTTTATTACTGCCTTTTGGATTAATTAGTGTATTGAGCTGGTTTGCAATTCCGTTAATTACAGCTATCGCAGCCGCTTTCTTTTTGATCGAAAGAATGGCGATTCATTTGCAGGATCCATTCGAAAACAGAGCTACAGATACCCCTGTAACCACTATTGCCAATACTATTGAAAGAAATATAACTCAGATGATGAATGAATACCAAAGCGAATTTGATATTATCAACGAGTTTCATCTTCAGCCTGAGCCTAAAAAAGCGGAAAACAACGCTTATTTTGTTTTATAATTAAAATTGATTTTGGTTTCTCAATTTGTTAGCTGGACAACGTTTCATACCCGTTGTCCGGCTTTTTTTATGGGGTATTTGGATTTCTTTAAACTAAACTTCTTGTATGATCCTTCGTTGAGGATAACAAAACAAAAAATCTGTGTAGATCTGTGTTTTTGCGAAGCAAATCCTTGCAATCAGTGTACCATCACAAAGATTGTCGAGTTTCGTGTAGTTTATTATCATCGATGAAGCAGTCTTCCTAAAATTTGTATAGATTCTCTCAATTCATAAGTCCACACCAATCCGAAACTCAATCGCATACAATTCGAAAATTGATCCTGAAAAGAGAAAATTCTTCCCGGTGCGATACTAATCTTGTGTTGCATCGCCAAATGATAAAAAGCCGCCGTATCAACACTTTTATCCAACTCGATCCAAAGAAAAAATCCCCCTTGTGGCTGACTCACCTTGGTTCCTTTCGGGAAAGATTCCAAAACCGTATTGATATAATTATTACAATTATGATTCAGGATCTGACGTATTTTACGAAGATGGTTTTCATAACGTCCATTTTTCAGAAAATCCCCCACAACCTGATGCGTAATAGTAGGAGAGGAGAGCGTATGGTAAATTTTGTTGCGTAATATTTCTTTTTTAAATTTTCCCGGCGAAACCCAGCCCACACGATAACCCGGCGCCAGCGTTTTAGAAACCGAACTGCAGCAAAGTACAATACCACTTTCGTCATAGGTTTTACAATTCGTTGGTCGGCTTGTGCCAAAGTACAAATCGCCGTGAATATCATCTTCGATTAGGGGAATATTATAAAACTCCATCAACTTAACGACTTCTATTTTATGTTCCGCCGGCATCATACTCCCTGACGGATTACTAAAATTACTCATTAATAGACAAAGCTTCACTTTTTTAGATGAAAGCGCTTTTTTCAATGCTTCCAGTTCTATTCCGGTTGTCATATTGGTAGGTAATTCCATAATGTACAATCCTAATGATTTGGCCAGTTGCAAAATACCAAAATAAGCAGGACTTTCAGTAATAATGGTATCTCCAGGTTGGGTCAGTGTCATCAAACAATGCGAAATCGCACTTGTGCATCCCGGCATGGTAATAATATCTTCTTCAGATAATGATCCGCCCCAGGTAAAAGACCATCGAGCAATTTCCCGTCTTAAATTCGGATTACCTTTTACCTGTTCGTAACTAGTGCCGCTATTAGGAAGTTGTCGCATTGCCTGAACCATTCCCTTATTTAACTTCGCAATAGGAAGAAGCTCATTCGACGGAAAACCCAAAGAAAGCATCGTAATATCAGGATCCGTCATATTACCATACACCTGATCGATTAAATCTTCGCGGTCAACATTGACACATTTTAAAATAGGACTGCTTGGTGAAGGCTCAGGAATCGCTCTGGCGGAAATATTGCTCACATAATAACCGGATTGCGGTCGCGATTCAATCAACGATCTGCTTTCGATTTCGTAATACGCTTTACTTACTGTGCTCATGCTGTAACCTGTTTCGGCGCAGACTTCGCGTATCGATGGGAGTTTGTCACCAACATTCAAAACGCCGGATTTTATTTGCTTCTCAATACGGTCCGCATATTGCATGTATAAGTAATTTGAATTTTTCATTAGCAGATGATAATATTTGTTTTTTAGCGGAATATGGTATTCTTCATTTCAGTTTATTTAGTATCAAATGCGAATCAAGAGTTGGATGTGCCGTTAGGCACTATATGTTGGTAGAAAACAGAATTAAGAATAATTTTAGCGTGCCGTAGGTACGCAATAGTTATCATTTTGTTGCATACCTACGGCACGCCAAGGTATTCCGAAACTAATTTCTATCAATATTTAGTGCTTAACGGAATGAATTACAGGCTTTCATCCCCCGTGATTGGCCGCTCAAAACAATTTCATAAAAAAAAAACTGTTATGGTGCAATTTACAAAAACTGTATCTGTATTGCTGTTTTATTTTTTAGAAATTTGCTTTAATAGAAAATTAAACAAAAAGAACTTCGTGAAAACAACAAAATACTACATAGCTGCCATTACTTGTTTTGTAATCTGGGGATTTTTTAGTTTGGTTTTAAAGCCAATACATGACTATGCCTCGTTGGACATTTTATTCTATCGTGTTTTTAGCTGTAGTATTCTAATGTTGTTGATTGCTTTTGTTTTTAAAAGAAAAAAAATAAAAGAAGCAGTCGAAACTTTTAAATTAATGCCAAAATATGAGAAACGAAAAACATTATTATTAAATATTGGCGGAAGCGTATTTCTAATGGCAAATTGGTTTACATTTATTTATGTTATGAACCACGTTAGCGTAAAAGCGACCTCTTTAGCATATTTGGTTTGTCCTATTTTAACCACTTTATTGGCTTATTTTATTTTACATGAAAAATTAAGCAAAACCCAATGGATTGCTGTTGGATTGAGTATTTCTGGTTGTTTACTTTTATCATATGCCAACATTATGGATATGCTTTTTAGCATTATTATAGGTTCTACATATGCATCTTATCTGGTAAGTCAAAGAGTTAATAAAGGTTTTGATAAATTTATAATTCTAACATTTCATATTACTTTGGCGGCATTGTTTTTATTGCCTTTTTACCCAATTTACAGCGGGCCCGTTCCAACCGAGTTTAAATTCTATTTCTGTATAGAAACCATTGCGATTTTATTCACGATTTTTCCGCTATTTCTTAATTTATATGCACTTTCAGGGATTAATTCTTCAACCGTAGGAATGCTTTTAAATATTAACCCCATGATTGCTTTTCTATTGGCTATGTTTCTGTACAAAGAACAGTTCGGATTAATACAGATTATAGCGTACGGAATTGTTTTTCTGGCCGTTTTGGTTTTCAATTCACATCATATTTTTGCCATGAAGCAAAAGTTTGTCACAATATCCAAAGATTCTAAAATAACGTGAGGTTTTTTATATTTTTTATTGGTTTAAAATATAAATTACCAGAATCTTAACAGGATGTTTAAACAGGAATGACTATTTTCATTCCTGTTTTTTTATGCAATAAAATGGATAAAAAAAAATGCCACAGATTTCACAGATTAAAAGGATTAGTTTCTGTGTCTTAAAAATAGCCACGAGGCGAGCGATAGCGAACAGGCGAAGCAATTCACATTTTTTTAAATCCATTTACGCAATCATTGTGAATTCGTGGCTAAAAAAAAACTTTTTAATCTGTGAAATCTGTGGCAAAAAAACAAATACAAACTGAACAAACTATTTATATGAAAAATACCAAACTCCAAGCCTTTATTCCGTTATTTTATTTAGTGTGGTCTGATGATTTACTGACTCAAAAAGAGTTTACTACGATTCAGAAATTTATCAACGACCTGACCTGGCTTTCGCCCGAAGAAAAACAACAATTAGTCTCAAGATTAGATATTTCGAATCCGCCTTCGCGAAATGAACTCACCCAATGGAAACTGGATATCGAAAACAGCATCCAGAATAAAGCCGATATAAAATCCATTTTTGACATTGCAGTGGCCCTTTCAGAAAAAGATGTAGATATTTCGAAGCTGCAATCTGATTTTATAAAATTAGAGAACGATCTCGGAATTCTGGGCGAAGAAGCACTTCAGAACTTTAAAATAAAATCAGGTTCATTTACCGCTAATTCCCAAACCAATACAGATTTCGATATTCAGAAAATAACGGACATTTTAAATGGTAAAGAAGCGGCTATTATCAATAAAGTAAAATCGGTGATTTCAAGGCCTGAATTTGCTTATGAAACTTCTACAGATATCAATGTATACCGCCAAACCGTATACAATTGGTGTAAAATCCTGGCCGATGAAAATCTTGGAAATATGGCCTATCCAAAACAATATGGAGGAGGAGAAAACATAGCCGATTATTTTGCGATTATGGAAACGCTAAGTTACCACGATTTGAGTTTAGTAATCAAATTTGGCGTTCAGTTTGGACTCTGGGGAATGAGCGTTCAGTCGTTAGGGACCGATAAACATTACGCTAAATACTTAAAAGATATTGGAACTTTAAAAATTCCAGGTTGTTTCGCGATGACCGAAACACATCATGGTTCGAATGTAAAAGGTCTTGAAACTACAGCAACCTATAATCATAACGACCAAACTTTTACGATTCATACGCCTAATAAAAATGCCCAAAAAGAATATATTGGTAACGCAGCAGTTCACGGCCAAATGGCCACTGTTTTCGCTAAACTAATTATTGACGGACATGATTATGGCGTAAATGCTTTTGTGGTTCCGCTAAGAGACACCAACGGAAATATCTTAAACGGAATTACCATTGGCGATTGTGGACACAAAATGGGATTAAACGGAGTCGATAACGGAACAATTAGTTTTGACAATGTAGTGATTCCGAAAGAAAATATGCTGGATCGTTTTGCTTCTGTAAATGACAAAGGCGAATTCGAAAGCCCAATTCCGAGTGATAACAGACGTTTTTTTACGATGTTAGGTACTTTGGTTGGAGGCCGAATAGGGATTCCGCGTTCTGCTTTGGCTTCAGCCAAATCCGGATTAACCATTGCCATTCGCTACAGCGATCAACGCCGACAATTTGGACCAGAAGGCGGATCAGAAGTTCCGATTTTAAATTACAGAATGCATCAGCGAAGAATGATTCCGCCTTTGGCTAAAACTTACGCTGTTCATTTTGCTTTGCAATACCTTACGAATCGCTTCCTGAATAAAACCGAAGCCGAAATGCAGGAAATCGAAGCTCTTGCAGCAGGAATGAAATCCTATTCGACCTGGAGTACAAGAGATATTCTGCAGGAATGCCGTGAAGCCATTGGAGGAAAAGGATATTTGTCTGAAAACCGAATCGATGCCTTAAAAAATGACACCGAAATCTATACTACTTTCGAAGGTGATAATACTGTTTTGATGCAATTGGTGGCTAAAAACCGTTTAGCTGAATTCAGAAAATCGTTTGGCGAAATGGGTTCTTTGGGAATCATTAATTATGTATACGAAAATGCAAAAACGGCATTAACAGAGAAAAATCCAATTGCAACCCGAAGAACAGATGATGAACATTTACTGGATTCTGAATTTCATTTACAGGCTTTTATTCATAGAGAAAAAACAATTTTGGCTTCGGCAGCGCGACGCATCAAAAAATTAGTCGACGGAGGTTTAGAGCCTTATGATGCTTTTAATGTTGTACAACATCAAATGATAGATGTCGCTCAGGCGTATTTAGAAAGAGTGGTTTTAGAACAATTTCAACTCGCTATAAAAGACGTAAAAGACATTAAAACAAAAGAAATACTAACCAAACTGAATCAGTTATACGCGCTTTCACAAATAGAAAAAAACAAAGGCTGGTATCTTGAAGACGGTTATATGGAAGCCGTGAAAACCAAAGCAATCCGTAAGATAGTCAATCAGTTGTGTTGGGATATTCGTCCGGATGCCGTTTCATTGGTCAATGCTTTTGATATTCCGGAAAGTTGTTTGGCGGCGCCAATTGCTGTTCGATAAAAAGTAAAGAGTAAAAAGTAAAAAGTAAAAAGTAAAAAGTAAAGAGTAAAGAGTAAAGAGAATAGATCTTTGCGGGAACTTTGACAAAGTTTATGGAGGCATTTTGTCATCCCGAGGAACGAGGGATCTCCGCAAGCAGCTCTACAAAGATAAGTATTTTGCATGAAGAGTTACTTGTGGAGATCTCTCGTTCCTAGGCATGCCAATGATTTTGCTCATTTTCAAACCAGAAAAAAAATCCTTTCTAATCCTTTTTAATTTGTGGCAAAAAAAAGCAAAACCCCAAAATGATATAAGTATTTTTATATCATTAATAAAATAAATTATAACTACAGCATCGTTTTATTAAAATAACTTGCCTTCTCAAAATCTTTTATATTGATAGAAATTACTGAAACTTCAGGAAGTACTCTATTGAGTTTAGAAACAATTACTTTCGAAAGATTTGCTTTTTGTTCTGTATTTCGACCTTCCATGATATATCCAAAAACATGAATAAAATCTTTTAGGGATTTTCCGTTGTTATAATACGAAAACGGATTAATACGAACCTTAATTTCAGATTCATCAAAAAGACCAGTTGATAATGCTGCATTAAAAACATCCTGCATAATTTCGTCTGCAGACTTTAACCGTATAACGTTTTCTGAGCAATCAATAATAAAATGAGGCATTTGTGTGTGGTTTTAGATTAGAAAAATAGACTTCAACCAAATTTACAAAAATCCTTTTGAGATAATTATGTTTCTGTAGGTTAAATATTCTTTGCTAAGTTTTTACAGGATTTGGTGTTACAAAACTCAAAATTTATGACTTACTAAATAATTCATTTTTGTATCTGCACTTTCTTATATTTGTAGTTCATTATAGCTGTAATTGGTTTGAAAAATTATCTGTTGTTTTTTGTTTCCGTTCTTTTAAGTAGCCCTGTTTATTCATCAGACAGCACCGATACTATTTTAGCAAAGCTAAATGAGGCTTTAAAAAATAAAGCACACTATGTGAGGCTCAAAGAAGAGCGTATTCTGAACTTTAAAAAAATAAAATCTGATGATTTAACTAAGGAACAAGAATACAATTACAACAAAACTTTATATACAGAATACCAAAAATTCAACTCAGATTCGGCTATTTTTTATATCAAAAAGAATCTCAAAATTGCCAGCGATCTTCAAAATAACGAGTTGCTGAACTTAGCCAATCTGCAATTGGTAACCCTTTATTCTTCCTCAGGAAAATACCGCGAATCCGAAGCTATCTTAAAAAGCATTGACAAAAAAACGCTTTCAAAATCGTTACTTCAAACCTATTATATTGCTTATCGTGAGTTTTTTGAGCATTATGCTGCCAATAGTTATGATATCAAATACATTCAGAAAATACGGGAGTACCGTGATTCTTTAGTTGCTGTTTTAGATCCTAATACATTAAATTATCAGATCAATAAAATTCAGCAGGGGATGTCCCAAAAAAAGCTAAAAGTGGCAGAACAACAGTTACTGCAATTATTTGCAAATATTAAGGAAGATAATCCTCAATATGCCATGATTACCTATCTTTTAGGCAGTATTTATGAGGCAAGACATCGGTTAGAACCAAGAAAAAAGTTTTATGCGCTTTCGGCTACTTCGGATCTGAAAAACGCCAATAAAGACAATGCATCACTTCAGGAATTGGCATTGGTTTTTTATGAAATTGGCGATGTAGATATGGCATATAAACTCACACAATCGGCTATCGAAGACGCACTTTATTGCAATGTTCAGTTTCGTACGCTTTTAATGTCAGAAGTTTATTCGATTATCAATACCGTTTATTTAGAGAAAGAAGCCAAGAGAAAAACCGAACTGCAGCTGTATTTGTTATGCATCAGTTTGCTTTCGGCATTTTTGATTGTAGCCGTTATTTACGTTTACAAACAAATGAAAAAAGTATCCAGAATACGTGGAGAACTTTATGAAACGAGTCAAAAATTAGCCGAATTAAACAAAGATATTACAGAAACCAATAACCAGTTGCAGGAACGTAATGCACAGTTATCAGAATCGAATCATATTAAAGAGGAATATATCGCGCATTTTTTCAGTCTTTGCTCGACTTACATCAATAAATTAGAAAATTATCGCATTATACTCAACAAAAAAGCCACAGCCAAACAGTTTGATGAGATTTATAAAATGCTAAAATCAACGACTCTTGTTGATAATGAACTGGAGGAATTGTACAAGAATTTCGATATCATCTTCCTGAATTTGTATCCCACTTTCGTGAAAGATTTCAACGCACTTTTGATTAAGGAAGAACAAATCGTTTTAAAACAAGGAGAATTGCTGAATACTGAACTTCGCATTTTTGCACTAATTCGTTTAGGAATTACCGACAGTGTAAAAATTGCAGCATTCCTTCGTTACTCTTTAAGCACAATTTATAATTATCGAACCAGAGCTCGAAATAAAGCGGCAGTTTCGCGAAATGATTTTGAAGAAATGGTCATGAAAATTGGTTTAATTTCATTGAAAGTATAATTATTTATTTTAAAACCACTACTTTTTTTAGGGGGTGTTTTTGTACAAGTATTTGTAAATCAAATATTTATTTTTTTGTTTCACTACTTTTTTTCGTTTGAAAATTAAAAACGAACTATAACGTTTTAGCTTTACAATATTATTAAAAGGTAATAATGACCTTATTACTGCCTTTTAGATTATACATTAAATGCTTTAATAAATTAATAGTTATGTTTAAAAACGTTAAAACAATTGTTGTTTTACTTTTGTTGAGCTCTATCGGTGTAAACGCACAGAGTAAAGTTCCGGTTTATCTAGATGATAAAAAGCCAATTAATGAGCGTGTAGAAGACGCTCTTAAAAGAATGACCACAGAAGAAAAAATTGCCATGATTCATGCGCAGTCAAAATTCAGTTCGCCAGGAGTACCACGTTTAGGAATTCCAGAAAACTGGATGACTGACGGACCTCACGGAATTCGTACCGAAGTAAAATGGGACGAATGGGATCAGGCAGGCTGGACAAACGATTCTTGTATTGCATTTCCGGCTCTTACAGCACTTTCTGCAACCTGGAACAAAGAGTTGTCTTCTTTATATGGTAAATCGATAGGAGAAGAAGCGCGTTACCGTAATAAAAATGTATTGTTAGGACCTGGAGTAAATATCTACAGAACGCCACTAAACGGTCGTAACTTCGAATATATGGGAGAAGATCCTTTTCTTGCTGCCAAGATGGTTGTTCCTTATATTAAAGGTGTACAAGCAAACGGAGTTGCAGCCTGTGTAAAACACTTCGCTTTAAACAATCAGGAAACAAAACGTAACTCAGTAAACGTAGTGGTTGATGACCGTGCTTTATACGAAATCTATTTACCTGCTTTTAAAGCTGCAGTTCAGGAAGGTGATGCCTGGGCCATTATGGGATCTTATAATAAATACAAAGGACAGCAATGTTGTCATAATGAATTTTTATTGAATGATATTCTTCGCGGAGAATGGGGATTCAAAGGTGTTGTAGTTTCAGATTGGGGTGGAGTTAACGATACCAAACAATCTATTTTTAATGGTCTTGATATGGAGTTTGGTTCTTGGACTAACGGACTTTCATGGGGAACCAGTAATGCATACGATAACTATTTCTTAGCGAAACCATATTCTGAAATGATTAGAAAAGGGGAAGTTGGAACTAAAGAATTAGACGAAAAAATACGTCGTATTTTACGTTTATCTTTCCTTACTACAATGGATAGAAACCGTCCGTTTGGATCTTTTGGAACACAAGAGCACGCAGATGCAGGTCGTAAAATTGCCGAAGAAGGAATTGTATTGCTTCAAAACAATAATAACATTTTACCAATCAATCTTTCTAAGACAAAGAAAATTGTGGTTGTTGGAGAAAATGCGATCAAAATGATGACTGTAGGTGGAGGAAGTTCTTCGCTTAAAGCAAGATACGAAATTACACCTCTTGAAGGATTAAAGAAAAGAATTGGAAACCAGGCTGAAATCGTTTATGCGCGTGGTTATGTTGGAGATCCCAAAAGTGAATATAACGGAGTAGTAGCAAAAGTAAGTCTGGAAGACAAACGTTCTCCGGCAGAATTGACTGCTGAGGCTGTTAAAGTAGCTAAAGATGCTGATATCGTTCTTTTTATTGGAGGATTAAACAAAAGTGACAATCAGGATGCAGAAGGACATGATCGTAAAGAATTAGGCTTACCATATGGTCAGGATAAATTAATTACTGAATTGGTTAAAGTAAATAAAAATGTGGTTTTTGTAAATATTTCAGGAAACGCTGTGGCAATGCCGTGGGTAAAAGAAGTTCCGGGAATTGTACAAGGATGGTTTTTAGGTACAGAAGCAGGAAATGCACTGGCTAATGTTTTGGTTGGAGATGTAAACCCTTCAGGAAAATTATCTTTTACTTTCCCTGTAAAATTAGCGGATAACGGCGCTCATGCTTTAGGAGAATTTCCTGGTGGAGACGAAGTAAAATATAATGAAAGCATTTTTGTAGGTTACCGCTGGGCAGATAAACAAAAAGCGAAACCATTATTCTCTTTTGGTCACGGTTTAAGCTACACGACTTTTGCATACGGAAAAGTAACAGCAGATAAAAAACAAATGTCAAGCAGCGACAAGATTACATTCTCAGTTAATGTAAAAAATACAGGATCAAGAGAAGGTTCTGAGGTTGTTCAGCTTTATATCAGCGATTTAAAATCTTCATTGCCACGTCCAATTAAAGAATTAAAAGGATTTGAGAAAATTTCGCTTAAAGCGGGAGAAGAAAAAACAGTAACTTTTACAGTAGACAAAACAGCTTTAAGCTTTTTTGATGATAAAAAACACGACTGGGTTGCTGAACCGGGAGCTTTTGAAGCAATCGTTGGAGCTTCTTCTACAGATATAAAATCTAAAGTGGGATTCTCACTTCAATAATTTCATTATTTCTAAATTGGTTGGTTGTAAAGCTGCAAGTGTAAAAATTTGCAGCTTTACTTTTAAAATGATTTCACCGTTTGAGAGTTTTACCATTAAGATAGTAAGAAAATTAAGCTTTACGGAACTTTTAAGTTTTACTATTAAGGAAATTAAGTAATGTGTGTAATATGTATTGTGGAATTAAACTCTTCTTTGTTTGCCCTGCGATAAACTTTGAGAACTTTTCGATTATCTATTTAAAGAAAACTATGACTGTTTAGAAAAAATATTATTTTAGCTTACACCAAAAAATAAGAACTAACCTTTAACCACCAAAATATTTTTATGAGCTCAGTTTCTATTGATATTAAACCTAAAAAACATTATGAAATTCTGGACGGCTTGCGAGGGGTTGCAGCGATTTTAGTAGTGATTTTTCACATTTTTGAAGCCCATAACGGAGGGAGCCGCTTTGCACAAATTATCAATCACGGTTATCTCGCCGTAGATTTCTTTTTCCTTTTATCAGGATTTGTTGTAGCATATGCTTACGACGATCGTTGGGGAAAAATGACCCAATGGGAATTTTATAAGCGACGTTTAATTCGTTTACAACCTATGGTTATTATGGGAATGATCATTGGAGCTATTTTCTACTATTTTCAGGCATCCAATCTTTTTCCGTTAATTGCCGGAATGGAAGTTTGGAAAGTGATCCTAACCATGGTAATTGGGTTTACATTACTTCCAATTCCGCCATCATTAGAAATTAGAGGCTGGGGCGAAATGCATCCGCTTAACGGGCCGGCATGGTCATTATTCTTCGAATATATTGCCAATATTTTATATGCTGTATTATTTCGTAAATTTTCGAATAAAGTCCTGGGAATCTTGGTTTTTATATTCGCAGCAATGCTAATTAACTATACTGTTTTTGGACCAAATGGAGATGTAATTGGAGGCTGGTCTTTAAATCTGCAGCAAATGAATGTTGGTTTTACCCGTTTATTATATCCGTTTTTTGCCGGAGTTTTACTTTCAAGATTAGGAAAGTTAATTCACTTAAAAGGCGCTTTCTGGATTTGCAGTATTCTAATTGTGGTTATTTTTTCGATACCAAGAATTGGCGATGAAAATACTTTATGGATGAATGGTTTATACGAATCAGTTGTTATTATTCTTTTCTTTCCTTTAATTGTTGCTATTGGAGCAGGAGGACAGATCAAAAATGCAATTTCTATTAAAATATGCAAAGCTCTTGGCGATATTTCATATCCAATTTATATTATACATTATCCTTTAATTTACTGGTATACTGCCTGGGTAATAGATAATAAAGTTTCTTTGAAAAACGGTTATATGGTGGGAATCGGAGTTTTGGTTTCAAGCATTGTAATTGCCATTTTATGTTTGAAATTCTACGATGAACCCGTACGCAATTGGCTTCAGAATAAATTTCAAAAAAGAAAAGTTTCTTAATAGAGAAGGGACAAAGGTTCAAAGGCTTAGAGGGACAAAGGGGAAACTTTACTACTTTGAACCTTGTAACTCTGAACCTGTATAAAGATCTTGAATTTCTTAATTTTGTTAGTTATAGATATTCAAAAAAGGGATGGAATTTCATGTTTTCATCCCTTTGTTTTTTTTAAAGGGACATAGGTTCAAAGTTACAAAGGTTCAAAGGGGAAAGTCCTAAACACGAAAAATTTTGTCGTTTGAATGTTTGTATTTTTGCATCTCCAAATTTTAATTATCTTATAGATATAAAAAAAGGGATGAAACTTTAAAGTTTCATCCCTTTTGTATTTAGACCACTCTAGAAAAACTTTGTCCCTCTGAGCCTTTGAACCTTTGTCCCTTTTTTTTTAAAAACTTATTCTAAAACCAAAGCTCCCAAAGCTTCTTTGCTAAAACCTTTCAATTCATCCGTTTTACCCGCTTTGATTTTAGCCACCCAATTCGGGTCAGATAAAAGAGGTCTTCCTACAGCAACTAAATCAAAATCGCCTCTGTCGAAACGTCTGTTTAATTCCTCCAGAGAAGTTGGTTGAGAACTTTCTCCTGCAAATGCACCAAAGAAATCACCAGAAAGACCAACAGAACCTACTGTAATAGTTGGCGCTCCGGTTACTTTTTTAGCCCAGCCCGCAAAGTTCAAATCAGATTCTTCGAATTCAGGTTCCCAGAAACGACGTTGAGAACAATGTAAAATATCAACACCAGCATCAACAAAAGGTGTTAACCATGCTTCTAATTCCTGTGGATTTTTAGCCAGTTTATAATTATAATCAGAAGGTTTAAATTGAGAAAAACGCATGATTACAGCAAAATCATTCCCTACTTGTTTTCTGATTTCTTTTACTACTTCAATAGCAAAACGGTTACGTTCCGGAAGTGTTTTTCCACCGTAAATATCCTCACGTAAATTCGTTTCGGCTCTAAAGAACTGATCGATCAAATAACCGTGAGCTCCGTGAATTTCGATCGTATCAAAACCTAATCTTTTAGCATCGGCTGCAGCCTGACCAAAAGCAAGAATGGTATCTTCGATATCTTTTTCAGTCATGGAAACACCATTTCTAAAATCAGGACGGTTTAATCCCGACGGACCTTCAAAAGGAACCGGTGGCACCCATCCAGAATGGTGATTGTCCATAATTCCCATATGCCAAATTTGTGGTCCCATAGCACCTCCGGCAGCGTGAACTTCGTCGATCACTTTTTTCCATCCGTTTAAAGCTAAGTCCCCATGAAAATGCGGCACATTAGCATCATTAGATGATGAAGCTCTGTTGATAACAGTTCCTTCAGATAATATTAAACCAACTTCGCCTTCGGCTCTTTTTTGGTAGTAAGAAGCTACTTCGTCAGTTGGAACTCCGTTTGGAGAAAATGAGCGCGTCATTGGCGCCATTACGATTCTATTTTTAAGATTTAACGTTTTTAAGTTAAATGGCGAAAACAGGTTGTTTGTACTCATAGTAATTTACAAATTAGATTGAATTAAGTTACTGAGTGCTTCAAAGGCACCTTCGTTGCGTTTATAGTAAGTCCATTGTCCAACACGTTTAGATTCTATAAATCCGGCGCGTTGTAAAATAGAGAGATATTCAGAAACAGTCGATTGCGTTAGCCCAGCCTTGGCTTGTATTTGTCCAACGCAAACTCCGTGCTCAAATCCAGCATGCTGGAGCTGATCCGGAAAATTGATTTCAGGCTCTTTTAACCATTCCAGCATTTGCAATCTGGATTTGTTGGAGAGCGCTTTAAAGATTTCTATTGGTTCCATGGCGTAAATATATCGACTTTTCCCGATATACCAATTAAGGAGATAATTATTTAGCAAAAAATTAAGATGGAGAAAAGGAAGTTGTATGAAACAGTGGAGGATTTTAATAAAGAAAAATTATATTTGCTTGTGAAAATTAATCTCACAAAGGCTAACCACAAACTTGTCATTTCGACGGGAGAGAAATCACACGCGTGATTCTGCAAATGAGAAAATTGCGAGATAAAAAAAAACAAATCCCCAAATAAATAACTTAATCAAACTATGAAGAAAATTTTACTTATTCTAGGACTTTTATTGTGTATCACAACGACGTCAAAAGCTCAGGTGGTAGGAACAGATGTTGGAGATATTGCTCCTGAAATCGATCTTCCGGATACAAAAGGAAATAATGTGGCACTTTCCTCTTTAAGAGGAGATTTAGTTTTAGTAGACTTTTGGGCATCATGGTGCGGACCTTGTATCAAAGAACAGCCGCAATTAATAAAATTGAACAATATCTATGCGGGCAAGTTTTCTATTTACAGCGTTTCTATGGATACTAAAAAGTCGCTTTGGCTGGCCGCTATCGCAAAGCAAAAATTGACATGGACACAAGTAAGTGATTTGAAATACTGGAATTCTCCTGTTGTGGGCGATTATATGCTTCAATCTGTACCATTGAACTTTTTAATAGACAAAAACGGAATTATTCTGGCTAAAAATATTCACGGAAAAGCTTTGGAAGAGATGCTTAAAAGTTTGTTGACAGCGCAGTAAAAAAACTGCAAGTAATCAAAACTTTGAGTATATTGCTATTTCAAAAAAAGTGATAACAATAAATGACGATATAATCATGATTCAAAAATCAGCACTACTATTCTTTATTTTGGTTGTGTTTCAGAGTAATGCACAAACAATGGAAACCGTTAATAAAGTGAAAACCTCCTATCAAAGTTGTTTAAACAACGGTAGCGGTATGAAAAATTGTGCAATTGAATATTACAATCAATCGGATAGTTTATTGAATGTGGCGTACAAGAATTTAAAACTTAAATTGAGTTCTAAAGAACAATCAAAATTAAAAAAAGAACAATTAGACTGGATAAAGAAACGCGATCTGTATTTTGAGAAAGTATATTCTGATACCAAAAAAGAAGGTCATTTTATAGAAGGAAGCAGTGATTTTGATATGGTAGTTTTTGATGAAAAAGCAAATTACGTTTTCGCGAGAGTCAAAGAACTTATAAAAAGAATATAGTTGCTTTAAATAAATAGCTTAAATGGAATCAAAACTCAGTCTGGCTGAATTTAGAACTAGATTACAAACTAACACAGAAATTGGTTCTCTAAAAGCAAACTTAAGTCTCTTTAGAATATTTCCCAGATTTGGAGGTACAAAGCCTTTCTACGGACTTTTTGATGAGAAAAGTTTTCGATTGACTCTAAATTCGAGAACTTCACCAACTTATTTTATTATAAGAGGAAATTACAAGAATATCAATAATAGGGTTAACGTAAGTTATATCGTTGAACCCAACAGTAAGTTCCAGTTGATCTGGACAAGATTTTCTCCGGTAGTTTTTTTAATAATTATTAATGTATTTTTCCTTTTTTTTGGAAGAGGTCTTAGAAGAGCCACTACAATTGTGAGTTTGTTTCTTCTTATTCTTATTTTTTATTCAAGATGGAAAGAAGAAAGAAAGAGAAAAAAGTTAGAGCGTAATTTCGTCAGGATTTTTGAGATTAAGATATAAAAGGATTGGATTGTTTCAGTTTTTTTTGTTTCACGTTTCAAGTTTGTTTGCGCATTTTTGTTAAAGTTTTTACTTGTAAACTTGTCAGACATAGCCCGTGGTTTCAACCACGGGGTGGCATATTATCACGCCTCGTATTGCGCTCCTGTGGTTGAAACCACGGGCTATGTTTGAAGATAGAAATTAAATTAGGTGACAACTTAGTCATTTATGAAATGACAAAAATGCGTATGCCAACTTTAAAATTCGGATTTCACAAAAGTTCCTTATACTCTATGTGTAAAACTTTGACAAAGGTTGGGAAAACCTAAAACCTCAAAAATTATTTTCGATTCGCATTTATCGCCTGTAAGGCATCTTCCGGAGAAGAAAGATACAGTTTATAAAAATCAGCTGTTGCGCCAACGTGAATTTCGTAGGTTTCATTTTCGAATCCTTTTTTAAGATCTAAAGCGACTTGTTCCGGGCTTATGCCATTTTCGCCACCAATTGATTTAGAAAATTCGGTATTTACTAAAGGAGGCATCAATTCAAAAACTTTTACAAGTGGTCGTTTCTCATGTTTTTCAAGTGAAACTCTTAATACCTGAGAATAGGAGTGAAGCGCCGCTTTGCTTATCGCATAACCCGGTAGTGTATATCCGGGAGAAAAGGCAGCAATAGACGAAACATTTACAAAAGCAGCTTCGGGCTGTTTTTGAAGCAAAGGAAGCAATTTTTCGGTCAGTCTTACTATCGAAAGATAATTGGTCAGGATTTCTTCGCTGGCTTTTTCGAATGCATTGGCATTTTCATCCGTTAGTTTAAAATAGTGGGCTAAACCGGCATTGTTGATGACTATATTAAGGTTAGGAAAATCTTCATTTAATTGTTTGGTTAATTTAGTCACATCGGCTTCATTGTTAATGTCTGAAACGATTCCGGTTACATTTTTTAAACTCAAAACCGCTTTTTCCAGTTTTTCGGCATTTCTTCCTGTAATAATTATTTTGTTATCAGCAGAAAATAGTTTTGCAATTTCGTATCCAATTCCTGATCCGCCGCCAGTAATTAGAATAGTGTTGTTTGAAGTTTTCATTTTTCGTAAGAGGTGTTTTGTGAAATATAAAATGTTTTTACTTAAAATTTATTTTGAAAACGAGAGCCCTAGCCCTGATAGAAGCGGTATCCTTTTGTGGCGGTGTTCGCCACAAAAGATACAAGTGAATAGCAGGATAGCTCCTAATTCAAATCATAATTTTCATTTGAGAATCCTATTGTAATTTTAAAATTGTAATTTAAATATTAATCGCCCCTTGCCCCGATGCAATCATATAAGCTTCTTTCAGGGTTTCAGAGTAAGTGGGGTGGGCGTATGAAATTCTAAACATATCTTCGTCAGTCACTTCATATTCCATTCCTATTACGCCTTGTGCAATCAGATCTGCGGCTCGTGGGCCAATGATGTGCATGCCTAAAAGTTCGCCGTATTTAGGATCTGAAAGTACTTTCGAGAAACCATCTTTTTCTAATGCTGCTCTTGCTCTGGCACTTGCCGAAAACGGAAATTTCCCCACACGATATTCGATCCCTTTTTCTTTCAGTTCTTCTTCGGTATAGCCTACAGAAGCGACTTCCGGCCAGGTATAAACCACTCCGGGAATTAATTTGTAATTGATGTGCGGTTTTTGCCCGTTGATCGTTTCGGCAACAAATATTCCTTCTTCCTCAGCTTTATGGGCGAGCATGGCTCCGGCAACAACATCGCCAATAGCATAAATATTTTCGGATTTGGTTTGCAGCTTTTCATTCGTTACGATTCGGCCTTTCGAATCTACTTCTACTTTGGTGTTTTCTAATCCTAAACCTTCTGTATACGGTTTTCTACCCACGGCAACCAGGCAATAATCGGCAGTAATTTCTTGTGTAGCATTTGCAGTATCAAGAAAAGTAACGGTTGCATTTTTGCCATTATTTTTTGCCGATTGTACTTTATGGCTGAGTAAAATTTTGATATTTTGTTTGGTAAATATTTTTTTGAGTTCTTTGCCAAGTTCTTTATCCATTGTTGGGATCAGGCTGTCGAAATATTCGATTATAGTAACTTCAGCACCAATTCGGGCATAAATCGAAGCCATTTCTACACCAATAACGCCACCACCAATAATGACCATTGTTTTGGGTTTGTCCGGAAGCGAAAGTGCTTCTGTCGAAGTTATGATTCGTTTTTTATCGATTTCGACTCCGGGAATTGTAGCGGGTTTTGAGCCCGTTGCAATAATGTAATAAGTGGCGGAAATGGTAGAGGAAGAACCGTCTGTTGCTTTTACGCTGATTTCTTTATCGTTTAAAAAAGAAGCAAATCCTTCAAAAACCTCGATCTTATTCTTCTTCATCAAAAAGTTCAGTCCGGCAATATTTTGCTCGACAACTTCTGATTTTCTTTTGATGAATTGCGGAAAGTCCAGACTTAATTTTCCTGTTATGATTCCGTGAGTGGCAAATTTGGTGGCCGCTTCATGATAATGTTCTGTACTGTCAAGAAGCGCTTTTGTGGGTATGCATCCTACATTGGTGCAAGTGCCGCCTAAGGCTTTGTATTTTTCGACGATAGCTGTTTTATAACCCAATTGCGAACATCTGATGGCCGATGCGTAACCGCCAGGTCCGGAACCAATAACAATGATATCAAACTTTGTTTCCATAGAATAAAAAATTAGTTATGTTTCAAAAGAACTACGTAGACTTCGCAATTACTCCTGTATTATAAGTAATTGTTTGTCTTTTTTAAGTGTTTGAAATATAAGGAATTATATTTTATTACGGAAGTGAGTTTGTCTTTTTTTTGATGATTAATCAGTTGACTTAGTGATGTTTAAAAAGCAATTCCGAATTGAAAACCTACTGTAAAAGTTGCGGGATGATCGTTTCCAAATCGAACTGGAAAAGGAACCGCTACAAAATAGCTGCAATTCTCACTTTTTATAACCGTTTTATTTATAACAGGCGTAAAGCCATATCTTCCTCCGCTTTCAAAAGCAGCCCTTCCTGCAAAAGTGTAGCCTTTTCCCAAAGCGACCAAAACGCCCGGATGAAATAATATGTTGGTCACTTTATCATGACCGTCTTCGGCTTTTATATTGGGAACAATTTCAAACGAAAACCCTATTTTAGAGCTTTTCCAAATGTTTATTCCTGTTGGGAAACCTACCGCATAATAATCCCTGAAATTCAAGTTGGTTTGTTCATTACTAATCATTACAATAGGGTGAAGGATGCCAAAATAGCCGGTAATTTTGGGATAAGTAGTTTGAGCAAATGCCGCTGATTTTGATGCAATTAGAATTAAAATAAAAAGGTATTTCAATGAATTCATAATAGTTTGGTTTTAGAAAAAACAAAACTATCACGACTTTATATTGATAAATAGAATGCTATTTACCTTTTGTATCTGGATTACTTTTTAAGGCATTTTTCCGATACGAAGACGGATTTTTACCCGTATGCAATTTGAAAATTCTGGTAAAGTGACTTTGGTCTGAAAATCCCGTCATGTAGGCAATTTCGGTAAGTGTATAAATTGAGTTTTGAATTAGATTTATGGCTTTTTCAATTCGTAATTTCCGAACGTATTCACCAAAATTTAGATCTTCAAAATATTTCGAAAATTCACGTGATAAATAAGAAGGGTTTAGTTCTAAATCGCTGGAGATTTTCTTTAAATCAAAAGTAAACTGAGCGTCTATTTGATCCTGAATAATCTCTTTTAAATCTTTGACCCATGAAGGTATCTTTTTGTTTGATTTTTTTTCGTTTAAAAACTTGTTATAAACCTCATGAAGTAAACTTTCGAAAGGACTATTTTGTAAATGCTTTTGTTTGTAAAGATGCGTCGCCCAGCTGTAAAGCGCATCGTAAAGAATCATTCCGTTTTTTAATAATTCAGAATCGTCTGTAATATTGTGCGAAAGTCCGGCAGAAATTGCCCAAAGCCCGGCAGATTCTTTGGCAATATCATGTCGGTCTGTATCGGCACCTCGGACAATCCGGGACATTATTAAAATTGCGGGATCGCTAATTTGATATTTTTTAATGATATAGTCAAAAGTACATTCATCATTATAATGCGTAAATTCGACATCAGGAATATCAAACGGAATAGCTTCTAAAGTTGCCGCCTTACTTAAAACTTCATCAAACGGGACATAAATAAATTCAGCTTCAGCATCAACAAACTTTTTAATTAACCAGGGACTTGCTATTCTGTCAATTTTAGGTCGTTCTCTGGTAATCCATTTCATTGCGCTTATTTATTAAAATAGTATCAATTTAATCTCTCTTCATGATTCTTTACACCGCCAAAACTATTCTTTAGCAATTCTCTAACCTGAAACTGGGTTTTGTTTCGGGTGATATTTTGCCATTCGTTAAAATCGAAAAGGTGTATTGTTTTGGCATTTGGGTTGGTAACAAATGAAAGCCTTGCAATCGAATATTTATAATATTTTAATTCGTGCGATATATGTCTGTTTGGTACGACAACAAGTATGGTTTCCCATTTCAGGAATTCTGTTGCCGGCGGGATGTCTTCTCTTTCTGTTAAGCCAAGTGATTCAAAAAAAGCAATTATTTTTTGATCATTTAGTTTGTCAATTTTTTGGTCAATGCGCTTAATAGTATTAAGAAGCGTATTTTCGTCTTTAATAACACTCATGATAATACTTTTTTTAGTTGAAATTCAAGATAAAATTACATTAAAAGAGAATAATTTAACAAAGTATAGCCCGTAGAATGATTCTAAATTTTTTATCGCCTAATTTTCAGTTATACGTGCGAAAGTAAATACCATCAGGTTTTGATAAAATACTATTATTTTCGTAGGCTTAAAAGCGATATTTTTATCCCTGCTAGCTAACCACATTTTTATGAAAACTATTTCGTTCAGAGAAATTCTCCTGTATTTTATTGTTTTAATTTCGATTAGTTCATTCGCCCAGAACAAATCAGACCGGGAATTAATTTTAATCGATAAAGACTGGCGTTTTTCGTTGGGTCATTTGTATGATACTCAAAAGGATTTTGGCCATGCCGAAGGTTACTTCTCCTATTTGGCTAAAACCGGTTTTGGTGATGGTCCCGCAGCAACGGGTTTTGATGATCGCGCCTGGAGAAAAATTGATCTTCCGCATGATTGGGCAGTCGAGCAGGGTTTTAGCGAAAAGGCGAGTTACAGTCATGGTTTTAAAGCTTCCGGAAAAGGTTTTCCTGAAAAAAGTATTGGCTGGTATCGAAAAAAAATCAGTATTCCGCAAAGCGATCAGGGTAAAATTATATCGCTAAAATTTGATGGTGTTTTTAGAAATTCGAAAGTGTTTTTTAATGGTCATTTCCTTGGGACAGAAGAAAGTGGTTACAACGGTTTTGAATATGATATTACGGCTTATGTAAATTATGGAGGTGAAAACACCGTTGTGGTTCGTGCCGATGCTTCGATGGAAGAAGGCTGGTTTTATGAAGGCGCGGGGATTTACAGACATGTTTATCTGCAAAAAACAAATCCGTTGCACGTGATCCAAAACGGAACTTATGTAACTTCTGAAATTCAAAATGCTACTGCTGAGGTTACGGCCGAAGTTACTATTGAAAACAAAGGAAATTTTAAAAGTGCAATAGAAGTTTTACAAACGATTATTGATGCTTCGGGTAAAGAAGTAGCAACTATTACTGAAAATGCATCAGCTCCGGATTTTTATAAAACAGTAAAATTCACTTCAAAAATAAAAGTCAACAATCCTTTATTATGGGATATAGATGCGCCAAACTTATATCGTTTGCTTACGCAGATTAAACAAGAAGGGAAAATTGTAGACCGTTATGAAACGAATTTCGGAATCAGAACGATTAAGTTCGATCCTGAAAAAGGTTTTTTTCTTAACGGACAATCTGTAAAATTAAAAGGAACCAACAATCATCAGGATCATGCCGGAATTGGAAAGGCGCTACCAGACGAATTACAATATTACCGAATAAAAAAGCTCAAAGAAATGGGATCGAATGCCTATCGATGCTCACACAATCCGCCAACTCCGGAATTGCTGGATGCCTGCGATAAACTGGGAATGCTGGTAATTGATGAAACCCGTTTAATGGGAATTAACGATTATCATCTTAATGATGTAAAGCGAATGATAGAGCGCGATCGCAATCATCCGAGTATTTTTTGCTGGTCGGTTGGAAATGAAGAATGGAATATCGAAGGCGGAATCGTGGGCGAACGCATTACCAATATAATGCAGGGATTTAGTAAAAGCATCGATCCTACAAGGCCTGTAACGGTTGGAATAAGCAGTGGTTTTAAAAGCGGAATATCCTCGGTAGTCGAAATCATGGGCTATAATTATATGGGCAACGGAGATATCGATACTCATAGAAATGAATTTAAAAATCAACCCGGAATGGGAACAGAGGAAGGTTCGACTTTTGCAACCCGAGGTATTTATTTTACTGATGATGCTAAACATTATCAAAGTGCTTACGACAAGAAACCTCGCCCCACATTTTACAGTATCGAAGAGGGCTGGAAGTTTTATGCTTCAAGGCCTTATCTGGCCGGAATGTTTATCTGGACCGGTTTTGATTATCGCGGAGAACCAACGCCTTATGGATGGCCATCGGTAACGTCTTATTTCGGAATGATGGATGTCTGCGGTTTCCCGAAAGACAATGTTTTTTATCTAAAATCATGGTGGGGAAGCACACCGGTTCTGCATATTATGCCTCACTGGAACTGGAGCGGAATGGAAGGAAAGGAAATCGATGTCTGGGTACATTCTAATTGTGATGAAGTCGAACTTTTCCTGAATAAAAAGAGTTTAGGCAAAAAGAAAATGGAGCAATACGGCCATTTAGAATGGAAAGTAAAATATACGCCCGGAACTCTCGAAGCTATTGGATATAAAGAAGGAAAAAAGATTTTGACCGACATTCAAAAAACAACCGGAAATCCTGAAAACATAAAACTTTCGATCGATAAAGAAAATCCCTCAGATGCTACTGTTTCGGTTATAACAGTTGAAGTTACAGATAAAAACGGTGTTCACGTTCCAACTGCAAATAATGAAATTACATTTGCTATCAAAGGAGGGAAAATCTTAGGCGTAGGAAACGGAGATCCAATATCGTTAGAAAAAGATCAGTTTTTGGATGATATTACGCTTGTTCCTATTACTAATTTTGAAGAAAGAAAGCAGGCGTCTGTTGACAATGCAAATGAATCTGCTTTAGACGAAGCGAATGCCTGGAAAGAAGCTTTTAAAGACAGAGATTATAAAAATCAGGCGTCGGGATATATTTACAGAGGAAAATTTGAGCTGAAAAATAATTTACAATCAAATAGTGTTGATTTCTTTTATAAAAAAATAGGAACAAACGAGTCTGTTTTCGTAAACGGAAATTTAATTAATGCAAGTACAGACGATTCTCAAAAATATCATCTTGACAAAGCTGTTTTAAAAGAAGGAACCAACGTTATTACCATAAGAGCTTCGCCTTTGCAAAAAGTAAGAGACTGGGACGTTATGAATACAGATCCGGGAATTATCAGAGTAATAACCCCATCAGAACCGTGGAAACGTAAATTGTTTAATGGTTATGCACAAATTATTATTCAGAAAGAAGAGGGTGCAAATGATGTTGTTTTATCGGCTTCCGCCAAAGGACTAAAGGCAGGTGTTTTGAATGTTAATCAGAAGAAAAAATAAAGCTTTTATATTTTGCGGTAATATATGTCGCTCCGATGGAGCTTTGGCAAGGATATTTATAGAAAATTGCTAATCGCTATCATAAAACCCCAGCGGGGTGACATATAATAAAATTCACAGATTGTATTTTTTCAATGATCAGAAATAATCACATTTGTTTTTGGTTTCTTGGATTTGTTCATTACAAATAAAAGAAGCGGCAATGTCACAACAAAAAACAATCCAACAAGAAAAAAAGCATCCCGATAACTTAATAAAGAGGATTGTCTCAAAATAATATTTTCCGTCAGCTTAAGAGCTTTCAATTTGGCTTCATTATACGCAAAACCTTTGCTTTGAAAATATTTGATATAAGCATTTAGTCGATCCATCGCCAGAATATTGTATTGGTTAACATTCGATACCAATTCATTTCGATGTGCTGAAAATCTGTGCGCAACGTAAGTGTTGATGATAGAAACTCCAAAAGAACCGCCCAATTGTCGCATCATATTATTGAGTGCAGCTCCCTGACCAACATCTTTATCATTCAGAGAGGAAACAGCCAGCATGGTAAGCGGAACAGTTAGCAAAGCCATACCCAAAGCACGAAAAATAAGAGAAGTTGCTACGTCAGAAGCGCTGGTGTTTAAAGTCATTTCGGACATTCTCCAATTGAAATAAATGAATAATAGAAATCCTGACGCGATGATAATTACGGGAGAAATTCCTTTTTGCAATAATGTTCCGCAGGTTTTTAGGGCCAGCAAGGCAAATAAAGCTCCGGGAAGCAAAAGCAGTCCGGTTTGATAAGGAGAGAAACTCAAAAGACGTTGCGCCACAACCGGCGTAATATAGATAGAAATAAACATTCCGAATCCCGTTACAAAAGTCAGAATGGCGGCAATGCTCAAAGATTTACTTTTAAGCACCCGAAGATTTACAACGGGTTTATCTATCGATAATTCCCAATAAATAAAAAATAATAAGGTACTGACGGCAATAACGGTTAAAACAATAATATATCGTGTTTCGAACCAATCTTCGACTTCGCCTCTTTCCAGAACGGTTTGCAATGCGCCGACGCCAATGGCCAATAAGGCAATCCCTGTCCAGTCGACTTTGGTGATTTCCGGTTTAATGGACGGTTCGCGTAAAAGAAAATAGCAAGAAATCATTACCAGAATCCCAATTGGAACATTAATTAAAAAGATCCACGGCCAATCATAATTTTCTGTGATATAACCGCCAAGTGTCGGGCCAATTGTTGGTCCAATGAAAATTCCTGCTCCAAACAGAGCCCCTGCGGTAGATTGTTTGTCTTTTGGGAAAAGTTCAAAAACCACCACCTGAGAAATAGACAACAAAGCTCCACCGCCAATTCCCTGAAAGAATCTGAAAAATACCAGCATCCAAATGTTAGAAGAATGTCCGCACATAAAAGAACAAAACGTAAACAAAATAACCGAACCAATATAATAATTGCGTCGGCCTAAATTAGCGCTCAAAAAGTTTGTAATAGGTATAATGATCACATTGGCAATTGCATAAGCTGTAATCACCCACGAAGTATCTTCTAGCGTTGCACCAAGATTTCCGCTCATGTGAGAAAGGGCTACGTTTACGATCGATATATCAATCAGTTCCATAATAGCAGCCAGAATGACTGTAAAAATGAGCAGTTTTCGGTGTAATGGTGTCATAGTATCATTTTATACCGATTGGTATATTTTTGGTTAAAAAAAAAGGTTTAATTTATCGATATTAGCTTGAGATGCGTAAAATATTAAGCACATAGAAACATAGATTTTATAGTGATAAAAAGAATATAAAAAAGAAACACGTTTCTTTCACATAGTCGCGTCCCGAAGTTTCGGAACTGGACGAATTGATGTAAACTGAAACGCCTTTTTAAAGTTTATAAAATCTATGTTTCTATATGTTTTAAATTATGGTAACAGATGAAAAAATCCGCTCAATCTGCAAAATCTGCGTGAAAAAAATAGCCAGCACAGAGATTTAATTTAGAATTCGACAAAAACGATTCATTTAAGATCTTTTATAATTCTTTCTTAACGATATTGGTTTTAAGAAGATTAGAAGTGGCTCTTGCAATTAATCGGGTCTGATCTTTGTTCCATATTTCGCATTGTGCATTGACGATTTGTTTTCCTTTTCTAATAATGGCTGTTTTTGCAATAATAGTATCTCCAACAAAAGCAGGAGCAAAGTAATCTACAACAAGATTTATAGTTGTATAAAAAGTATCTTCATTTAGGGAAAACATCGTTGCTCCAATACAATCATCAGCAATGGCAGCGGTTACGCCTCCGTGTAAACTCTTCACCGGATTAGACATTTCTTCGCGAACCAAATATTTAAAGGTAACCGTTCCTTCTTCGGCAGCGACCACAATGGGTTTCATCCAAAGCATAAAAGGCGATGGCGAAGCTATAAATTCTCTGTCAATATGATTTTGTAATACTTGTAATCTCGTTAATTTTTCCATTAGGTTTTAGTTTATTTTTTAATACTGATCGGTATATTTTTAGTCAAAAAAAAGCAATTGTAGTGATTACTTTTATTCTAAGTCGTCTATGATTTTGTTTAGCGAAAGCATAATGTCAGATAAGTTCGAAAGATTTCCGGTGATTTTGGTAATCATGACGGCACCTTCGATAATGGCAATAATAGTCAAAGCTGTTTTTTCGGGATCAATGTCTTTGGCTTTAAATTCTCCCGCAAGGATTCCTTGTTCGATAAAGTAGACTAATTTATTTTTCCAGGCCATAATGGTGTTTTCGACTTTTTTTCTCAAAACAGGATGAGTATCGTCAGCTTCCGTTGCAGTATTAATAATAGGGCAGCCGCCTTTTGTAACCCTTAAATCGTAGTAATCTGAATATAATCTTGGGTATACCAATAATTTGTCTTTAAAAGTTGTTTGCTTTTCAATTTCTCTCGCAAAAGTGTCTTGGAGCTTTTTTACATTAAATTTAAACGCGGCAATAGCCACTTCATCTTTATTTTCGAAATTACCATAAATACTTCCTTTTGTAAGTCCGGTCGCCGCGGTAATATCACTCATCGAAGTGCCGCTGTATCCTTTCATATTAAAAAGAGGAGCAGTTTTCTCGATAATAAATTGCTTGGTTTTTTCAGCTTTACTCATGATTGGTAAAATTTAAACGCAAATATATACCGATTGGTATAATTAGGCAACATTTTTGGAATTTATTTTGTTTCAGATTTTCTCTGTGGTTAATTTTTTATTCTCATTTCAAACCTCAAACCTGAAATAAAAAAACTTCTTTATTTTTGTTTGATTTTCATAACTTTGCATCATGAAAGAGCAGTTAGATTTTCAGGCTTCTGAACTTGGTATAAACGATTTAAAGCTAAAAGGTTTTAAAGTATACGAAGTAAACGATACAATTAGTAAGATTCCGACCTATAATCGCAGGGATTTTTACAAGATTTGTATTAATACAAGTCAGAGTTTGATTCACTATGCAGATCGTGGAATAGAAACTGATGGTACTATTTTATTTTTCGGAAATCCTCATATTCCGTATTCATGGGAAATTATTTCGCCTCAATATGAAGGATATGCCTGTGTTTTTACCGAAGAGTTTTTAAAAGCAAACGATCGTTCTGAAAGTCTTCATGAATCGCCTTTGTTTAAAATTGGCGGAACACCTATTTTTACGTTATCGGCTGAGCAAAAAGTGTTTATAGATTCGTTATTTAAAAAAATGATCGAAGAACAAGATACCGATTATGTTTTTAAAGATGATTTAATTCGCAATTACATCAATTTGATTTTGCATGAATCAATGAAAATGCAGCCTTCGGAGAATTTCTTTAAACATAAAAATGCATCTTCGAGAATTACCTCTCTATTTTTAGAATTATTAGAAAGACAATTTCCTATAGAAACAAAAAATGAACCTTTGGTATTAAAAACACCACAGGATTATGCGCAAAGTTTGTCTGTACACGTCAATCACCTGAATCGTTCTGTAAAAGAAGTAACAGGAAAACCAACAACGGCGCATATTACAGAAAGAATCATTGGCGAAGCCAAAGCATTGTTGCAACACACTGATTGGAGTATTTCAGACATTGGTTATTCGCTGGGATTTGAATATCCGAGTTATTTTAATAATTACTTTAAAAGACTTACAGGAACGATTCCAAAATCGCTGCGATCGTAAATTGTTTCATATTCTTAATTTTTTGTTTGATTATTGTTATTTCTGATTGTCGTTGCTAAAGTAATTTTGCCCTCAGATAATTAGTATTAACCACTATCGGTTTTTCGCTGACTAAATATAACTTCTACAAAGCGCATCCTAGCTTTCTAATTTAGTTTCAGGCACTGATATACAAAAAGCAAAATAATTATGAAAGAATCAGAAAATCAATTAAATGAAACTATTTTCCCAAAAGGAGATTTGGCTTCAGCGGATTATTTTACAGGAAAAGCATGGGTGAAAATGTTAGTTCCAAATGATCCGGTTTTAAATACTGCAGTGGGTAATGTAGTTTTCGAAGCAGGCGCAAGAAACAATTGGCATACACATCCCGGCGGGCAAATTCTAATTGTAACACAAGGAACAGGATATTATCAGGAAGAAGGAAAACCAATTCAGTTACTTCAGGAAGGTGATGTTGTCAACATTCAGCCCGAAGTAAAACATTGGCACGGAGCTTCTGCGGATGGTCAGTTTACCCATATTACAATTAGTACCAATACCGAAAAAGGTATTGTAGACTGGCTTGAACCAGTAACTGACGAACAATACAATAGCTTTAAATAAATTAAGTAAAAGTGTTGTTTGGCGAGATCTAACGATTAATTAACGGTTTTTGTTAGCTCTTATTTAAATAAAAATCAATCTCAAAAAATCAATTTTATGTCAACACTTTATACTTCCGCTATTGAAGAGGGACAAATCCCGAACACTTTTATGACTGGTAATGTTTCTTATAAAAAACAAACCAGCAATATTCATCCGGACAATACCATGATTAAAGAAATCTCTTTTGAGCCCGGTTCGAGATGCAAATGGCATATTAATGCAAGCTTACAATTATTTATCGCAACAGATGGAATTGGCTATTTTCAGGAAAGAGGTTCTGCGATTCGTTTGCTTCATAAAGATGAGGTAGTTACCATTTTACCTGGCGTAGAACATTGGTATGGCGCAACACCTTTTAGCCGATTCTCGCACATTAGCATTATCACAGAAATAGACAAAGGAAAAGGAATCTGGTTAGAAAGCGTAAGCGATGAAGAGTATTTTAGTTTTGGAAAATAAACTAAGTTTCTGAGTTGCTAAGGTTCTAAGTTACTAAGTAAAAAACTGAGAATCTTAAAAGCATATTATAAAAGAAAACTTTGCGACTCTGCGACTTTGCGCGAAATGATATTTTTTTCAAGCAGATTCAAACAGATTTGAGCTAATGATTTTAAATCAAATTAAATCTGCGTGAAATTATCCACAACATAAAGCAAAAAAAGACTTTGTGTCTTAGTGCCTTCGTGGCATTTTAAAAACCTGAAATTTTAAACAAATATTTTAAATGGAAACAAAAAACATAAAAGCCTTTGGTACAGAAGCTGCCGAAGCACCGTTACAAACATTAGACATTCAGCGTAGAGCAGTACTAGCGCATGACGTAGAAATTGAAATTTTATATTGTGGAATCTGTCACTCAGATTTGCACTCAGCCAGAAACGAGTGGCATGGAACGATTTACCCAATAGTTCCGGGTCACGAAATTGTGGGACGTATAACAAAAGTAGGTGATCACGTAAAGGGGTTTAAAGTTGGCGATTTGGCCGGAGTAGGCTGTATGGTCGATTCTTGCAGAGAGTGTGAGCATTGTAAGGACGGATTAGAGCAATTTTGTGATCCTGGAAATACGCTAACGTTTAATTCTCCTGACGTTCATTTGGGCGGACAAACTTTTGGAGGATATTCTCAAAGTATTGTAGTAGATGAAAATTATGTACTACATGTTTCAGATAAATTAGATCTTGCCGGAGTTGCACCTTTATTATGTGCCGGAATTACAACGTATTCTCCACTTAAGCACTGGAATGTTGGTCCAGGACAAAAAGTAGGTATCGTTGGTATTGGTGGTTTAGGCCATATGGGAATTAAACTGGCAAAAGCAATGGGCGCTCATGTTGTTGTTTTTACCACATCATTGTCTAAAACCGAAGATGCAAAACGTTTGGGTGCAGATCAAGTAGTTTTATCTACAGATGCTGAACAAATGGCAAAACATGCAAAATCGTTAAATTTTATTTTAGATTGCGTATCGGCTCCACACGATATCGATTCTTATTTGAATTTACTTAAAGTAGACGGAACGCTTACGCTGGTTGGGGCTCCAATGGAACCACTTCCGGTAACATCATTTAGTCTTTTATTAGGAAGAAGAAGCTTTGCAGGTTCAAACATTGGCGGAATTGCCGAAACTCAGGAAATGCTGGACTTCTGTGCAGAACATAACATTACTGCTGATATCGAAATAATTGGTGTTAATGAAGTAAATGATGCTTACGAAAGATTACTAAAAGGGGATATTAAGTATCGTTTTGTAATTGATATGGCTTCTTTGAAGTAACTAAGTAACTAAGGTTCTGAGATACTAAGACAAAGTTTAAACACAATATTGTCATTTCGACGGAGGAGAAATCCTCGCGAGAAGCTCGACAAAGATTGGATTTGCGTTGTGAAGTTAATTATGGAAATTTACTTCATCTTTTTGCTAAGGCTCGAGCCTCTGTGCCGAAATGACAATCCTTTGCGATTTTACGCGAGATTTATTCGGCATAATATTATTTTTTTCTTAATTTAATGATAGTGACTGATAGCTATTGGGATTGCGAACTATAATAAATATTTAAAAGGTCTGACTCTTCAAAGTCAGACCTTTTTTTTTCTCTTTTAAAAATTGATACTATTTAATTATTAATTTTGAAATTCAATAACAAACCACTTTCTCTTGCAAAAACATTCGATTCCTATTTTATCTGTTGGCAATATACTCGGGGAAGAAACTTTGGGTATTACCTTATTTCGCCATAGTGTAAAGGGGAGAAATGAATTTGAGCAGCCACATAAACATGATTTTTACCTTGTGTTTTTTGTAGAGAAAGGTTCGGGAGTTCACAATGTCGATTTTACACAATATAATGTAAACGATTATCAGGTTTACTTTATCAGGCCGGGACAGGTACACAACTGGTCGCTTGATGTTGATACTTCCGGGTTTCAGCTGATGTTATCGGCAGATGTAATTAGTGTTTTTTCGAATTTAGGACAATTTTCGTTTTTTGAGCAAAGTGTTCCGTCTTGTCTTTCTTTAACCAAAAAAGAATTTGAGGAATTTAAAAACCATTTGCATGAAATAGAATTATTATTGTCTGATAACGATACACTTACCAAAGAAATAGTTTTGTTGCGTTTACATTTACTGCTAAAATTATTGCAAAAAGAATATTTGGTTCAATTTCCAGAGCATGATTCTTCGACTAAGCCGGAGAAAATAATAAAAGGGTTTACTATTTTAATTGACGATTATTTTAATAAAGAATCCTCGGTGAATTTTTATGCCGATAAATTAAATATTACACCAAATTACCTCAATATCCTTTCGCAGAAATATTTAAAGATTCCTGCAAGCGATGTTATAAAACAAAGAACCATTCTTGAGGCTAAACGTTTATTAACCAGTACCGATTTGTCTATAAAAGAAATTGGCTATCAGCTTGGTTTTAACGACAATACATATTTTAGTAAAGTATTTAAAAAATATGCCGGAAAAACTCCGGGCGATTTCAAAAAATTATAATTTTTACCATCTTTCTCCGTAATATTACCGTTATCATTTTGAGTTTATAACGATTTTTGCAATGCAATAAATACTATTGATTATTAGAGTGTTATTGTAAAATCGTACAACAAACTCAGAGAAGATAAAATATAATTTATGGAAGAGCATAAAATAAGCCGAAAAAAATTCTTAGGATTGGGAGCCGCAGCAACAGGCGCAGCTTTGTTTTCAGGAATTGGAGGAAATGCCGTTGCACAAGTATTGCCTGAAGAAAACAAAACAGCTTTAAGCGAATATCTTTTAATTAATGTGCGATTAGAAGATGGTTTTGAATACAATGAGAAGAATGAAGTAATTGCTACGAAAACAGCGCTTTATACAATTCATATTGCCAATGGTAAAATTAAAAGTATTACCACCGAAAAGTCGGCTTTGAAGTTGAAAACAGTTGATGCCAAAGGACTTTTGATGCTTCCGGGATTACGCGATATGCACATTCATATCGATAAAACGTATTACGGCAGCGGAACCTGGAATGCAGCGCCAAGAAAAGGATATACTGTAAAAGATATGATCACGCTGGAGCAAAAGTTAATCCCGCAATTATTACCGGATTCTCAGCATAAAGCCGAAGAAGCGATTAAACTAATGCAAAGTCAGGGAAGTTATTTTGCACGTTGCCAGTGTAATATCGATCCTGTAAGCGGACTAAAAAGTTTGGAACATTTGCAAGCGGCTTTAGATAAAAACAAAGATAGTTTTGGATCTGAAATTGTAGCTTTTCCGCAACACGGAATCCTATATTCGCAATGTGAACCTTTGTTAAGAGAAGCGGCTTCGATGGGAATTGATTTCATAGGCGGACTTGACCCGACAAACGTAGACGGAAATATGGAGAAATCCCTTGATGTCATGTTTCAAATTGCACTTGACAATAATAAAGGTGTCGACATTCATTTGCATGAATCGATACCGTCTGGTAAAGAGGCGATCCAATACATGATTAAAAAGACCGAAGAAAACAAACAGCTACAAGGAAAAACCTATATAAGCCACGGTTTTGCACTTGCGAAAATGGACCCAAAAGATTTGGAAAAAATCGCCGAGCAAATGGGAAATCTTGGGATAGGAGTAGTGTCAGGAATTCCGATTGGGAAAACGATAATGCCAATTCCAACTTTAAAAAAATATGGTGTAAAATTAATGACAGGAACCGATAGTATTGTCGATCACTGGCAGCCTTTCGGGACTTGCGATATGCTCGAAAAAGCAAAATTATGTGCACAATTGTATGGCTGGACGGATGAATATAATCTAAGCAGAGCTTTACACATCGCAACAAAAGATGAAATATTACCGCTTAACGATTCCGGAACCCGTGTTTGGCCAGCAGTAGATAACGAAGCCAATTTTATCTTAGTAAAAGCAAGCTGTTCCGCCGAAGCTGTAGCGCGTTTACCTAAAAGAGAAGGTGTTTTTTATAAAGGAAAAATTATTGCTGGCGCAATAGGTTCATAGGTGCAAAGGTTCAAAGGGAAAAAGGTTGAATGCGTTGTGTTGAAAATTATCTAGCAGTTCCGGAGGAACGAAACATATTGTAGGGATGGATTTTAATTCATTCTACATGGTTATTAAAACCTTTGTCCCTTTGCACCTCTGAACCTTTGTCCCTGAAAAAAAAGAAAAACCCCTCAAGCAATTCAACTCTTGAGGGGTTTTTAAAATAAATAATAACCAATTAAATTATTTTTTATCTAGTCCTTGTTTTAGCAATTTCGCGTGCTCCAAATGAGCCGTAAGCGGTGCTATATTATTTGATGCCCAAAGCTTAACATCTTCATCTTTTGCATCTTTAGTTGCTTTTTGCAACTTATCAATCGCTTTTTCGTGTCCATCGATCATCATATCAACGAACTTTTTATCAAAGTCAAGACCAGATTTTTCATTCAGTTTTTTATATTCCTCCTGACCATCTTCGGTAAGCGAAGTAGGTAAGGTGAAGTTTTTAGCTTTAGCCAAAGCACTTACTTCAGAAGCCGATTTGGTATGCTCATCAACAAGCATTTTTCCAAATTTCTTAACCTCAGGATTGGTACTTTTAGTTTGAGCCAGTTTTCCGATTTCGATTTCAGCAAGATTCACTTCTGCGATATCTACTAAAAATTCCGAATCATCTTTTTTATCATCAATTGAGTCAAATTTGGCTTCGTTACTATCTTCAGCAACTTCTTTTGGATCTTCTTGTTTTGTTTCGTTTTTACAAGAATTCAGGGAAACGATTAATAATCCTGCTCCTAAAATTACTTTTCCGGCTAATAATATTTTTTTCATGATTTATAAGTTTAAATGTTATGATGTAAAATTATTCAGATTGTGTGAAGAATGTCTTACAGTATTTTTGGATAATGTTACAGGATTTGGATTTATGAAAGATTAATATGTAATACAAATAGTATTATATTAGCACAAGAAAATCGCTTTTTGAACCATTACTTATTAAGGATTATGATAAAACCATTGCAAGTGCCTTTACTTATTATGATATTTCTATTTATAAGTTGTCAAAAAAAGATTAGCGATCTGGAATTTGAAAAAAATGTAATGACGGAAATTTTTCCAGATTTGATTGATTCTATTTGTATTGATTACAGAACGGTACTTAATCCGCTTCCTATTTATGGATTACTTACTTATGATGAAAATGGTCATCGTATAAGAGTTGATTCAACAATGGGTATGGAAGAGCAAAAACAAAGAATGGCTAAGTGGGAGCATAATCAAGAAGTAATCGAAAAAGATACTTCAAAATTAATTGTAGCATTCAATCCTAAAATAAAAAGTAATAATAAGGATTTAAAAGAATATTTAGAAGAGCATTTTAAAGTTACGGAAGTTTTTTATCCAAAAATAGAAGGAGATTCTATATACACTATAGATTTTAAAAATATCCCACTTAAAGGGAAATTTGAACTGAGAGACATTTCTGAGTTTCCAAAAGACAGACATGAATTTTGGAGAAAAAAGTATGATTTTGTTTTTTCGGGTGCAGTTTATTTTACAGGAATCCAATTTGACAAAAAGAGAAAATTTGGAGTCTTAGACGGTGGTTTTTCTTGTGGCAGACATTGCGGAATTGGCGTGAGGATTTATATCAAAAAAGTAAATGAAAAATGGATAATTGATAAAATAGATAACACTTCGGTTTCATGATAGTACTAAAAAAAGATTATAGGTCTGTTGGTTATTTTTATTGGAGGAATATTATTCATTGCGACATATGGAACTTTGTTGCAAGCAGTGATAAACTATATAAAAGCATCGACGAATAAAGATTTGAATTATCTATTAGCTTTCGCTGTAATAGTTTTTTTTTCTCGCTATAGCCATAATATTTATGATAAGATTTGGTTTGAAATTAATTAAATCACAAGCTGTTTTAGAAGATTCTATTGATGATATTGGATCTTGAAATAACGTAGAATAAAAAGCATTAAATTTAAAGAGTACTTTAATTTTAAAAACAACAACAAACATATAATCGATCTCAACTCTACAATGCAGCAGAAAATTTTAATAGCATTACTTTTTTTAGCTTCAATTCAATTAGCGGCACAAACAACTTATACAGGATTCATAGATAAGTATCCTATAGAATTGCTAACTGATATTGATTCAGATAGTTCAGGAAATGCCATTTATGCGTATTCTAATTATGATACTCCTATAGAGATAAGCGGAACTCTAAAAAATAAAGTCCTGACTTTTTATGAAAAAGATAAAACAGGTAAGAATACTTCTAAAATGACTTTTGAAAATTTTAATCTGAAAAGCAAGAAAGTAGAGGGAACATGGACAGACTTAAATACAAAGAAAGAACTTAAAATAACTTTGTCAAAAACATTTGAAATTGAATATGGCGATGCAGCAGAATGGGAAAATGTAGAAATTTTGCAACCGGTTTCTCTAGAAGGGAAATACTTTAAACTGATTATTTCAAGACCTAAAGGAGGATTTACGAAAGTAACAGGAGTTAAAATTCTGGAGAAAAAGACAGATAAGCTGATTCAGCAAATTGATTTAAAATGCGAGCTTTGGGGACTGAAAAATATAAATATCGGAGATTATAATTTTGATGGTATTGAAGATTTCTCTGTTTTCGAATCGAGTTATGCAGGGCCTAATACTTCAAGATTATATTTTTTGTATAATCCAAAGACTGGTAAATATTTCCAAAGTAGTTTTAGTGGTACCTCGTTGCAATTTGATAGTAAAACCAAAAGAATTGCTGAGCATAACCAGTGTTGTGCAGGTAGAATCGTTAATACTGCAGAATATAAAGTAGTAAACGATAAGATGGTTTTAATAAAACAAACTTGTATGGAATATGACGATAAAACGGGAGATTATAAAAAGGTAAAATGCGATTAAGTTTGTTTTTAATTTATAGAATAAAAATGAGAAGAAATTTATTGTTATGTTTAACTTTTATTGCATTGAATTCCTCTGAACAGTTAAAAGAATATAAGAGCCTTTATAGAGAGGATTTAATAAAAAACAGTTTTCCGAAGCATTCATTTATCAGATTCGTTGATTAGAAATTCTCATGAACCCGCTCTGAAAGAGCTATGGAACTAGTATGGTGCGAAGCACTATGACCAATATAATTTTTGTTTTTAAGCCCTGAAAAGGCGAAAGCTTATTAGCAAAGTAAAAGCTCATTATATTATTTGTGTAATAAAGTAAACAGTTTTTTGATAAATGTACAATAGATTTGCTTTTGCCCTTTCAGGGCGATAATCCCGCTTAACGCAGTTCGCAGTGCGTTGCACTACGCTGCTTCTTTTGGGCCTTCAGTCCTTTTTGAGCTTTTAAGCAACTTCCTCATTGTCTCGTCCTTAAAATTTTTTACATATTTAAACTTAATCCTACAATAGATTTATAATTCAAATTGTTTCCAAACATAGGTATTGAAAACCTGTTGCTCTGAAAGAGCTTTAGCAATAGCATGGTGCGAAGCACTATGAGTGAGAGACAATTGTTGTTTTAGCCCTGAAAGGGCGAAAGCCTAATGGCAATGAATTTATAGAGATTTTATCAAAAGTTTTGTTCAATATTATATATTTATAAAAAACTAAATATTTAATAACCAAAATAGCCAGGAATGATTAATATAGATTTTAAAAAGGAGAAAGGTAAAATTGATAAAATTATAAATAAAGCCTTAGCCGATTATCAAAATGAAATAGATCTGATTAATATTGATGACTGGACTTTAAAGTCTAAAGAATTATTTATAGACAGATCGTATAATGGTTATAGTTCGCAAAGTACTCAGTTCATTAATACTAGTTTTCCAGATATTAGCAGTCTTGTAGATAGCAATGCCAGATTAATATTATACCTTTATACATCAGAGAGAGATTTTGAATTTGACTTGATTAAAAAACAATTAATTGCAAAAATTAAGAAATCTTTATAATGTTTGAACATCACATTTTAGGATTAATTAATCTTTTGGCGCGTTTTGCTTGAACCTAAAATTTTAAGGTGTTGTTTTATATATTAAGATTTAAAAATAATTAAATAAAGATGCCGAATATAGAATTCATAACAGGAATGAAGGTTTCTCTAGGAAACGAATTTGGACTTGTGATAGTATCACAAGCCGATCAGCCTGATTTTTGCGGAATAATTCGATGGGATACAATTAATGAAAATGATTTTGAAGATTGGAGAGGTCAATTTGGAACTTTTATCCAACTTGGAGGAAGAATTTTAAGTGAAGATTATAATTTTAGATTTATTAATTATGATGGTTCTAAAAAGTATTCTTAAATAAAAAAAGCCTCGATTCTTTAAAATCAAGGCTTTTTTGTTGTTATTAAAATCTAATTATAAACGTTACTCTACATCTAAATAAGGATTTAAAATTTCGGCTAATTCGTTGAGCAATAAAAACTGTTTTCTAATTTGATGATTTCCCGTTGAAGGGTTTCGTCTTTTCTGATAATTCCTAAGGCCAGTATGTAATTGGCCTGCCTTAGTGCTTTTTTCATTTCATTTGGATCAATGGTGGTGTTAAAGAAATTCATTATCCTGGTTTCGGCTTCTTTCGAAAGGGTGTTTGTACTCATATCTTAACATTTTACTGAATAAAAATCCTGTAGATAAAGTAGCTTGCTATTTTAAACGTTTATTGTTTTCCAATAATGCCACCATACCATAAGGGTTAAATTAATAATTCTTAATGTGAAGATTTAAGAATTGAAAATGTAGTAAAAATCTTTATTTTTTTTAATAATTTTCTTATGAAAACGTATCTAGCCCTGATGGGAGCGGCATCGTTTTTATGGTGGGGTTCACCATAAAAAATACAGCGGACAGCAGGAAACAGCTCCTGAAAAATATAATGGTTTTTATTATAATCGATCTCTCATAGAGTTAATTATGAAAATAAATCGAAGAATTATATAACAGAGAATTCCTGCTTTTTGAAGAATTTTGATATAAGATATTTCTAAATCATTAATCTTTAAATTTTTCAGTCATGCCAGATGCAAGAATTCAAAACGAAAAACAATACCAAGCTCTTTTAGAAATAGGCTATAGCAAAGAAAAGGCAGCTCGAATTGCTAATACGCCAGATGCATGTGAAAAAGGAGGAAGGGCAAAACCTTATGATGAATGGTCAAAAGCCGAATTGTACCAACAGGCCATAAAAGTTGGAATTCCGGGACGTTCTTATATGAATAAAAAGAATCTCGTTAAGGCATTAAGAAATAATTAAAAGCATTAAAAATAATAAAGCCACAGAGGATAGATAAACATGATATATCGGAAATAAATCTTTTTACATCCTTATCCCGATAATCATCGGGAGTGGCTAATATAAAAAACGAAACGACCATGAATGCAGCTGCAAAAACCGAAAAACTAATGAATCAATTGATCAAAACACCGCATTTGGTGATCGAAAAATTAGATTTAGTTTACATCAATAATCAAAGGCTGCCCATAGAGCGATGCGAAGGAGAGGATGGTTTTATTTATAAAAAAAATGGTCGTTGCATTAAGCAAAAAAGCGAATTGAAACGTTTTAGCAGTCTGGTGCTTCCGCCGGCATGGGTAAACGTTCAGATTTCGGATTTGCCAAACGGACATTTGCAAGCGGTGGGTCTGGATGTTAAAAACCGAAAACAATACCGCTATCACCCAAAATGGAATTTGATTCGCAACCAAACCAAGTTTTATAAAATAGCCGAATTTGGAAGCAAATTGCCTTTGATTCGAAAACAAGTCGATGAGGATCTGGAAAAGAAAGAATGGTCGAAAGAAAAAGTGGTCGCCCTGGTGATCAGGTTAATGGAAGAAACACATATTAGAATTGGAAATGAAAAATACGCCAAAGACAATAAATCGTACGGACTTTCGACTTTAAGAAAACGCCACATCAACATCAATAAAAATTCGCTTCGGTTTGAATTTACAGGAAAAAAAGGGGTACAGCATACAATTACAACCCGTAATAAAAAATTGATAAAACTGGTAAGGCGCTGTGAGGAAATTCCGGGTTGGGAAGTTTTTAAGTATTATGATAAAAACGGCGAAAGAAAGGTTTTGGACAGTCATATGGTCAATGAATATTTGCATGAAATTTCAGGAGAATATTTTAGTGCCAAAGATTTTAGAACCTGGGCCGCATCAATCGTGTTTTTTGAAACCTTAATGGAAATTGGAACGACAAGCGAGGAAAAAGAAATCAAAAAGAATATCCTGACCGCTTTTGACACAACGGCTGAAGCTTTGGGAAATACGAGAAATGTATGCAAGAATTATTATGTTCACCCTTTGCTGGTTTCGACTTACGAAGACGGTTCGATTGAACAATATTTTGAAAGGGCCAAAAAATGTCGAAGCAACAGAGAGCACTTTTCGCATAGCGAAATTGCTTTTTCAGAATTAATACAAAACTATCAGATTAATTTATTGTAAATCAGGTTTGATAGGGCTAAGAAAATATTTTTCAGAGTTAATACATCTCTTTAAAAAGTATGAAATTTGAGTAACAAACAAAATCATTATTAACTAAAATCACAAGCTTATGTTACGTTATACAGTCATTTTTGTCATTCTTGCTATTATAGCCGGAATATTTGGTTTTGGTGGAATTGCCGCCGGAGCTGCAAGTATCGCTAAAGTTTTATTCTTCATATTTTTAGTCTTATTCGTTATATCTCTAATTAGCGGAAGAAAAAGTATTTAGTCAGCAAATAAATAACAATTAAAAAACGACACATATATCTCGGTAAATGTGTCGTTTGCATTTTCAAAAAAAACATAAAAAAAAGAATTATGGGAACTAAAAGCGGTGCTTACCAGGATGTCTACATCAAAAGAGAAGATGAGATGGTAAGCTTAAAAAACGATGTGACAGATTTCTGTGAAAAATATATAAAACCTGTACATCCTGAAAATTGGGATTGGTCGACACGCGATTTCGAAAATCCTGACAATGATCCCACAGTTGCCGAAGCAAGAGCAATAGGAAATGTTGTTTTTAACGATTTAAATGATCAAAAAGAAACAGACGTCGATTTGTCTACGATGAACAATGTGGAGTCGATTAAGGCTTATTTAGATCCAAAAAGCAAATACGAGGCTTTTAATATGGAAGAATTTGCTTTTGCGTTGAAAGTGGAACTCGAGCATGGAAAAATAAAAGATGTGAATGTAACCAATAATCATCCGTTTTTGACCGCGATGATTGCATTGGCGCACATGACCGAAAGTCTGACGTATTACAAAAGATTGAAAGTAATGGAAGCCGAAGGCGAAATCTACGAAATCATGCGTAAAATTGATAAAGTCACCATAGGAAAAGAGAAATTGCTTGAAGAGCTCATCAAAGCCGAAGAAGAACTAAAAGAGGCAAGGGCAGGACTAGCCGAACGCCTGGAAAAAATGGATGATATTCCGGTTTTGGAAATTATTGGAGATTAGTTTCTTTTAAGGTTCAAAGTTGCAAAGGTTCAAAGGGACAGAGGTTTTTTTTTTGAGGGACAAAGTTGCAAAGGAACAAAGGTTTTTTAGGTTCATCGATATAAAGTGACAAGGTTCAAAGAATGCAAACGACAAAGTAATTAAACTCTGAACCTGCAACTCTGAACCTTTGTTACTTTTTTTAAACTTTGAACCTTTGTTCCTTTCTTTAGAATTTTCTTGGGTCATTATCAGGATATTCTACATTTTCTTCTTCCTGAACATCATCTTCGATGTATTCACTTTCCTCTTCCTCTTCTTCGTCATCGATATCTTCGAGAACATCTTCGGTTTCATTGAAATCTTCTTCTTCTCTTTCCAGTGAAGCATCAGACGGATTGTCTAATTCGTCGTTTACGTCGTCGATATTGTTCCCGTTTTGATCCAGTTCTTCTTCATACAAATCATCTGTGTTAGAGTTGAGGTCATTTTCGCTATGAAAATCATCGGTTAGATCGTCTTCATCATCTGTAAGTTCATCCGGATTAGGAGTGTCAGGATTATGACCGTTTCTAACGGTGTAACCACGCTCGGCTATTTCGCGATTATCAGTATCGCTTTCTTTCATATCGTCAATATAGTATAATTCTTCGTTTGTAAGATTATTTCTATCGGCTGTATTTGGATTCTGATTTCCGGGAACTCTATTCCCTTTTATCATGCTGTTTTTTTGATCTGTAGTATTCATGACATTTCGTTTTTAATATTACTATATACAAATCTAATCAGGAAGAGAAACAATTGCATTATAGAATTATAACGTGTAATTGTATAATTAACAGATGGTTATGTTGAGGTTTGAGTTTTAGGCAAAAAAAAAGACCATTACCCAGTAATAGTCTTTTGTATTTCGCTTTTCAGATTTTCAAATCATTAATTATCGTTTCTTTCTAAATCGTCATCATCAAAGTGATCTTCGTCTTCGATATGCTCTTCTTCGTCAAGATCCTCGGCATCAATGATTTCGAATTCCTTATCCGGATTATTACTGATATAATCATCTTCATTAACAACCTGCTCTTCGTTAGGGATATTTTCGTTTCTAGTGATATTATCTTTTTTAAGAAGTTGATCAATTGCATTATCAATCAAAATTGCAGTGTCGATATCTAAATGTCCTCTTTGATATTTTTGTTGAAAATAAAGTTCGGCTTCCTGATACGTATGGTCTATATGTGTTTCCATTATAATGTGTTTTTTTAAAATTGTCCAGTTACAAATCTATCTCTCAAACCAAAAAAATATCTTACAGAATTCTAAAATCTCGTTGTATAATATGCAGGTGTTTAGAATACAACTTTAATAAAAAATCATATAACCTGACTGATAATCAAGATACTAATTTTATCAAATATTAATTAACAAAAATTATTACCATGAAAAGTACAGATAGTAAAAAAGAGACGGCTTCTAAACCAGAAGCAAAAAAAGGAGTGACAAAAGCAAAATCAGATGCAGCATCCGGATTGACTGAATTATTCGAAGACGGATTAAAAGACATTTACTGGGCCGAAAAAGCTTTAACTAAGGCAATACCTACCATGACAAAAAATGCGACGTCAGCGGACTTAATAGAGGCTTTAAACAGCCACTTGACCGAAACCGAAGAACATGTAAGTAGATTAGAGCAGGTTTTTAAACTAATTGGTCAAAAAGCTTCGGCAAAAAAATGCGATGCAATGGCAGGCTTAATCGAAGAAGGAAAAGGGATTATTGAAGAAACTGAAGTTGGAGTTGTACGTGATGCAGGTATTATCGCAGCAGCGCAAAAAATAGAGCATTACGAAATTGCCACTTACGGTACTTTACGTCAATTTGCCGAGACTCTAGGTTTAACCGAAGCAGCCAGTATTCTGGAGCTGACATTAGACGAAGAAAAAGGAGCCGATAAAAAATTAACAGAGGTTGCAGTAAATGCTGTAAATCTTGAAGCTGCAGAAGCAGATTAATTTTAAAGAGAAAATTTTAAAAAGTGCAGCTTTCGGGTTGCACTTTTTTTAGTTTATAATTTAAAAATTAAAGATTATGCCAGAAGGTCCGTCGATAATGATTTTAAAAGAAGAAGTGCAGCAATTTTCAGGACAAAAAATAAATGAAGTCTCTGGAAATAGTGCGATTGATATTGAACGCCTCGAGGGCAAAACCATTCTGGATTTTAAAACCTGGGGGAAACACTTTTTAATTTGTTTTGATGATTTTACGGTAAAAATTCATTTGCTCATGTTTGGAACGTATCGAATAAACGAACGCAAAGAAACCAAACCAAGATTAAGCATGATTTTTTCAAACGGAGAACTCAACTTTTATACTTGCTCTGTCAAAATTCTAGAAGGTGATATTAATCAATATTACGATTGGAGGGAGGATGTAATGAATAAAAAATGGGATCCGAAAAAAGCAAAACAAAGTCTGGATAAAAAACCGGACGAAATGATTTGCGATGCAATTCTCGATCAGAACATTTTTTCAGGAGTAGGGAACATTATCAAGAACGAAGTTTTGTACCTATGTAAAATTCACCCCGAATCTGTGGTGGGGAAAATTCCGTCAAAAGATTTAAAAAATATCATCAACGAATGTTCGATTTATAGTTTTGAATTTCTCAACTGGAAGAAAAATTATGAACTAAAAAAACATTGGCTGGCTTACACCAAAAAAGAATGTAAGCGATGTAATCTTCCCATTCATAAAAAGCAAACAGGGAAGGGAAAGCGAAGAAGTTTCTTTTGTACCAATTGTCAAAAACTACACATATGAAAAAACAGGTTTTAATAGGTTGTTCAAGCTTTAATAATCGCTTCTGGAAGGGAATTTTCTATCCTGACAACCTGTCAGTTTCGAGATGGTTTTCCTTTTATTGCCAGTATTTTAGCACCTATGAGTTCAATGGAAGCTTTTATAGGTTTCCAACGGTAAAAATATTTGAGAATTGGTACAATAAAACGCCGGAACATTTTGTTTTTTCTGTAAAAGCACCAAAAGAAATCACCCATATTAAGAAATTTGTGGATTGTGAATATCTAATAAATCAATTTTATATGATATGCCAGGCAGGCCTGAAAGACAAATTAGGCTGTATTTTATTCCAGTTTCCGCCTAGTTATCATTTTAGCGCTGACAGATTGCACCAAATCATAGGAAGTTTAGATTTAAAGTTTAAAAACGTCATCGAATTTCGCCACGAAAGTTGGTGGAATCAGGAAGTCTGGAATGCCTTCAAGGATAACAATATTATCTTTTGCAGTGTAAGCCATCCGCAATTACCCAATACTATTTTTACAGATTCGACCCTGATTTTCATAAGGCTTCACGGAACACCCAAGATGTTTTACTCGAGTTATTCACCTGAAGAATTACTTTATATAAAAGATGTAATTGTTTCAAAGTCAGCATTTGTGTATTTTAATAACACTGCAAGCGAAGCAGGGATTTTGAATGCTTTAGAGTTAAAACATATGTTGGAATAAGGTTTTTAAGGTTTAACCGCAATGAGCGCAAGGATTTACGCAAAAGTCCGCAAAGTTTTTTAGCCACAGATTAAAAAGATTAAAAGGATTTTTAAAATCTATATAATCATTTTAATCTGTGGTTTATTTTTAACTTGTTGCTAACTTTGCGGCCCAAAAAAAGCCCGCAAAGAAATAATTCCTAGCGGGCTTTGCGTAAATCTTAGTGCTCTTAGCGGTTAAATTATCCTTATAAAACTACAATTTCAAGTTACCTTCAATTCCGTCATCCATTGTTTTTCCTGTTACAAAAGCAGTGGCCATTTTAGCAATTGCGACCATTTTTCCGTTTTTGTTATTCCAGTAATAACCATCTTCGGGAACTACTTTTATGACGCTTAAATTTGGGTCATCTTCGCCTTCCGGCATCCATATTTTTACAATAGGATCCCATAATTCTTTTATCGTTTCCCTGTCGTACGAGATACTTGCGGTTCCGTGTAAGGTTAGAAATTTATCATGTGGTTCAGAGAAAAATAACTCAACCTGAGGGTTAAGGCTAATCTCTGCATTGTGGCTGCTGTTTCGGTCTGATAAAAACCAAAGCTGGCCTAAATCATCAATTTTTTGCACAGACATTGGTCGCGATTGTAGTCTGTATTCATTATAAGTACAAAACATACATGTTTTAATGTTTTCTGCAAGATCTTTTATTTTATCTACAGCAAATTCGTTCGTAAGGTCTTTATGATCTCCCATGACTTTATTTTTTATAATTTATTAAATGATTTTTTGATTAAAGTTCTCATTAACTGAGTACTATGATATTTTTTAATTTAAAACTTCATTATAGTAAAGTTGCTGATTTTATGACTTTTGAGCTTACACAATTAGATTTAAAAATTATGAGATTTCAATTACTAATTATCCGGATGATAATCTAAAAGACATTGATTTATCTATAAATTTGGTTATCTTTGAAGAAGAAAAATACCCAATTTTACAAAATACCATATGACTGATTTTACTATATTTTATACTGATGATGATGAAGACGATTTGAGCATTTTTACCGATGCAGTAGAATCATTACCAAAAAAAATACAGCTTCAGACATATTCTGGAGGCGAAAAATTATTGAATGCGATCTACAACCCGCCGCCAGTACCACATGTAGTTTTTCTGGATTTGAATATGCCGGGTAAAAACGGATTTGATGTTCTTACGGAACTTAGAAATTCTAAACTGCAAAATGATATTCCGGTAATTATTTTCTCGACTTCAAACGAGCCAAGTATAATCGAAAGATGTCGTAACTTGGGAGCTAATTACTTCATTACAAAGCCTGTTTTGATGAAAGATATTATAAAATCTATCGAACACGCACTGGAAATCGATTGGAAAAAATTCAATCCAACCGATAAAAACTTTGTTTATAAATCTTAGTGAAACTATTATAATTCAGGAATGTAAATATCAAAAGTGGCGCCTTGACCTTTTTCGCCACTTGCCGTGATAATTCCTTTGTGGTTTTCTACAATCTTTTTTACAATTGCAAGACCAATTCCGGTTCCTGCAAATTCATTTTCCGTATTCAGACGTTTAAAAACCTCAAAAATACGCTCCTTGTATTCGGCTTCAAAACCAATTCCGTTATCCGAAATTTTAAGATGATAATAGATCTTTTCAGGATAATTTAGCTCATGATTAATGCTTTTTCCTTTAATTCTTTCCGCACTAATCTCAATTACAGGAGTAAGATTCTTTTTAGAGAATTTTAATGCATTTCCGACCAGATTATGCAGCAATTGCCTAAACTGAAACGGGATAATAGTGGCTTCACCCAAAGGATGGAAATTAACAAAAGCATTCTTTTCTTCAATTCGGTCTGAGAAATCACTTAATATTTCCTCTGCAATATCATCTAAATTCGTTTTCACAAAGATTCTTTCAGCAGAGTTGGTTCTTGAATATTCTAAAAGATCCTGAATTAAGGTTTGCATTCTTTTGGCTGAAACTTCAATTCGGCTTAAATAAATTTTGGCTTTCGCCGAAATATTCTGCTCATCTAAATCAGACAATCGACTGGCAAAAGTCTGAATTTTTCGTAGCGGTTCCTGCAAGTCATGGCTTGAGATATAAGCGAAAGACTGCAGTTCGATATTCATATTAATCAGGTCCTTATTTTTAAGTTCCAGTTGTGCCGTACGTTCCTGAACCTCTTTTTCAAGTTTAGAGGTAAAATCTTTTTGATCCTGAATATCAGTACTGGTACCAACCCACATTTGAATTTTTCCCTGTTCGTCTTTCTGGGCAATTGCCCTGCTTAATTGCCACCTGTATTCGCCATCATAACGACGAAAACGATGCTCTAATAAAAAGTTATTTCCGGTTTTTATGGCTTCCATCCAGGTATTTACATTGGCTTCCCGATCTTCAGGATGTACAATCTGCAGCCAGCCTTTTTTCTCAATTTCATCAACTGGTATTCCGGAATACGTATAAACAGATTCATTAAAATAATTCAAATTCCCCAGTGCATCACTTGTCCAGATATGCTGAGGCATAGAGTCGGCAAGGAGTCTGAATTTTTCTTCGCTTTTGATTAAAGTTTGCTGGCTGTTTTTTTCGTCTGTAATATCCATTATGGTACCCAGCATTTTTACAGGATTTTTATCTTCGTCAAAAAAGATCTTACCATGTGCTTTTATCCAGCTTATGGAATGATCGGGTTTAATAACGCGGGCTTCATATTTGTAAATACTGGTTCTAAGTGCCACTTTATAAGCTTCTTCCAAAACAGGCTGATCGTCAGGATGAATTTGATTTCGAATTTCAGGGCGTGTTATTTTTACTGTTTTATCATGCCCAAAAATAGTAGCAAGGTTTTCTGAATATATTAAATCCTGAGTGATAAGATTGACGTCCCAGGTAGCAATTTCGGCAATTTCAACAGCTAATCTTGCGCGTTCTTCGGCATCTTCAACCTTTTTACGCGCTTCTACTTTTGAGGTTACATCATTTACGTTAACCATAACGCCCGAAGCTTCTCCTTCTTTTTCGAGTAACGGAGTATACTGATAATCAAGATAAAATTTCTTGAGTTTTCCCTTCACATTTACATAAGCAAGCGCTTCGTTTTCGCGAACAATTTTCTTGTTCAGTATAACCTTATCCAGTAATTCCGGATATTTTTGTTCTAATAATTCAGGGAAGACCTCAATGATAGGTTTTCCAATAGTTTCTTTTTTCTTTTTCTGCCAGATGGTTTTCATCATGGTATTATTCGCCATTTCGATAATATGGTCTTTCCCTCTAAAAATAGCCATTGCAATAGGAGAGTCCATTACTAAATTTCTAAAAGCTTTTTCGCTTTGTGTCAATAAATAACGCGCTTTTACGGCTTCAGTAACTTCGTGGGTTACTATAATAACACCCACAGTATTGTTTTCTTCTTTTAAAGGATGAAAAACAAGATTAAAATAACAAACTTCCTGTTTGCCGTAACGATTTAAAGTAACCTCCAATTCATTTGAATAATAAGAAATTCCATCTTCATACACTTTTGAAAGCAACGGATAAACTGTATCCTTAGTTTCGGGAACAGTAGCAAAAACGGGTTTATCCAGAATATCGTCTTCTGTTTTATCGATAATCTGAAGATACGTAGCATTGGCCATTTCGACAATCAGATCAGCGCCTTTAAGAATGGCAATCCCAAGTGGAAGCTGCTTTACGGTATTTCTAAATCGCTTTTCGCTTTCTTCAACAGCCGTTCTGGCAATTACCTGTATTGTAACATCATTAGCAATGGCAACAATCCCTGAAATAGACCCATCTGATTCTTTTAGTGCTTCGTAAACGACATTAATAAACGTGTTTACAATCTTACCTTTTCGGGTTAATTTTACGGGAAGTTCATAAGCAGTAAATCGTTCTCCTGTAGCATAAACGTTAAGTAAAACACCTTCTAAACCCTGACCGGCAACTTCCGGCAGCGCTTCAAAAACAGGTCTGTTGATGACTTCTTCTATTTTTCGGTCCCAAATTTCGAGCATCAGTTCGTTTGCAATTTCTACAACATAATCTTTTCCCCTAAAAATGCACATGGCATTAGGAGTTTGCAATATATTATTACGATAACGTTCGTTACTGTTTTCCAGATTTTTACGAATATTGACTTTGTTGGTCGTTTCATCGCAAATAACAAGAACACCATTTATTTTTCCCTCATCATTATTTACTGGACTATAACTAAAGGTCCAGTAAACGTCTTCCATTTTTCCGTTTCTGTATATGGGTAAAAGTTGGTCTTCGTGCCAGGTTGCCTCGCCCTCAGTAAGAACCTGATCGATTAGAGGTTTAATAAAATCCCAGATTTCAGGCCAGTATTCGGCGCCTTTTTGTCCTAATATAGCAGGATGTTTTCCGTCATTCCCGAGGCTGGGACGATAAGCGTCATTATAAAAACAAATATGATCCGGTCCCCAAAATAAGAACATGGGAAACTTTGAGTTCAAAAGTATTCCTAAAGTAGTACGTAAACTCTGCGGCCATGATTCAACAGGACCTATAGAAGATTTGCTCCAGTCTTTAGCACGTGTAAGCGCGCCCATTTCGCCTCCTTTGGCAAGAAAATCATGATTCTTAGTACTCATTAAAGTCATTTTTGTTTCTGGTTAAAACAAGAAAGTATTGGTAAAAAAGTTATAATTTCTAAAGTTGGTCTTTTTATAGAATTGTTAAAATTAGTAAATTAATTATTGATTTGTTTTTTGATTTTTTGAATGAGGTAATTTTTAAATCTATTGAGTTAATTTTATTTGTAATCAATGATGAAATTTGAATTAACAATAGATTTGAAAAAATCTTAATACAATGAAGTCATGAAAAAAGAGCAAAAACACGAAACCGATTATATCAAAAAATATCAGGACGAAGGATATACTTCTAATTTTTTATTCGAAGCGGGAACTTTATTGGACTCTGAAACGAAATATGCTTATCAGCCCAATGAAATTTTTATCGTAGCGCATCACCGTTATGAAGGAATGAGTGATCCTGATGATATGTCTATTTTGTATATAATCGAAACAAAAGACCAGATAAAAGGAACACATTTAATAGGTTATGGCCCAACAGCAGACCTTGAAGAAGCCGAATTTTTTAAAGATATCCCAAAGGCAAACTATTCGAAAAACGCCGATATCAATGAACTTACATAAGAAAAGAAAATAGATTAGTATTTTTTTATTTTGCTGGGGAGCAGTTGTTCCGGATTTATCCGGGGCAGCTGCTTTTGTTTTTTTATAAGTTTCTGATTTTCTGAGTTGTTAAGCTGCTAAGGTTCTAAGTTTTTTTTCTTACCACTAAGGCATAAAGAATTTAATTAATGTTTAATAGATAATCGCGCAAAGACGCAGAGTCGCAAAGAAAAGAGATTAAATCTTTGCGACTCTGCGTCTTTGCGTGAAATTTTAATAATCCTGTTCAAAAAACTTTGTGTCTTAGTGTCTTCGCGGCAAAAAAAAACAAACTGTCTTAGTAGTAAAAACAACCCTTGTAATAATTATGAAATATCTGATTGAAATTGTATAAAGGTTTGATTAACAATATTTCTGAAATTTGAATTATCAAAATAAGATAAAAAACCAAAGTTGGGTTTTGTACGTAAATAAGTACGAACCATTTTATAAAAACCAGAACATTATGAAAAAACTATACTTAAATACAGGAGGATTTAATGCTATTTTTAATAACCTTAAAGATAGTTTTAACGCCGAATTGATTACCAATAATAACGAATACAATTTGATTATTAAATCGAAATGGGCAAAAGGAACTATTAGCGGCGTTTGTTTTGAAAATAAAATGTCTCATATGCATTTTGACCTTGTATTTAATGAGGATATTACCTTAAGTGTAGAAGCTTTTAAATCTGCTCCGATACTTTTTGCGTATTGCGAAAACGGAAACTTATCCCATAGTTTTGGTGCTAATGGCGAGAAAAAAAGCATTAAAAAAAATCAAACCGGAGTTTTAAGCAATACATCGGTTATCAATAGTGTTTTGTATTTTGAAAGTCATAAGCACATTCAGTTCTCTTTAATCGGAATGCCAACAACGGGGGGAGAAGGGGATCAGAATTTTGAAATGATTACCCAATTAAAGAAAAGATTCATGAACGAATCGGGAAATTATATTTATACAGGATCAGAGAGCTTAAAAGTAATTCAGAAATGGCAGGAGTTAAAAACACTTCCGCAACAAGGAATTGTTAGAAACCTGATTAAAAAACTGATACTAAAAGAGATTATCGAGATGGAGATAGCCCAACATAGTTACAATTACATGAGTACGTTTGATCCTATCGTAAATCTGGCAGCAAGACAAATTAACGAGATTAAAAGAATTTCACACATGAATATTTCTGAAGTTATAAATGCTGCAGGATTAGCCAGCCGACACTATTTGCCACGTATTTTTAAAGAAAAATATCATTTATCATATAAGCCATTCAATCAAAAATTAGCTAGCTAATAAGCATTATATATACTACTTCTTTACGAAAAAACAGCTTTTCTACGAGCTGTTTTTTTATGGGATGTCGTTAAGCATTGCGCTTAAGATAGTCCTCGGATGATACTGATTCGCTTCGCGAAAACGCAGGTTTTTATGATGAAACTTAAAAAGCTTAGTGCCTTAGTGCCTTCGTGGCAAAAAAAAGCTTGTGTCTTTATGGCTAAGATTGCCCGCGGATGATACTGATTCGCTTAGCGAAAGCGCAGATTTTCGCGGATTTCTATAATAAACTTAAAAAAAAATTTGCGCCTTTACGTCTTTGCGAGATTAAAAAACTCAGCAACTTAGCAATTCAGTACTAACTCTCCTTCTCATAATAAATAATAAAATACACCATAATCAAATTCAGGCATAACGAGACGCTGTTGGTAATTATTATAGGCAGATCATTTTTTAAAATGCCGTAAATAATCCAAACCAAAATTCCGAAAGTGAGGATGCTAAAGGTTTTAAGTGATATTTGTTTCACTTTTTTAGTTTTCCAGACTTTTATAATCTGCGGAATCACTGATATTGTAACACAGGTTCCGGCGAAGAGTCCAACAATATCTATTAAGTTCATTTTTTTTAAAGTTACTGAGTTACTAAGTGGCTGATTTTTTTAATCTCGCGAAGGCGCAAAGGCGCATTTTTTTAAGTTACTGAGTTGCTAAGTCTCTAAGTGGCTGAGTTTTTTGCTCTCGCAATCCCAATAGCTATGGGGAGCAAAGTTGTTTTTTAAGTGCATTAATTTATTTAAGAATAAAGCTTAGTAACTTAGAGACTTACCAACTTAGCATCTTAAAAAAAAACTATCCTCCAATCATTTCACCGCCATTAATATGTATAAATTGTCCGGTGATATAACTGCTGTCTTCGCCGGCCAGGAATACGTATGCGGGAGCAACTTCTGAGGGTTGACCGGCTCGTTCCATTGGATTGTCTTTTCCAAAATCAGATAATGTATCGAAACTCGCTACTATAAGCGGAGTCCATATTGGGCCTGGAGCGACTCCGTTTACACGGATTTTTTTCTTGGCAAGCATGGTAGATAATGATCTGGTAAAACTTACGATGGCACCTTTTGTACTGGCGTAATCTGCAAGATGTTCGCTGCCGCGATACGCCGTGACTGAACTTGTATTAATTATGGTATCACCTTCTTTTAGCAATGATAGAGCAGCCTTTGTAATATAAAAGTACGGATAAATATTGGTTTCGAATGTTTTATGAAGCTGCGCTGCGGTTATATCTTCCAATTCGGTTTGAGGGAACTGTACTGCAGCATTATTCACCACAATATTTATTTTTTTAAAATGAGTATGGCATTTTTTTACGGCATTTTTGCAAAATTTCTCCTCCTTCAAATCTCCGCTAATAATCAAACATTGTCGGCCTTCTTTTTCAATTAAGGCTTGTGTATCTTTAGCATCTTTATCTTCTTTGAGGTAAACAATAGCAATATCAGCTCCTTCTCTGGCAAAATGTACGGCAACACTTCGGCCAATACCACTGTCTCCACCGGTTATAAAAGCTACTTTTCCTAAAAGTTTTCCGCTTCCTGTGTAGTTTTCTCGTATAATTTCAGGTTCCGGACGCATTAGGTGTTCGTTGCCTGGAAGGTTTTGTTTTTGTTCTGGAAATGTTTTCATCTTTTTCATAACATGTCATTTTAAAGCAATTAATCTGACTCTAAAATAGTTAATGATAATTCAATGCATTAACCGAAAGAAATTTAAGATTATCGCAATAAAAAAGCCTTACATATTTTTAATGTTCAACATGGGAATTATGTAACGAATTAAATTTTCAATAAAAGTGCTGTCTTCTTTTTTTTTATAAATTTGAAGGTTTGACTAACGTTATCTAAAATAGGATCAGCTATTTTTTATGACATTTTTCAAAGTGATTTTCAAACTAAAAACAAATTTTAATTCATAGAACTTTACTCCCCAACCAGTATGGTATTAATCGTTGACGATATAAAGGCAAATATTATTGCCTTGAAGAAAACATTAGAGCTACATGACATTGATGTGGATACTGCCGAGTCTGGTGAAGAAGCCCTGAAAAAGATTTTAAAGACAGATTATTGCCTGATTATCATGGATGTTCAGATGCCTGGACTTGACGGTTTTGAAGTTGTAAAAATTCTCTCGGGTAATAAACGAACCAAAGACATTCCTGTTATTTTTCTATCAGCGCTTAACATCGAAAAAAAGTATATTTTTAAAGGATATGAAACCGGTGCTGTCGAATATATTACCAAACCTGTTGATAGTGATTTGCTGATTTTAAAAGTAAAAACCTTTTTAAAACTATACGAACAGCAAAGAGAATTAAAAGGAATGAAAGAACTTCTTTCTAAAGAAATCATCATTAGAAAAGAAGCTCAGGATAATCTCGAAATTAAGATCGCCGAAAGAACCAGGGAACTGGTTTTGAAAAACGAAGAATTAGAGATGAAAAATCACGAACTCCAACAATTTTCCTGGGTAGTTTCGCACGATTTAAATGAACCTATACGAAAGATTCAGATCTTTATAAAAATCATCAAAGAGCTTTATCTGGCCGATGATGCAAAAGCAGTTGATTATGTAAATCGTACCATAAAATCGGCAGAAAGAATGCAGACTTTAATTACCGATTTATTGGCGTATTCGAGATTATCATCTCAGGTAAAACCCGAAGTAACAGATTTGAATGTGGTGCTGCAGGAAGTTTTATCTGATTTTGATTATTTGATCGAAAGAAAAAACGCCACTATAAAATCGAATGAACTTCCTACGATAGATAGTATCCCGAGTCAGTTGCGACAAGTTTTCCAGAATTTGATCGGGAATGCCTTAAAATTCTCCGGAAACTCTCAACATCCCTTAATCGAAATTACTTCGGAAATCATTTCTGATAAATCGTTTGAGAGTCCAACTTCCCCGGAAGGGAAATTTTGCAGAATTACAGTAAAGGATAACGGAATTGGTTTTGATGAAATTTATCTCGACAGGATATTTATTATTTTCCAGAGTCTAAACGATCGCCAGTCCTACGAAGGAACCGGAATTGGATTGGCAATTGCAAAAAAAATCATCGAAAAACACAATGGATTAATTACAGCAAAAAGTCAGGTAGGACATGGCGCAAGCTTTATTATTATCCTGCCTCTAAAATACGAGTAAACAAAAGTATATTTTCCCTTTAAAATACCAATAATTATAACCAAAAAACATGAAGAGTAATTTTAAAAGAAATTTGTTAATCAGTTCGTTAGTCTCATTGTTGGTACTAATGATCAGTTCCACAGCTTCATTTCTTAGTATAAAAAGCTTATTAGACAGTAATTCGTGGGTAAACCATACTCAGGAAGTTATTTATAACCTGAACGAAGGTTCGGCTATAATTACTGAGGCACAAACCAGTATGCGAGGCTATTTGATTACGGGCGACGAACAATTTGTAGACCGATACAATGATGCCGAAGCAAAATCGAAAGTTTTCTTTGATAAGGTAACTGAACTTACGGTTGATAATCCGTCGCAACAAATGCAGTTAAAGGAGCTAAAAGTGCAACGTGAAAACTTTTTTAAATACTTAAACAATCAAATTGTAAAGAAACGTCTCGGAAAAAACTCTGCTACATTTGATCTTGCCGAAGGTCGAAATATGATGAGTGATTTGCGTGCACAAATAAAAACTGTTGAAAATACAGAACAAAACCTTTTAAAAGTACGCAACGAAAACTCAGAACGTTACGGTACTTATAGCATTGTCCTGATTATTGTCGCTTTTATAATTGCTTTTGTTATTTCGATTGTCTTTTTGATCCGAATTTTGAAAGATTTCAACGAGCGTGCTTTACTTCAGAATGAATTAGAGAAAAAAGACCGCGAAACAGCGCAAAGAATCGAAGCCATAAGTTCTATTGCCAGTAATATTTCGAACGGAAACTATGATATCAGGGTAGACGATAACAAGGCTGATGCTTTAGGAAATGTGGGAGAATCTCTAAATAGTATGGGAGTTTCTTTAAAAAATTCTTTCGATTTATTATCTCAAAAAGAATGGCTTCAAACCGGAATTGCAAATCTTAATAATGTAATGCTGGGTGATAAAACGATGCAGAAATTATCAAAAGATGTGATCGAATTTGTGTGCCAATATACCAATAGCAGTGCGGGAGTTTTATATATTTTAGAAGATAATGAACTTTTTGTTTCAGGAGGTTACAGTTATATACCAGGCAAAAATCGTGAACGCATTCAAAAAGGAGAAGGTTTAATTGGTCAGGCCATTGTTTCAGGAAAAATTCTGGAATTAAAATCTTTATCTCCAGATGATATCCAGATTAATTATGCTTTGGGACAAATAAAACCAACACATATTGTAGCAGTTCCGTTATTAGATACGAGAGTTGAAGGTGCTATAGAGTTGGCGAGTATTTACGGATTTTCGGACCTGCATTTAGAATTTTTGAAAAGCGTTGCAAACAACATAGGAATTGCCATTAAATCGACTCAAAACAGAAAACGAGTGATGGAATTGCTGGAAGAAACCAAATCTCAGTCTGAGGAACTTCAGGTACAGCATAGCGAATTAGAAGCTATTAATGCCGAGTTAGAAGCGCAAACAGAGAAACTTCAGGCTTCTGAAGAAGAGTTACGTGTACAACAGGAAGAGTTAGAGCAGACCAACGAAGAATTGTCTGAAAGAAGTGTTTTATTAGAAGAAAAAAACAATGAAATTCAGAAAAAATCTGAAGCTTTAGAACTTACAACTCGTTATAAATCAGAGTTTTTGGCGAATATGTCGCACGAATTGAGAACACCTTTAAACTCGATTTTACTTTTAAGCCGTTTGTTGTCAGAAAATAACAACAAAAGCATGGTCGAAGAAGAAATTGAGTTTGCCAAAGTAATCCAGAGTTCTGGAAATAGTTTGTTAGGACTGATTGATGAAATTCTTGATTTGTCTAAAATTGAAGCCGGTAAAATGGAGCTTGAATTCCTGGACGTTTCGACCAAAGAAATCACAGATACTTTATGGAACTTGTTTAATCAGGTGGCAAAAGAAAAAGGAATTAAGTTTGAAATTATCTCTAAAGATGCACCAATTGTTATCAAGACAGACAAAATGCGTTTAGAGCAAATTTTGAAAAACCTGATTTCGAATGCGATTAAATTTACCGAAAAAGGAACGGTTAGTGTAGAAATTAAAATCAATACCGACGATGATAAAATCATTTGCTTTATTGTAAAAGATACCGGAATCGGAATCCCGTTAGAGAAACAGCCTTTAATTTTCGAAGCGTTTCAACAAGCCGATGGTTCTACCAAACGTAAATATGGCGGAACCGGTTTAGGATTGTCGATTAGCCGTGAATTGGCAAAACTGCTTCGTGGAGAAATTATATTGCATAGTAAGGAGAACGAAGGTAGTTCGTTTACTTTATGTCTGCCTGTTTTTGGATCTGCTGTTCATAAAATTAATGTAGAGAAGATTCCGCCAACAGAATTTACAGAAGTAGAACCGGATGAAAAAGCGCCGCCAAAGAAAAAATACATAAGCGAAACTATTCCTGCCGAAATTGAAGACGACAGAGATTCAATTTTACCTAGCGATAAGGTAATTATGATTGTAGAGGACGATATTAATTTTGCCAAATCGCTTCTAACCTTCACCAGAAAAAAAGGCTATAAAGGAGTTGTTTCAGTGCGAGGCGATTATGCTTTAAATTTTGCATTGCTTTACAATCCGGTTGGTGTTTTATTAGATATAGAATTACCAATAAAAAGCGGTTGGGAAGTTTTAGAAGAATTAAAAAATCACTCAGCAACCAAACATATTCCGGTTCATATTATGTCATCGCACAAATTAAAACAGGAAAGTTTACTAAAAGGAGCAGTAGATTTCTTAGACAAACCGGTCGCTTTCGAGAAAATTCCGGATGTATTTTTACGAATCGAGCATATCATTAATAAAGAAGCACAAAAAGTTTTAATCATCGAGGATAATCCAAAACATGCTAAAGCGCTGGCTTATTTCTTAGAAACTTATAATATTAATTCAGAAATAAAAAGCGAAGTTTCGCAAGGATTAGAAGCCTTGAATAAGACAGAAGTAGATTGTGTTATTCTTGATATGGGAATTCCGGACAAACACGCTTATCAAATTCTTGATGGTGTAAAGAAATCTCCGGGATTAGAAAACTTGCCGGTAATTGTCTTTACAGGAAAAAGTTTATCGATGAAAGAAGAAGTAAAAATTAAAAAATACGCCGATTCGATTATTGTAAAAACAGCGCATTCGTACCAAAGAATGTTAGACGAAGTTTCCCTATTTCTGCATTTGGTCGAAGATAAAAAAGAAGGAAAAGACAATAAAGAAAGCTATAAAAAGCTAAATTTACTAAATAATATCCTGCACGATAAAAAGGTATTAATTGTAGATGACGATGTTCGTAATATTTATTCGTTGACAAAAGCCTTAGAAGTTTTTAAAATGAATGTTATTACCGCTTTTGATGGTAAAGAAGCCATCAAAATCCTGGAAGAACACGACGATACTGATATTGTTTTACTGGATATGATGATGCCTAATATGGACGGTTATGAAACAGCCGAAAAAATTCGTAGCATGCCTAAGTTTTTAAATTTACCTTTAATAGCCGTTACAGCCAAAGCAATGACAGGCGACAGAGAAAAATGTATCAAAGCAGGAGCATCAGATTATATTACCAAACCGGTCGATATTGATCAGCTGCTTTCGTTATTGCGAGTGTGGCTGTATGATAAGATATAAATAGATTACAAAGAAAAAGTTAGCCAGAGATTAAAATAACTCAGGCAGATTATTTGATGCTAATTTCACGCAGATTTAAAAAGATTAAAGCAGATGTGCACAGATTATTTAATAAAAATCTAAAATTAAATCTGCTTTAATCTTTTTAAATCTGCGTGAAACAAAAAAGTTTTAATCTTTGAAATTAAAAACTTTAAAAAAAAATAATTCGTTACAAAAAAACAAACCAAATAAAAAGTGGGCGAAATGAATAAAAAAAGACTTTTAATTATTGATGATGACTCTAGAAATATTTTTGCTTTAGAACACACTTTACGTGCGAAATCATTTGATTGCTTGTCTTGTTTAAGTGCTGAAGAAGCATTAAAATTATTGAGTACTGATGAACACATCGATGCTGTCCTGATCGATATGATGATGCCCGAAATGGATGGTTATGATGCTATTCCGTTAATAAAAGCATTGCCTAACAGGAGATCGACGTTTGTTGTAGCGGTAACGGCGCAGGCGATGGTAGGAGATAAAGAAAAATGTTTAGAGGCTGGGGCAGATGCGTATATATCTAAACCGGTAGATGTAGATAAATTACTGCTTATTTTAGGCAAAATTTAATGGAATATGATTGAGGATATTGAGTTAGAAACGCTCATTAATGAGATATATGAATATTATGGTTTTGACTTTAGTAGTTATTCACGCGCTTCTCTAAAAAGACGTGTAAACAGACTAATTCATCTTGACGGATTTAGGCATTTTCATGAATTTCTTTCCAGGGTTCGTTATGATCCTGAATATTATAAACGAATGATCGACGAAATCACGGTCAATGTTACCGAGATGTTTCGTGATCCTTCCTTTTATGCCGTAGTTCGAAATCAAATATTACCCTTATTAGGTACTAAACCTTTTATTAGATTATGGCACGCAGGATGTTCTACGGGAGAAGAAGTCTACTCGATGGCTATTATGCTAAAAGAAGCCGGTTTGCTGCATAAATCCTTAATTTATGCAACAGACATTAATGCAACGGTTTTAGAAACAGCCAAAAAAGGAATCTTCCCTTTAAGGATGATGAAAGAATACTCAGAAAACTATCGCGATGCAGGCGGACAGGAAGATTTTTCGAATTATTATATTGCCAATTATGGTATTGCCAAGTTTAATGAAGAACTGGCCGAAAAAATGGTCTTCTCACAGCATAATTTAGTTTCAGATACTTCATTTAATGAGTTTGACCTTATTTTATGCCGTAATGTTTTAATTTATTTTGATAATGATCTTCAAAAAAGAGTCATTAATTTATTCGATGAAAGTCTGTCTGTTTTAGGTTTCCTGGCACTTGGAACCAAAGAAACTATAAAATATTCTATTCCTATGAATAAATACAAACAGTTGGATAAAGAAAAAATATGGAGGAAAATAAAATAATATCAGGCTGTAAAGTAGTAATAATAGGCGGATCTGCAGGAAGTTTAAACGCTTTAATGCAAATTTTGCCTGATCTATCACAATTAAATGGTTTTGCCATCGTAATTGTTTTACACAGAAAAAGCACAGATGATCAGACTTTAGAGGAATTAATTGCCCTGAAATCAAGTATTACCGTAAAAATAGTCGAGGATAAAGTGCCCCTTGTGCCAGGATACATCTATGTCGCGCCATCTAATTATCATTTATTATTCGAAAGAAACGATACCCTTTCGTTAGATATATCAGAGAAAATTAATTATAGCCGTCCAAGTATCGATGTTTCGTTTGAATCAGCATCAGAGATTTACAGAGAAGCTTTAATTGGAATTTTATTGTCAGGTTCTAATACCGATGGGACTTATGGTTTAAAAGCCATTAAAGCCGCAGGAGGAACCATTGTCGTACAAAACCCAACCGTAGCAGAGATGCCTTTTATGCCTCATAATGCTATTTTAAACACCAGTCCCGATTTTGTTTTAAACAATCAGGAAATATTAGAGTTTATCAGTGCTATTAATACTTAATAATCCAAATAAAGAGTTGGATGTGCAGTTAGGCTACATATGGTAGAAATTTAGTTTATGATATGCTGGCGTGCCGTAGGTACGCAATAAAGCGATTGATATGGTGTACCTACGGCACGCTAAATCTGTTCCTACATCTGATTTTCTACCAAGATTTTGTGCCTGACGGCACGAATTGTAGACTTTTAATACTATTTTTTAGGTTTAGGCGCTTCATCTTCCGGAAGGACAACCTTATTCAATACAACCTCTTTTTCAGCCCTTCTTTGTGCCGCTTTACCTTTACCTATAGGTATTCCAGCCGTTAAATACAAAGATCTGTTGTATACATTTGGCCTGTCGCCTTTCATTACCGGAACCAGACCATAATAATATTGAACTGTTACGTTTAAACCGTTACCCACATTCATATGATAACCCGCACCAAGTGCCACACCCGCATCAATAACCCGTATCTGATCGCGGATATTCTTTTTATAAATCACATCGTCTTTACCGTATTCTTGTTTAAATTCATCAAAAGTTTTGGCTAATAAACCAAACTGAGGCCCTGTTTTAAGATATATTCTATTTTTAAACTGATATTTAATTAAAATAGGCACATTAAAATACCTGAATTCGCGATTCACACTTCCGCCAGCAAAAGTATTATCCAGATTCGCATCGTTTAAAGAATAAACCGGAATTCCGTGTGCCACCCATAGGCGATTTTACTATTACCCCGTATTGATCATCCAGGCAGGATTTTATTTAGATCGAATGTCAAAATAAAAACTAAGATTAAACCCAACATTCGTTCCCGAAGATTCAAGACCCGAAACGTCAGAGAAATTCGCGCCGCCTTCGAGCCCAAACTCCAAAAAAGGAGAATTTAATTTATCCCCAAAAATTAAAGAAATTAAAACACTTTTATCTTTTTTTTACGAATATCATTTTCAAACATTTAGATTTTTATAATAGAAATAAATGTTACTTTTGTGTTGTGAAATGGATAAACATCATATTGTCGATTTATTTAATGGCACTTTCCAGTATGCCCTGTGCAGATATGGAAGTAAATAGTGCTGCTCATAAAACGGCCCAGTTTTCATCAGAAGCCAATCATACTCATGATAAAGACAATGATTTGTGTTCTCCGTTTTGCGCTTGTAATTGCTGTGGTGCTCAGGTTTTAAGTTATCAGACTGCTGTAAGTTTTGAATTTCCTGTAGCATATTCCATTATTTCAATTCCATTACCCAATTATACCTCAGTTGCTGCTTCCAATTTCTACGGAAGTATTTGGCAACCCCCTCAAATAGCATAATGATTGCCTGATTAAGTTCGGGTTAGAGAGTTGTGGATTTTCCACAGAAGTAATAGGCAAAACTTTGTCTAATTTCTCATGTCATTATACCCTTAAAATGTTAGATAAAATTATACAGTTTAGTATAAAGAATAAGTTTGTTATACTACTATTTACCCTTATATTAATAGCTTGGGGAAGCTATTCGCTCAAACACTTACCACTGGATGCTTTGCCGGATATTACCAATAATCAGGTACAAATTATCACGACAGCACCCACTTTGGCCAGTCAGGAAGTTGAGCAATTAATAACCTATCCGCTGGAGCAAGCCGTAAAAACGGTTCCGGATATTATAGAACTCCGTAGTATTTCGCGTTTCGGATTATCAGTTGTTACCGTTGTTTTCGAAGACGATGTCGATATTTATTGGGCAAGGGAACAAATATTTCAACGCCTAAAACAAGCCGAAGAAAATATTCCCGATTATGCAGGAACTCCTGAATTAGCACCTATTTCGACAGGTTTAGGAGAAATTTACCAATATGATGTATATGCCAAAAAAGGCTACGAAAACAAATACGATGCAGTAAAACTTAGAACCATTCAGGACTGGATTATTATTCCGCAATTGCAGGGCGTCAAAGGCGTTGCAGATGTAAGTACCTGGGGCGGGAAATTAAAACAATACGAAATTGCTGTGAACCCCAATACCCTAAATAGTTTAGGCGTTACAATTACTGAAATTTTTGATGCTTTAGAAAAAAACAACCAAAATACCGGAGGCGCTTATATCGAAAAGGATCAATTAGCCTATTTTATTCGCGGTGTCGGAATGGCAAAAGGAACAAAAGACCTTGGAAATGTCGTGGTAAAAAACCGAAACGGTTCGCCCGTTTTAGTCCGTGATGTTGCCGAAGTTCGTGAAGGCGTTGCCCTGCGTTACGGAGCATCAACCAAAGACGGAAAAGGAGAAATTGTTTCCGGAATGGTTTTGATGTTAAAAGGTGAAAACTCCAGCGCCGTTGTAGACAGAATCAAAGAAAGAATGATTCAGATCAATAAAAGTTTACCCGAAGGTGTTGTTGCCGAAGCTTTTATAGACAGAGGAAAACTAGTCGATAACGCGATCGGAACTGTTACAAAAAACTTATTAGAAGGAGCTTTGATCGTGATTTTTGTCCTGATCTTATTCCTTGGTAATCTTCGTGCGGGTTTAATCGTTGCCTCGGTAATTCCGTTAGCGATGCTTTTTGCTATTATATTAATGAATGCCTTTGGTGTAAGCGGAAACCTAATGAGTCTGGGAGCAATCGATTTTGGAATCATTGTCGACGGAGCTGTAATTATTGTCGAAGCCACAATGCATCATTTGCAGCAATTGAAACGGAAAAAAGAATTATCGCAAGGCGAAATGGATGTTGAAGTTTACAATTCGGCTTCGAAAATCAGAAACAGTGCAGCCTTTGGAGAAATCATCATTTTGATTGTTTATCTGCCTATCCTGGCTTTGGTAGGAACCGAAGGTAAAATGTTCAAACCCATGGCAATGACTGTTGGTTTTGCTGTTGCCGGAGCATTTATCCTTTCGTTGACTTATGTGCCTATGATGAGCGCTTTATTCTTATCTAAAAAGACAGAACACAAAGAAAATTTCAGCGACAGAATGATGGCTTGTTTAGAGGCATTTTATACTCCATTATTAGAAAAAGCACTGCAATTTAAAAAGATTGTTTTAGGAATTGCATTGGGTCTATTTGCCTTGGGATTAATTGTTTTTAATAGTATGGGAGGAGAATTTATCCCGACTATCGAAGAAGGAGATTTAGCCATAAACGCCACTATTATGACCGGCAGTTCACTTACGCAGATGGTAGAAACCACCACGAAATACGAGCAAATATTAAAAGCAAAATTTCCGGAGATAAAAACAATAGTAACCAAAATAGGAAGTGGGGAAATCCCCACAGATCCTATGCCTATTGAAAGTGGCGATTTGATTATTGTTCTAAAGGACAAAAAAGAATGGGGACGAAAATATCACAATTGGGAAGAACTGGCTAATGCCATGAAAGAAGAAATGGAAGTCATTCCGGGAGCCAATATTGAGATTTCACAGCCTATACAAATGCGTTTCAATGAATTAATGACCGGAAGCCGAAGCGATATCGCCATCAAAATTTTTGGTGATGATCTGGAAATTCTGGATGCCAAAGCAGCCGAGTTAATTTCGAAGATAAAAAGCATCGAAGGAATTGGAGATTTAAAAGCGGATAAAGTAACGGGTTTACCTCAAATTACCATCAAATATGATTACAATAAAATCGCTTTATACGGTTTGAATATTTCAGATATCAATAGAATTATCCGTTCATCATTTGCTGGAGAAAGCGCCGGAAAAATCTACGACGAAAGCAAAAGATTTGATGTTGTAGTGAGAATGAACGAAGGCAATCGCGCTGATATTACCGATGTGAGTAATTTGTTTATTCCGTTACCAAACGGGCAGCAAGTACCACTTTCGCAAGTTGCAACGGTTGATTATGAGCAAGGCCCTGTACAAGTAGTTCGTGAAGACGGAAAACGCAGAATCACCGTTGGATTAAACGTTCGCGGCCGCGACATAAAAAGTGTAGTAGAGGAAATTCAGCAAAAACTGGATAAAAACTTTAAACTTCCTGCGGGTTATTACGTGACCTATGGCGGTCAGTTCGAGAATTTAATCGAAGCCACCAAACGACTTTCGATCGCTTTGCCAATCGCTTTAGGATTAATATTAGTATTGCTTTATTTCACTTTTAAAAGTTTCAAACAAGCAGGACTAATTTTTACTGCAATTCCGTTATCAGCCATCGGTGGTGTTTTTGCGCTCTGGATGCGTGGAATGCCGTTTAGTATTTCGGCAGGAATTGGTTTTATAGCCCTCTTCGGAATCGCGGTTCTAAACGGAATCGTATTGATCTCGTATTTCAATCAACTAAAAACCGAAGGAATATCAGATCCGCTGCAAAGAGTTTTAATAGGAACCAAAACGAGATTACGCCCTGTTTTAATGACGGCTGCCGTAGCCTCTTTAGGATTTTTACCAATGGCATTGTCAACGAGTGGAGGAGCAGAGGTGCAAAAACCTTTAGCAACCGTAGTAATTGGCGGTTTATTCTCAGCCACATTATTGACGCTGATTGTTTTACCGATTTTGTATTTGCTGTTGGAAAGTAGGTTTAACCGCAAAGAGCGCGAGGATTTACGCGAAGAACGCAATGAAATTTAAAAATAGGAAAAAATGTTTCACGCAGATTATGCAGATTGAAGCAGATTTAAATTAAAATATTATAAAAAATAATCTGCGCATATCAGCTTAAATTTTTTAAAAATCTGCGTGAAACAAAAATTACAAGAGAAAAATGAAAAGTATAAAATATAATATAAACACAAACACCTTTGCGAACTTTGCGAAAAACCTTTTGCGAACTTTGCGGTTAGGTACGTTCCTATTGATAAGTACAGTATCATCGGCACAAGAAAAAATCACTCTTGAAAAAGCCATAGAACTTGCCAAATCAAACAACATCGATTTAAAAATTGCCGATAAGGAAATAGAAAGACAAACCGTTCTGAAAAAGACCGCATTTCAGCCGGAACCGCTACAAGTGCAATATCAGGGCGGACAATTCAATAGTGTGGATTATGACCACAACGTTTCGGTGCAGCAGTTTTTTCCACTGGGAAGCATCACCAAAGCCAATCGTCAATTGCAGGAGGAATTGGTAAAACTGGCCGAAAAACGTAAAGCCTTATCTTCTTATGAAATCGAAAAAGCCGTAACCTTGGCCTATTATCAATATTTGTATGGTGTTTCGATTCAGAAATTAAACTCGGAACTCAATGATATTTATACCAAATTCTTAAAGAATGCAGAACTCCGTTTTCAAACCGGAGAAAGCGGAAACATTGAAGTTATTAGTGCTAAAGCGAAAGTAAAAGAGATCGAAACGCAAAAAGCACAATTAGAATTTGATTTGGCAATTTACCAAAAGCAATTGCAGTTTTTTGTTCAGACTGATGAAAATATTGTTCCCGATGATAAAACAGCATTACAATATACTATTATAAAAGAAGAAGGAAATTCGAAAGCAGAAAACTTAATGAGCGATTATTACCAGCAGCAAATTTCGGTTTCTCAAAAAGAAGCCAATACGTATAAAGCCATGCGAATTCCGAAAATAGGAATAGGTTATTTTGCGCAAACAATCGACACCAAATCATTGTATCAGGGATTTACTGCCGGATTGCAAATTCCGTTGTTTGGAGGCGTGAATACAGCCAGAGCACAGGCTTCGGCGATTAGTATTTCGCAATCGAAATTGGCTTTAGATAAAAATAAACTAACGCTGAATCTGCAAAGACAAGAGTTACAAAACAATTATGCAAAACAGCAAAAAGCATTAGATTATTTCCAGAAAGAAGGATTGCAATATGCAGATCAGATTATCACTACTGCGCAAAAAAGTTATGCCAATGGCGATATGAGTTATTGGGCGTACATCAGTTTTTTGAATCAGGCAATTGATATTAAAAAACAATATACAGAGGCGACTCATAATTTTAATCAAAGTGCCATCGAGTTTCAATTTCCAACCATCAAAAACAATTAAAATGAAAAATATATTTAATTATCTAACCGCAAAGAACGCTAAGGTTGTATCGCAAAGGTCGCAAAGTTTAATTTCCTTACGTGCTTCGCGCTTTTTCTTTGGGTGCATTGCGGTTATATCTTTCGCATCTTGTAATGAAAAGAAAGCAGAAGAGCCACAAGAAGAAGAAAAATCGCAAACAGAAGTAGCTCTAAATGAATCGCAATACAAAACCGTCGGCATCGAAACAGGATTTGTAGAAAACAGAAACCTGAACAAAGTCATAAAAGCCAACGGTTATACTACAGTTCCGCCACAAAATTCTGCCGAAGTTTCGACTTTGATAGGAGGAACCGTGAAGGATATTTTTGTTTTGGAAGGTACTTATGTCAACAAAGGAAAGGTTTTGGCAACGATTCAGAATCTGGAAGTGATTGAAATGCAGGAAGATTATCATTCGGCTACAGCCAATATCGAATACTTGCAATTAGAATACAACCGTCAGAAAACCTTAAGCGATGAAAATGTAAACCCAAGGAAAGTTTTTCAGGAAGTAAAATCAAAACTGGCAGCAGAAAGAGCCAGAGCACAGGCAGCAAAAAATAAATTAGATGCCTTGCACGTGAGTACAAAAGGCAGTACTTCGTTAGTGCCAATTGTAGCGCCAATAAGCGGTTATGTTGGGAATATAAAAATTGCAAAAGGAGCCTACGCACAAACCGGAGTAACATTGTTTGAAGTTGTTGATAATACTCAAATGCACTTAGACTTAAATGTGTATGAGAAAGATTTAGGCTCTATTTCGATCGGACAGATAATTGATTTTGTATTGACCAATCAGTCGAACAAATCGATAAAAGGAAAAATCTTCGGGATCAATAAATCTTTTTCTAACGAAAGTAAAACCGTTGCCGTTCATGCCAAAATCGAATCAGATGACGCAAAAGGACTGATTCCGGGAATGTACGTTTCGGCGAATATCAACATTACCAATGCGACTGTTCCTGCTGTACCAAAAGATGCTGTGGTTCGAAATGCAGATAAGTATTTTGTCTATATTCAGGAAGACGAACACGAAGAACATGAGAAACACGAAGAAAATAAAGGTGAAACAGAAACGCCTCATGAAAAAGAAATTCATTTTAAAGCCATCGAAGTGATTCCCGGAACAACAGACTTAGGTTTTACAGAAATAAAGTTTGTAGATGAAATTCCTGCCAATGCAAAAATTGTAACAAAAGGCGCTTTTTATTTGCTTTCGGCAATGAAAGGCGGAGGGGAGCATAGTCACTAATTTTTTTTAGTTGCTAAGTTGCTGAGTTACTAAGATGCTAAGTTTTTTAGCTGGTGTAGAATTTGCTCGCAAAGTCGCAGAGCCGCAAATTTTTTCTTGTATTATGTTTTTAAGTTTTATGAGAGAAAATCAAAGAAACTTAAAAAACTTTGCGGCTCTGCGACTTTGCGAGATTAAATAAAACGCTGCCTATAGACAATTCGCTCAAAATCCGTAAATTTAGAACATATTTAAACAAAGTTTAAACTTTAAACAAATAACATTTGAGACTCATTTTATGGAACATATACATACAGAAGAAAAAATAACAAAAAAGAAACCAAAACAATCTACCTGCTGTTGTTCACATGACGAACCCGTTCATTCTAATAATGACGGACACGATCACGGAGATGGAGACGGTCACGATCATGAACACAACGCTGAGGGCGGTTTGTTTAAAATATTTTTACCGGCGATAATCTCATTGGTATTACTGCTTATTGGGATTGGTCTGGATAATTATTTTCCGCAAACCTGGTTTACGGGTTATGTTAGAATTGCCTGGTATATCGTGGCTTATTTGCCTGTTGGACTTCCGGTTTTGAGAGAAGCTTACGAAAGCATCATGAAAGGTGATGTTTTCTCAGAGTTTTTCCTGATGTGTATTGCGACAATTGGTGCTTTTGCCATTGGCGAATATCCCGAAGGTGTTGCTGTAATGCTGTTTTACACCATTGGAGAAAACTTTCAGGGATTGGCCGTAAGCCGTGCAAAATCGAATATAAAAAGCCTGTTGGATCAGCGCCCTGACGAAGTAAATGTTTTAGAAAATAACGTTGCTACAAAAGTAAAAGCGGCAGATGTTACGATAGGATCTGTAATTCAGCTTAAAGCAGGAGAAAAATTAGGTCTGGATGGCGAATTACTATCAGATTCTGCTTCGTTTAATACCGCAGCATTAACGGGTGAAAGCAAACCGGATACCAAGGTAAAAGGAGAAACTGTTCTGGCCGGAATGATCAACGGAAACACGATTGCTTTAGTAAAAGTAACAACGGCTTATAAAGACAGCAAGCTTTCTAAGATCTTGGAAATGGTACAAAATGCCACGACCAAAAAAGCTCCAGCCGAATTATTTATCAGAAAATTTGCTAAGATTTATACGCCAATCGTGGTGTATCTGGCAATTGCGATTTGTGTATTGCCATGGCTTTTTGTAGACAATTATGTCTTTAGTGACTGGCTGTACAGAGCTTTGGTATTCCTTGTAATTTCATGTCCTTGTGCATTGGTAATTAGTATTCCGTTAGGATATTTTGGCGGAATTGGCGCTGCAAGTAAAAACGGAATCCTGTTTAAAGGAAGTAATTTTTTGGATAGCATTTCAACCATTCAGAATGTGGTGATGGATAAAACCGGAACCATGACCGAAGGTGTTTTTAAAGTTCAGGAAGTTATTATTCAGGAAGGTTTTGATAAAGCTGAGATTCTGAAACTCGTTAATGTTCTGGAAAGCCAAAGTACGCATCCTGTGGCAACGGCCATTCACAATCATGTGGGACAGATTGATGCTTCAATTGAATTGAAAAATGTAGAAGAAATTTCCGGACATGGTTTAAAAGCCGAAATCAACGGAAAAGAATTGCATGTTGGGAATTTCAAACTGATGGATAAATTCAAGATTCAATATGATATCGATCCAAATTCAGTGGTGTATACTACGATTGCCATTGCCTACGATAATAAATTCGCAGGATATTTGACTATTGCCGATGAAATAAAAGAAGATGCTCAGGAAGCAGTAAGCAAACTAAAAGCATTAGGCGTTAAGGTAACCATGCTGAGTGGTGATAAAACAAATGTGGTACAATTTGTTGCTGATAAATTAGGAATCGCAAATGCTTTTGGAGATTTACTTCCGGAAGATAAAGTGAATAAACTCAACGAGATTAAAGCCAAAAACGAAACGGTAGCTTTTGTGGGCGATGGTGTAAATGATGCACCTGTAATAGCCTTAAGCACCGTAGGAATTGCAATGGGAGGTTTAGGAAGCGATGCCACGATCGAAACTGCCGATGTGGTGATTCAGGACGATAGACCAAGCAAGATTGCAATGGCGATCAATATTGGGAAACAAACCAAAAAAATCGTTTGGCAGAATATTACTTTGGCTTTTGTAGTAAAAGCTTTTGTATTAATTCTGGGTGCGGGCGGACTTGCCACGATGTGGGAAGCTGTTTTTGCTGATGTTGGAGTGGCTTTGTTAGCGATATTAAATGCCGTGAGAATTCAGAAAATGAAGTTTAATAATTTCACTTAAATAAAAAAATCCCAATTCATTCGTTTGAATTGGGATTTTCTATTTATTACAATTAAACTGTTGGTTGTAATTCAAAAAAAAAAATAAAAACATAGAAACATAGGTTTTAGATGTTTAAAGAGTGCGAAAAAAAGAAACTAGTTTCTTCACACATAGTCCCGATAGCTAGCGGGATTAGTTAATGTGAGTGAAACGCCTTTTATAATTTTACATAATCTATGGTTCTATGTGTTTTAAAAAAAGGATCCAAGGGTTTACAATTACTTCTTCAAATGTTTTTGTTCCTGAATTTCTCCATTACCGAAAGACCAATTCTCTAAACCATTATTTTCTAATAAAACAATGATCACATTATTGATCAAAATTTCGGTTGAAGTTGAAATTCTCGAAGCAATTTGATGGTATAATTTTTTCTTTTGTTCTAATGTTCTTCCTTGTCCGGCCGTGATTTGCACATAAACAATATCTTCAGAATGTGAAATACCAAGATAACTTTCAGGATATTTTATCTGATGTGGTTCCAATTCTTCAATGACATGAAAATAATCGTCCTTTGGGATATTAAATTCTGTTATCAAAGATTGATGAATCGATTCTGAAATAGTATTTTTTGTTTCTAATGAAAGCTTTTTAGGAAGGCTGATTCTAACGAATGGCATTTTGTTTTTATTTAAATTTTTATAAAAATAAGGAATTGTAAGCGATGAAAAATAAGAATCGGATTAAAATTTTAATTCAATTTTAGTTCCTTTATTTTCAATTTTAACTTTGGTAATATTACTTTCAGAAGGTGTTTGCGTAGGATACCAGTTTCTATTCGGTTTAACCATAATCAACAAACCTTCATCATTACCAACGGCAGCAAAAAGTTCACTATTGGCATTTTTAGAAAAGAATGCTAAACCGTGTTCTGCAATTAGTTGTTTTCCTAATTCTAAAGGATTTTCATTCACAATTCCTATTTCGCTTATATTTAGAATAGCTTTAGAACTGAATGCTTCTGTTTGTGCATTATCAAGATCATGTCGGGCAATGAATTCTAATAAATTGCCATTATTATCATAGAAATAAACAGCATTGGCATTCCAGTTTTCGAAATTGGTAATGACTTTTTGATCTTCAATAAAAATTAGATCTACTTTACTTTTACACCATTCGATAGCTTCGTCTAATTTGTTTTCCGGGATATTAAAAGCAAAATGATAGATAGATTTAAACTCTGGATTTTCAACGAATTCCAAAACCGAATTACCTGCCTGAATACTCACAAAGTCTTTGGTTTTTTCTATAATAGGAAGATCAAGAATGTTTTTATAAAAAGTGGCAGTTTGTTCTATATTGTTGGATTGAATTTGAATGTGTGCTAACTTCATGGTGGTATTTTTTCAAGAAGGAAAAGCTTCCTTTCGTTTCAAACAAATTTAAGAAAAGATAGAAGTATTACGATCAGCAGACTATTTTATACTTCGATGAAAGAATAGTAAATTATGATAAGAGTTTCTCCTATTATAATACGTAATTTTTTAAACACATAGGATCATAGATTTTGTAAAATTATAAAAGGCGTTTCACTCACATTAACTAATCCCGATAGCTATCGGGACTATGTGTGAAGAAACTAGTTTCTTTTTTTTATATCCTTTTAAACATCTAAAACCTATGTTTCTATGTGTGTAAAATAGAAAAGCCCATTTCAATTATGAAATAGGCTTTCCGGATTTGAAAAATTTGGGGCAATTTACAAATCGTTTAATGTAATTTATTTTGGCATTTCCGGTACCATAATTCTTCGTGTTGGCGTGCTTAATGTTTCTATAAATGCCAAAAGATCGTTGATTTCTTCTTTATTTAAATCTAATTTTCGAAGCATTGGATCTACTTTTGGAATTAATGAATCTCTTGCAGTTCCCAGATATTTTTTCTGAACTGGCGATGGATTTCCTAAATTGTACAATTCGACAACATCCAGCAAAGAAGGAAAATGCCCGTGATGCATCCAGGGTTTTGTATTGGCCACTTCACGCAATGTTGGCGTTCTGAATTTACCAATGTCTTTTACATCTTTGGTCACATTATATCTCCCGAAATCTTCATTTTTTGTTCCGAATAAAGTCTGACCGTCATTATGAAACTGATTGTCGCTAAAATAAGGTGTATTATGACAATTGATGCATTGCGCTTTGGTTCTGAACAAATGTAGACCTTTTACCTGCGAATCGGTATAAGCATCAGATTTTCCGCTTACAAACTGATCAAATTTACTTTTTGGACTATTAATAGATCTTTCGAAAGTAGCAATTGCATATTGTATTCTTTGCAATGAAACCTTTTTGTCTCCAAAAGCAGCTTCAAAAAGCGGTTTATACCCTTTTATTTTGGCAATTTTATCAACTGCAATTGTCAGTTTTTCATTCATCTCGAGAGGATCTCCAATCGGGAATTGCGCCTGATCTTCAAGACTTGAAGCACGACCGTCCCAAAATAAAGAAGTAGCATACGCCGAGTTAAGAATCGTCATCGAATTACGTTTTCCGGTTTGACGATCATGGCCAAAAGAACGCGTTAAATTATCTGTCCACCCCAATTCAGGATTATGGCAGGAAGCGCATGCAATTTGTCCGCTTGTAGATAATCTGGGATCAAAAAACAGTATTTTACCCAGACTTTCTTTTTCCTTAGAATACGGATTATAAGAAGGATAGGGAACAGCAGGGAGCACACCAATATCCTGAAATTGAGATTTATCGACATTTTTGTGTAATTCCGCCGCCGGCCATTTCGTAGCATCTCCGCCGGAATACAGTTTTCGCAATTCCTGAATGTCAATGTAATCAGGCTGTTCAACGCTTTTGTAGGCCGTTAAACTCACGAGGAATAGGATAGGGACGATTAGTTTTTTCAATTCTTTTGTTTTTGTATGATTTGTTTCAGGTTTTAGGTTTCAGTTTTCAGTTTCAGTTCGTTTTTCAGAAAACTTTGTCAAAGTTGTAAACTTTGACAAAGTTACTGCGACTGCGACTAAAATCTAAAGCGCAACTTCCTTAGGACATTCAATGCTTAAAGCAGCCGGTTTTGGATATGTTTTGTTATTGTACATTCTGTATTGTGTCGAAACAGTTCCTCCAAAAAGTGCTTCGTTTGTAAGTTTCAGTTCGAAAGAAATTTCAAATAAACCTGCACTGATTTCTTGGTAAGTACCTTCTCCGGCGATTTCGATATTATGACTGTTTTTATTGGTTCCTGCAATGGTAATATATTGCGGAATCACCAATACTTTCCCCTGAGTTTTACTGTTTCCGTTCTCTGGGAAAAATTCTAATGCTGAGGTAATATTGAATCCTGGAGAGCTTGCTGCAGCTACTGCTTCATTACTAAACCATCTTTTTAAATTAAAGGAATTGGTTGTTGAGGTACCTGTTACAACATTAAATCCAATTTTGAATGCATCATGATAAACATCATCATTAGGATTGGCCGTTTCTTTATCGCTATATAAAATGGCATTTTCATTGTCTTTTGTTACTACAACAGGAAACGTAAAGGCATTATAAGCCTGCCACGCACAAGTACCGCTTCTATCAAACCAGGTTTCGCCATAAGTCAGGTAAAACTGACTGGATAAATCGTAAAATTTAGATGCCGGATTTGCATTAACATCTCTGGGTGATCGTGTAGGTTTTATGATCTGCAATACCGTATTTCCTGTAGCAACATAATTGGGCGTATTGGTTAATGTTAATTTGGTTTCATAACGCACATCCGGATTTTGGATATCTTCTAATAGAGTTAAATGATAGTTGATGGAGCTTCTGTTATCTCCAAAATCATCATGCGTTAACGAGTAATCAAAGCCATCAAGAAATTTAAAGATACTGGCATTTTCGATTTCAGACGGAATAAATCCGTTAGGAAAATTTACTTTAAAATCGATTTTTTCGCCCACTTCTCCTTTAATCAAATATTGGCCCACAGGAAATGTATAAGCTGTACTTATTTCGCCCAGGGTAATGGTAAAAGTATCATTTGGATATTCAGTATTCAGGTTTCCAATATGAATTTCAGGATCAGATACCGTTTCCAATTTTAAAGAAATACTTTGATTTGCTGCCCATCTTTTATCGAATGAAACAAAAACAGTATCCGTTAATTTACTTCCTTCAAATACTAACTGATTCACCGGATTTACGGTAAAACTTTCATTATCATTTGTTGATGAAACAGCACTAAAATTGACCGTTACAGCACTTTTTAAATAACGGGTAGTTAAAGCAACCGGTATTTTCAACGTTTTTACGGAACTGTTTAGATAAGTAGATTGAGGTGCCAGACTTCCGTTTACAGCAGGATATTCTAAGGGTACGTTATCCTTTGTTAAAAAATTAAATCTGACAAAAGGATCTATCTCAGAACCTAATTTATAATCGTCTTTTGAGCAAGAAGTTATTAGTAAGGTTATAAACAATATGCTAAATATCTTAATACGAGTCATTTTGTTGTAAGTTAGGGTTAAGATTAGTGTTGAATGTTGGTATTGGCAGAACAAATTTTAAAGAAGGATATGTCATACTGCAGCTAGTAGAAATACAACCGTCATTTCTGGAAATATTTTTATGATTGCGCACGAGATCAAAGAACAAATGACCTTCAAAACAAAGTTCTTTTCTTCTTTCTAAAAGAATATTCTCTTTAAGATTAGCTGTATTGGTTAGCAAGGTCGCATTTGCACGGGCACGAATAGTATTAATATCTGCCATTGCTTCACTTGCTTTATTGGTTTCCAAAGCTGCTTCGGCACGGATTAAATACATTTCGCTTAATCTAAAAGCTACATAACCGGCATTATTTTGGAATTTTTTAGTAAAGTTGTAATTCATAGGCGTAAGAACGCCATTTACTAATGTTTGAAGTGATTGTGTAAGAAATAGTTGTTTTCTTAAATCTGTATTTTCATAAAGAGTAACCAAATCATCAGAAGCAACATATTTATTGTAACTGGTTGCCGAAGTATATCCAAAATAACTTGACATAGAATTGCCGGCAATACCTTCTGAATCTCTTGGAATCGAAAATTCTAATAAAATTTCAGAAACCGGAAGATCTGTTTTTGCCCATTCTGCAAGGTAATTTTCTTTCTCTGTTAACCTAACCCCGGAATTTATGATGACATCATTTGCAGTTTCGTAAGCATTTGTCCAGTCATTTTTTTGCAGATAAACTCTGGCAAGCAGTGCTTTTGCACTATTAACGTTGAAATAAGAGTAAACGGGACCTGAAAGTACCAAAACAGAGTAATTATCAATTGCTGTTTTTAGATCGGTTATAATTAAATTATACGTATTGGCTACAGTTTCTCTTTCGGGATATTCTATTCCTGCTTTTATTGATTTTGTGTTGTAAACAATCCCTAAATGAGAAGCATCTGAGGTATAACTGTAATTTTGGCTGTAAACCTGCGATAAAAGAAAATGTGCATAAGCTCTTATGGTCAATGCTTCTGCTTTAATTTGTTTCTTTTCTTCGTCAGTCGCATCGGTTAGGGCGGGAGTATATTCTAAAATTAAGTTAGCCTGATTGATGATATCATAACTTCCGTCATAAAATGATTTGTAATTACTGGTAAGCGCCAGATCATCAAAAGAATAAACCTGCTCAATATTCCCTGATGGAGAAATTTGCCCTCTGCTGCTTCCGGAAGCCGTTGGGGTAAATTTTAAATTTCCTCCTTGCAAATCAGCATAAACAGCAAAACGGTCATTTTTTACATTGGCTTCAAGCTCTGTATAAAGTCCGGTTAAAGCAGTTACTACTCCTTGCTTGTTTTGCAAAAGCTCATCGATAGAGGTTTGAGTTCCGGGTTCCTGTTCTAAGAAATCACTGCAGCTTTGTAGTGAGAATATCAGGAAAAAAAGTGTGATGTATTTTGAATATTTCATTTCTTTAAAATTTAGCATTAACTCCCAGCGAGATTGTTCTGGCCTGAGGATATATAAAACTGTATTCTCGTATTCCGTTCATTCCTTTCGGACTTTTTTCCTTATACCAATACGCCACATTCGAAGCATCTGCAAAAACAGACAGAGCATCCAGAAAAGTATTTTTTAGGGGTACATTATAACTTAAATTAATATTGCTGATTCGTACATAAGTACCGTCATATATGTACTTACTTAAATTAGGAATAATAGGTGAAGATGTTACTGCTGACTGTGAAACATTATCACCTGGATTTCTCCAGTAATCGTACGCATTTACAGAAAGATTTCTATTTAAAGTATTAGAATACTTGTCGATATAAACATCACCCACAAAGACATCGCCTCCTAGTTGAAAATCACCTCTTACAGATAAGGTTAGATTGTTATAAAATGTAAAACTGTTATAAAAACCTCCGTAGGCATCTGCCTGGGTATCGCCAATTGGTACCCAGTCTGCAACAGTATGAGAATCATTATACGTTTTCGTATCGTATATTTTTCCATCTTTTTCTACGAGATCTCTACCTGTAGCGGGATCCACTCCAATCCATTTTATTCCCCATAAAGTAGTTGTGCTGTAGCCTATTTTTTGTGCTAAGGCAAGATTTCCTAAAGCATAGTCACTTCCTAAACCTTTTAGATCAGTTACTTTACTTTCAACAGTAGAAATATTGAATGTTGTAGTCCATTTAAAAGCATTACTTTTTATCCATTTAATTCTGGTAGTCAATTCAAAACCTTTATTATACATGCTCGACGCGTTTAACTGAACAGAATTATATCCGGTTTCTGTTGGGATATCTCTTGTCGTAATTAAATCGGTTTTGTTGTCATAATAATATTCTAAAGTCAATTCGATTCGTTTAAAAATATTAAAATCAAAACCAACATTAAATTTTGTGTTTTTTTCCCAGCTTAAATTCCCGTTTGGAGCAGCACCGGTCGTTGCTCCGATGTACCCGTTATAGTCGTTTTGAGTAATATTATATAAACCTTTTGCTCTATAAGAACCAATTCTTGAATTTCCTGTAGAACCGTAACTCACTTTAAATTTTAGAAAATCAATCCATGTATTTGACTGTAAGAAATTTTCATTGCTTGTAATCCAACTCAAACCTGCGCCGCCATTAAGAGCAACGTTTGTATCATCTCCAAAAACAGAGCTTTCGTCGCGTCTTAAATTCGCTAAAACATAATAACGTTTTTTATAGTTATAATTCACCTGAGATAGAAATGAAACTCTCGAATTATAGCTAATTTCACCTCTGGAACTCTGACCGACTTTAGATTCATCAACCAAAGCAGTTGCAGGATTATCATCTCTGACAGCATCACTGATTTTATTAATTTGATACGGATTGACAAATCCTACTCCGGATTTAAAATTAAAATCTGTTTTATCTTCAGATAATTCAAAACCTGCGACACCATCAATTTCATGATTTTCGTTTAATTGTTTATTAAATAAAACTTGTCCCTGCCAGTTCCATTTTGTCGAATTTCGTTGATTTAAAATTCGTCTTCCCCATGCAGGATACAAAATTCCGTTAAGTGTAAAAGATCCATTAAACTGACCACTTTCATTTGCAGCAGAAAAATAACGATCCTGCTCTTTATCTGTATAGTCCATCCCGAAAAGCGTCGAAAATTTTATAGCCTTACTAAGCTGATACGATAAATTTAAACTTCCAAGAAGACCAAATGTCTGCGACTGATTTTTATTTTGTTCAATAGCAGCCAGCGGATTTCCTCTTGTGATACCGCTTACTCCCAAATCTGCATAAGAACCATCTGCATTGTAAACTGCTAGCGTTGGCAAATAAGCAAAACTAGAAAAGATATTTGGAGCATCTTTTTGTACGTAACTTGGATTCAGCATTAAGTTAGCACTCCATTTTCCTGAATTGAATCCTAAATTAATTCCTGCGTTTAATTGTTTGGTATCATTGCCTAGTTGAGGTTCATTAATTTTTAAATAGCTTACGTTCGTACGATAGGAGAATTTTGAAGTTGATCCCGAAACATTGAAATTATATTTATTATAAATTCCGCTTCTGTTTAAAACCTCGAACCAATCTGTATTTATACCATTATAAGCGACAGGAGTATAGCCTGTTGTGGTATTTTTCATGTAATCATTTCTAAGTTCAGTAAATTGTTCTCCACTTAGATATTTAATTCTGTTAATAGCAGAAGAAATTCCCAATTGGTTAGAGAAACCAAATTGTGTTTTTCCTTTTTTTCCTTTTTTGGTCGTAATTAAAATTACGCCATTTGCACCATCAGCACCATAAATCCCCACTGCGGCACCATCTTTTAAAACGGATATCGTCTCAATATTTTCAGGTGCAATTTTCATTAGCGGGTTGGCTAAATCTTCGGAAGTATCACCACTCCCGTTAAAAGAGATAGCGTCAATCGCATATTCTTCACTCATTACAACACCATCAATAATAATTAACGGCTGCGTAGAAGTTCCGGTTTTTGCTCCGGTTAAAGAAGATAATGTTCCTTGTCCACGAATATTGATTTTTACCGGACCGCCAACACCAGAAGTATTTTCGACCATAACACCTGCAATTTGCCCCGTAATCATTTTATCGATACTTTCTGAAGCTTGTTCTACAGCTATATCTTTTGCATTTAAAGTCGAAATACTACCTACAATCTCTTCTTTTAGTTTTGTAGTACCATAAGAAGACGTAATCACAACCGGATTTAACTCGTCTGTAAATTCTTCAAGATAAAAAGTAAATTCTTTTTTATTATCTGCTTTTACAGTTTGAGAAATCATTCCTAAAAAGCCAACTTCAAGCACCATATCGTTAATGTTGTTTCCTTTTAGCTGGTAAACAAACTTTCCGCTAAAATCAGTTATAGCGCCCATTCCGGTTCCTTTTACACGAATTGTTGCGCCGGGAAGTGGCTGTTTGTCATTGGCATTATAAACCGTTCCGCTAATGAATCGCTCTTTTTCATCAGAAGATATATTAGATGTTAGAGCAGGAGCAGCGTTCGTTAATAAAACCTGTTTTTTCTGGATATAAAACGAAATATTTTTGCCGGCAAATAATTGCGTTAAAGCAGTTTCTAAACTTACATTCTGAACATTAAGATCGGCCAGTTGATCCGCATCAATTTTTCGGGCGTTATAAATAATCCTAAAATCGGTTTGTTCTTCAATAGCTTTAATAATCAGACTGATAGGTTTGTTTTTGAGCTGTAATGTAACGCCTTTATTCTGAGAAAAACCTTTAAAACAGGATATGAATAGGGCTAGGAAAAATAGAATTTTCCTTAAATCGTGTATCGTAAAAGTCATATTTATTTAGTTATGGAAGATTGGTAATGGTTATCGTATTTCCTTTAACGGAATAATTAAATGGCGTGTCACGTTTTAGAAGTTCTAAAATGTTTTCTACACTGGATTCGCTAATTTTAATAGTTCCCGTAAAATTCTGCCTGGCCAAAACAGTATTTTCGTTAATAATTTCGACGTCGTAGGTACGCTGAATTATTTTAGCGATGGTGGAGAATGGGGTATCTTTAAAAGCAAGTTCACCTTTTGTCCATGCCGAATAAAAGCTAGGGTCAACTTCTTTTGTTATAATTTTTTTGGAGTTATTGTTCCAGGTTGCCATTTGATTGGGTTGAAGTAAAACAGCATTTAGTTTGTTTTCGGCTTCATACATCTGAATGCTTCCTTCAACCAAAGTACCATTTACACTTGGATTTTCAGGATAAGCACTTACGTTGAACCTGGTTCCCAAAACTTCAATATCGACCTTATTAGCGTTGACAATAAAAGGATGTTCTTTGTCTTTGGCAACTTCAAAAAAAGCTTCACCGGCTAAGTACACATTTCTTTTTCCGTTGATGCCAAATTGCTCCGGATATTTTAAAGTTGTTCCTGAATTTAAATTGACCACCGTTCCGTCAGAAAGTGTAAGTTTAAACTTTTTTCCGTAAGGAACTTTTAGCGTATTGTAAACCACTTCCTGATCCTGAACTTTACCAAAATAAATGATTTGGTTTGGCAATTTCTTCGCAATCAGATCGCCTTTGTCGTTTACTAATTTCGTTTGGTTGTCTTTCGTAATATATTCAGAGCGGCCATCGGCTAATTCTAAAACAATCTCTTTTGATGATTTTGTTTTCTGGGTAAAGTCGAAAGCTAATTTTCCTAAACCAAATAAAACCAAAAATACAGCGGCATATTTCAGGAACTGAATTGCTTTCTTTTTAGGCTGAATTGAGACTACCGGAGTTGATACTGTAGAAATATCTTCAGAAAGTGCCGTTAACGCCCAGGTTTTCTTTAAGGTTATAAAATGCCTTTTATTTTCTTTCGAAGCATCAATCCATTCAAAAAGCATTTGAACTTCTTGTTCTGAAGCTTCGTTCGAAAGGTATTTATAAATGATTTCCGATGTCATATTTAAGTTTTTGAACTTCTCGTTTTAGTAAGTACACTTCAGAAATAAAATACCCTACCTTTTATTTTTAATTATTACAAATAAGGATAAAAATTAAGAACAGATAATCTGACAATTTTGTTTTTAAAATCTTCAAAGCCTTTGTCATATGGGCTTCTACGGCTTTTAAAGTCACTTGCATTTCTTGGGCGATTTCTGCATTTTTTTTATTTTCGAAACGTTTTTTTATAAAAACTTCGCGGGTTTTAGGCGGTAGATCGCTTATCGATTCCTGAATTAAACGTTCAAGTTCGGTTAATTCTAAAGTATCAAACTGCACCGAATTTAAGATTTCAATATCCAGTTCTCTTTCCTTTTGGTTTAATATGTCACTCTTGAATTTATCCTTTACCTTATTATGTCGAATCATGTTCAGGCATTTCGATTTGGCATACGTATATAAAAAAGACTGGATACCGTTTATTGATTCGACAGTTTCCCTGTTTTGCCATAAATGCAGGAAAGCTTCCTGAGCCAGATTCTCAGCTTCATCTTTATCATAAATAAACTGAACGCTAAAAGCGGTGATTCTGCGAAAGTATTTATCGTAAAAATAAGTAAAGGCAGTTTCGTCTCCTTCTTTGAAAGATTCAAAAAGATGTAATTCGAAACTGGTATTATTATTCATTATAAGAAAATCACTTTTTTAGAAAGCAATAAAGGCAATTTAATAAAAAGACCTTTTTGCACAGAAAGCGGCAAATATAAAAGTTTATTTATATTAATTCTAAATAAAATTCAAATAAACATCGTTTCAAAAAATATTATTCAGAATAAGTGTAAAAAACGCGTTTATCTTATAACTTATAAGTAAGTTTAGTACCGCTGCGTGTGTTTATTAAACTATATAAGTTATATAAGTAAATATAAGTTCGGTGTTTTTTGAACTGTAAAAATCATATAAGCAACTTTAATATGAACTTATATAACTTATATGGTGAAATGCTTTTTATAAATCCTTTTTATTCAAAGTAAAAATTATACGCACCAACTTTAATATGAACTTATATAACTTATATGGTGAAATGCTTTTTATAAATCTCTTTTATTCAAAGTATAAAATTGTGCGAAAGACCTTTAATATGTACTTATATAACTTATATGATAAAAAATTTTACACTCAAATATTGGTAAATTAATTTTAATTTGTATCATTGTAGTATAGAATAGTATAATAACCTAAAATTTGTTTAATGAGACAGTATCCTTTCCTACTAAAAAACCTGTTTTTTTCCGTTTTATTGGTGGCACTTTGTACGCCTGCTTTCGCCCAAAAAAGCATTAAAATGACTTTTGGCAAAAGTGGTATTATAACTTATGATGCCAAAGAAAAAACAATTGAAGTAAGTCAATCTGGCAAAACTATTTTTAGCGGAGCAAAAGCTTCGGTTTTGGTTAATAGTAAAACAATTGCGGCAAACGATTATCCGGATGCAGTTTTTGCAAAAGAAGCTATTAGCGATGATTTAGGAAAAGGTCTAAAATACACACTTACTTATAGAGAAAAAAGTAAGCCTACTCTAATCCAAAGTTTTTACATTTATAACAATCAGGACTATTTTATAACTCAATTAGAAATTTTAGGCAACGGACAGCAAATTACCACCAATTATATTGCACCGTTAGATTTAGGAAAAATTGCTTTTGATAAAATAGAAAATCTGCATACCGTTTTTGTACCTTATGATAATGATGCATTCATTAGTTATAATTCTAAAAAATTAGATACGATTTCTCATAACAATAGTGCCGAAGTTGGAATTATATTCAATAATGCATCCCGTAACGGTTTTATTGTAGGTTCGCTTGAACATACCATTTGGAAAAGTGCCGTAAAAACAAACAATCAAAATAAACAAGCTTCATTTTCTGCCTGGGCAGGATATTCAGAAAAAGAAAATACACGCGATAGTATTGCACATGGTATTGTAAAAGGAGATAAAGTAGCTTCTCCAAAATTCTTCGTGGGTTATTACTCAGACTGGAGAAACGGAATGGAACAATATGCTAAAACCAATCGTATCGTAGAGAAACCTTATGTTTTTGCGTGGGACAAACCAACTCCGGTAGGCTGGAACAGCTGGGGAGTTTTGATGGAAAAAATCAATTTTGAGAATACTACGAAAGTAGCTGATTTCTTTGCCAATTCGGTTCCGGAATTTCGTGTTGGTAATACCGCTTATATTGATCTTGATTCGTTTTGGGACAATATGGTAAAAGGTGGTTTTACAGGAGATTTCAGCAAACTAAAAGAATTTGCTGATTATTGCAAAAAGAAAGGTTTAGAACCGGGAGCGTATTGGGCACCGTTTACAGATTGGGGCTGGAAAGATGGCCCAGATCGTAAAGCGGAAGGAAGTGATTATACTTTTGGACAAATGTGGACCAAAACCGGAAATACTTATTTTGATTTTGATGGTGCTCGTGCCATCGATCCTACACATCCGGGAACTTTAAAACGCGTTGATTATGTGATTAATAAACTAAAAGAATGCGGTTTTAAAATGATCAAAATTGACTTTTTGGGTCACGCTGCCGCGGAATCTACTTCGTTTTATGATCAAAATGTAACAACAGGAATGCAGGCTTATAGAGTAGGGATGGAACATTTAGTAAATGCGCTTGACGGAAAAATGCTAATTTATGCTGCGATTTCTCCTAATATGGCCACTTCCCGTTACGCACACGTTCGTCGTATTGCGTGCGATGCCTGGAAAACTATTGAGCAAACACAATATACCTTAAATAGTGTAAACTATGGTTGGTGGCAAACGTATTCATACGATTATATCGATGCAGATCACGTGGTTTTTGCCGATGTGACCGAAGGAGAAAACCGTGCAAGATTAATTTCGTCTGTAATTACAGGAACCTTAATTACCGGAGACGATTACAGCAAAGACGGAATCTGGAGCAAACGTGCCAAAGAATGGTTGCAGAATAAAGAACTACTTAAAATTGTAGAAAACGGTTTAGCATTTCGCCCGCTGGAAGGAAATACAGGAAAATTAACCACCGAAGTTTTCGAACAAAAAATAGGGAACAATTGGTATATCGCCGTTTTAAATTACAGCAATATGCCTAAAAATTATGCACTTCCTTTACAAAGATTAGGCGTAAAAAATGGGAGCTATAAATTGCAGGATGTTTTTACTGCTCAAAATAGCGAAGTAAAAAACAACAGTATAAATGTAAGTATTGGTTCTAAAGATGCCCGTTTATTTAAAATTGTAAATCGTTAACTGAATGCTTATGAAAAAAGAGTTTTTTAAGAAAACGATGCTACTATTGACGTTACTAATCCTTTGGTCAAATGCAGTTAATGCGACAGTATCATTGCCTTCTTTCTTTACAGATAATATGGTACTGCAACAAAAAAGTGCCGTTCCGTTTTGGGGAGAAAGTGATGCGAAATCAGTAAGTATTACCACTTCATGGGATAAAAAAACATACAAAACCAATGTCGAAAATGGCAAATGGAAAGTAGTTTTTAAAACTCCCGTTTATGGAGGGCCGTACACGATTACTATAAATGACGGAACGAATAGAACGCTCAACAATATTTTAATTGGTGAAGTTTGGTTGTGTTCTGGACAAAGTAATATGGAAATGCCGTTGGAAGGCTGGGGAAAAATTGACAATTATAAAGAAGAAATAGTAAACGCCAACTATCCTCAAATACGATTATTGCAGGCAGAACATATAGAAAGTGCTTTACCATTAAACACACTAAAAGTACAACACGACGGATGGAATGTTTGCAGTCCAAAAACGATAGCTGATTTTAGTGCAACGGCCTATTTTTTTGCCAGAAAGATTTACAAAGAAAAAAATATTCCAATTGGGTTGATTCATTCTTCATGGGGAGGAACATTAATTGAAGCCTGGACAAGTTCTGGAGCGTTATCGACCATTCATGATTTTGATGCCGAAATTCAGGCGATGAAATCAGAAGTTGATCAGGAGGCTTTACTGAAAAAATACAATGCCGATATGGCCGTATGGGAAAAGAAACTGACAGATTCGGATAAAGGATTTGGGGCAGGAAAAGCGATTTGGGCAACAGCCAATTTTGATGATACATCATGGAAAACAATGCCATTGCCGGCATTTTTTGAAAATAAAGGATTAGCCAATTTTGATGGCGTAGTATGGTTTCGAAAAAAAGTAACTATTGCTGCAAACAATGCAGAATTTACCCTAAGTTATTTGGCAGATGATGACGATATGATTTGGGTAAACGGAAATTATATTGGCAAAACCAAAGGATATAATGTAGAACGCCATTATACAATTCCGTCAAAGTTTCTCAAAAAAGGAGAGAACATTATAACGATACGAGTTTTTGACGGAGCAGGAAACGGAGGAGTTTATGGAGATGAAAACTTCTCATTACAATCAGGAAAACAATCAATTTCATTAGCCGGAGACTGGAAATATAATATTGGCGCAGATATCAAAGATTTGCCTGCAAAACCGTATTTGGATCAAGGCCAAAACAGACCAAGCGCGATATATAATGCCATGATTGCACCTTTGATTGATTATAAAATAAAAGGAGTAATCTGGTATCAGGGAGAAAGTAATGCTGAAAGAGCGCATCAATACCAGACATTATTTCCATTATTGATAAACGATTGGAGAGAAAAATTTAAAGATAAAAATTTGCCTTTTTTCTTTGTTCAATTAGCCAATTACAAACAACAAAAACAGCAACCGGGAGATTCTGATTGGGCAGAGTTGAGAGAAGCACAATTTAAAGCTTTAAAACTATCCAACACCGGAATGGCGGTTACAACCGATATTGGGAACGGAGAAGACATTCACCCAAAAAACAAGCAAGATGTAGGAGGTCGTTTGGCCAGTATTGCTTTGGCAAAGGTGTATAATGTCAAAATTGATTATTCGGGACCGTTGTATAAATCGTATGATATCAAAGGAAGTACAGTTACTATAGATTTTGATTTTAATAAAAACATAAAAGCCAGAGACGATACGCTTAAAGGATTTAGCATTGCGGGATCAGACCAAAAGTTTTATTGGGCTGAGGCTAAAGTAGTCAACGATAAAGTCGAGGTATATTCTCACGAAGTTCCAAATCCGGTAGCCGTTCGCTACAATTGGGCTGATAATCCTGACGGAAATTTAACGAATGTATCGGGATTACCGGCATCTTCTTTTAGAACAGATGTCTGGGCAGGAATTACACAAGAAAAGAAATAGAAATAAAATATAATAAAAATGAAAAAACACATTACCAATTTAAGGCAATCTTTTGGGATCGCATTTTTTATGCTGGCGAGTTATTGCAGCCCGGTTTCGGCGCAACAAATTATCTCAGTAAAAACAAAAAGTAATGCGCTTGTTTTGCAAGTTACTCCTGGAAAAGAAGTAAACACTATTTACTTAGGAGAAAAATTAGCCAATGATTTTGATTATGTAAAAATACAAGGTCAGTTCAAACAAGGAACAGATTATTCAGGAATTTACAATGCAGCCTATACGCCATCTGGTTCTAAAAACTTACTGGAACCAGCAATTGCAGTAACGCACGCTGACGGAAATACTTCACTAGATTTATTATATGTAGACCATAAAACAACAACGGTAAGCACAGGAGTTTCTCAAACAGAAATTACACTTAAGGATAATGTTTACCCAATCGAGGTTCATTTGTTTATTCAGTCGTATTATGATACTGATGTTATCGAGCAATGGACAACTATTAAACACGCAGAAAAAGGAAATATTACTTTAAACAAATATGCTTCGGCTAATTTATACCTTAAAGGATACAAGAACTTTTACCTGAATCAATATCATGGTGACTGGGCAAAAGAAATGCAGCCTGAAGAAACCAAACTGACGCACGGAATTAAGGTTTTGGATACAAAATTAGGTTCACGTGCCAACTTGTTTCAACCATCTGTATTTATGGTTTCTCTGGACAAACCTGCTACAGAAGACGAAGGAAAAGTTTTATTTGCAGGTTTAGAATGGTCAGGAAATTTCCGTACAGATTTAGAATTAGATCCGTTGAATAATCTTCGTGTTATTTCGGGTATTAATAATGCAGCGGCAGCGTATTCATTGGCAAAAAACACTGTTTTTACAACGCCTAAATTTTGGTACACTTTATCTTCTAAAGGAAAAGGAACTGCCAGCCGTAATTTGCACGACTGGTCAAGAATTTATAAAATATTAGACGGAAAAGGAAGCCGTTTGACATTGCTAAATAACTGGGAAGCGACTTATTTTAATTTTGATGAAGATAAACTAAAAGTACTTATCGCAGATAGTAAAAAATTAGGCGTTGATATGTTTTTATTAGACGACGGATGGTTTGGAAACAATTTCCCTCGTAACAATGATGACGCAGCTCTTGGAGACTGGGACATAAACAAAAAGAAATTACCAAACGGAATTGGAACTTTGGTAAAAACAGCCAAAGACAATCAGGTAAAATTCGGAATCTGGATTGAGCCAGAAATGGTAAACCCGGCGAGTGATTTATACAAAAAACACCCGGAATGGATCATCAAACAACCGGGAAGAGCAGAACATTATTTCCGTAACCAATTGGTTTTAGATTTATCAAACCCTAAAGTTCAGGATTTTGTTTATGGAGTGGTAGACAATCTTTTTACAGAAAATCCGGAATTGGCGTATATCAAATGGGATTGTAATGCAGTAATTTACAATGCCTATTCAAGCAATTTAAAAGACAAACAATCTAATTTTTATACGGATTATGTAACAGGATTGTATAAAGTTCTGGAACGTATTCGTGTAAAATACCCTAAAGTACCAATGATGCTTTGCTCAGGTGGTGGAGGTAGAGTAGATTATGCTGCCCTAAAATATTTTACAGAATTCTGGCCAAGTGATAATACAGATCCTTTAGAAAGAGTGTATATGCAATGGGAATACTCGTATTTTTACCCTGCATTGACAATCGCAGCGCACGTAACAGATTGGGGGAAACAACCTATAAAATACCGTACAGATGTTGCCATGATGGGAAGATTAGGTTTTGATATTGTAGTAAAAGATCTAAACGAAAAAGATTTGGCTTTTGCTCAACAATCCATCAAAAATTATAATGCATTGAGTAATACAATCTGGCAGGGAGACCAATATCGTTTGCAAAATCCTTGGGGTAATGATGCTGCATCTGTAATGTTTGTAAACAAAAACGGTAACGAAGCAGTAGTTTTTAGTTATTCGGTTAATTCCCGTTACGAAGCAGGAACGCATTTACCAATTAAATTAAAAGGATTACAAGCAGGACAAAACTACAAAGTAGAGGAAATCAACGTGTATCCAGATAAAAAGCCAGTGGTAGAAACCGCCACATATTCAGGCGATTTTTTAATGCAGGTTGGTATCAACCCGAATGTGAATTCTACTAATACGAGCGTTGTTTTAAAAATTACAAAGACCTAAATCTCAAACATTAGTATATATTTGTACTATCATTTCTAAATAAATACCTATTAAAACGTTTTATGAAGCAAATTATTCAGCAGATAAAAAATCTTGAATCTATAAATTCCTTCTCTAAACATGAACAATTGGTTCAGGGAATAATTAATGCCATCGATGAAAAAGTGGTTACAAAAGGAGATTTGCTTCCGTCTGTAAATACTTTTATCAGCGAATTGGGTTTTGCAAGAGAAACCATTGCAAAAGCGTATAAAGAACTTGTGCACAGAGGAATTATCGAATCAAAAAACCGATTGGGTTATTTTGTTGCGACCAATGATGTAAAGCAAGAACTAAAAGTGGCATTGCTAATATTTGCATTTGATATTTTTCAGGAAACGTTTTATGAGAACTTCAGAAAAGGTCTTGGAAAGAATATTCAGCTGGATATCTTTTTTCATCACAATAATTTTGATACGTTCGAAAGTATTGTTCAGAATATAAAAGGAAAATACGGAATGTTTGTTATTGCTCCAATTCCGAGTAAAAAAACACCGGCTGTTTTAAAGCAATTGCCTACCAACAGAGTTTTATTGGTAGACCGTTTTATAGAAACAGATGAAGATTATAATTATGTTGCACAAGAGTTTGGAGATTCGTCTTACAATGCTTTTGTGCAGCTTAAAGATAAAATTAAAAAATACGATGAGATTATTTTCTTCTTTAAACCCTCATCTGCTGAACCTGACGAAATTTTAAATTCCTTTAAAAGATTCATGAAGGATCATGATATTAAAGGAGTTATAAAAGAAGAGTATGTATCAGGGTCTCTTGAAAAAGGGAAAGTATATTTTACAATTCACAATCTCGAGCTTTGGGAAATGCTTAAAGACTCCAAAATCAAAGGACTTAAAATAGGTACAGACATTGGTTTTATTTCGCACAATGATGATATCGTAAAAGAGATCATCTTTGATGGCGTGACCACATTCTCTACAGATTTCTCTGAAATGGGAAAAAAAGCAGCCAACTTTGTCCTTCATCGTAAAAAGATTCAGGAGATTATTCCAACAATTTTGGTCGACAGAAATTCGCTGTAGTTTATGAGTGTAATGTCTATTATTAGTTTTTTGCTTATTACAGGTTTTATCGCCTTATTTTCAGCTTTAAAAACACGTAAAAAAAAGGTCCAAACTACAAATGGACTTTTTTTTGCAGATCATAACAACAACTTTTTTATAGTAGGAGGAGCATTATTATTAAGTAATATTAGTGCAAATCAATTTATAGGCGAAAACGAATCGATATACACCAACAATATGAGCGTTATGGCATGGGGCGTAAGTTCTGTGTTGGCGATGTTGCTTGTGGCGGAATTCTTTTTGCCTATTTATTTTCGTACCGGTGCTATGACAATTCCGGATTATCTGGGAAAACGTTACGACAATTCGACTAAAAGATTAGTTTCAATTGTCTTTTTGTGCAGTTACGTCGTGAATCTTTTACCAGCCGTTTTATATGGCGGGGCAGTCGCTCTTACCGGAATGTTCAATTTTTTATTGCCTTTGCAATTAACTTATTGGCAAAACATCTGGATTATGGTTTGGGTGATAGGGCTAACAGGTTGTGCTTATTCGGTTTTAGGCGGATTAAGGGCGATATCGATAAGTGATACCATTTTAAGTATCGGCTTATTGACCATCGGGATTGCTTTTCCGTACTTCGGATTTAAATTTCTGGGCAATGGCGACTGGTTTAAAGGATTTCATATCCTGCTGTCTCAGCATACAGAACATCTAAACGCTATTGGGGGGCCAAAAGACGAAATTCCGTTAAGTACTATTTTTACAGGAATGTTTATCATGAACCTGTATTATTGGGGAATGGAACAGTTTATTGTTCAGCAGGCACTTTCGGCAAAGAGTTTATCGCACAGCCAGAAAGGGATGGGGTTGGCTTGTTTAGGAAAATTGTTATGTCCGTTTATTATAAATATTCCGGGATTAGTTGGGGTACATTTGTATAGTAATCTCGAAAATACCGCTGAGGTTTTTCCTCTAGTTGTAAAAGATACTTTACCGGGTATTATGATTGGTCTTACAGCTGCTGTTGTTCTGGGCGCTGCAATTAGTACTTTTAATGCCGGTTTAAATAGTAGTAGTACCTTGTTTGTGCTTAATCTTTACAAACCGTGGTTAGAGAAAAGAAATAAAGAAATTACCGAGAAACATTTGGTTTACACAGGACGTAAATTCGAAATCATTGTTTCGGCTTTGGCCATGTTTTCCGCGCCATTTATCATGTTTAGCAAAGCAGGATTTTATACCTATTTGCAACAATTGGGCGGAATGTTTTGCGTGCCTATTTTTACGATTATTCTCGTTGGTTTTGTCTCTAAAAAAGTACCCCCACAAGCCGCTAAAATCGGAATGATATTCTTCATTTTTAGTTACATTGTCTTTAATTATATACTAGATATCAAGCTGCATTATTTGCATATGCTGGCGTTGTTATTTATTTTTACTACAATATGTATGTTGGTAGTTGCTAAGTTTTATCCTAATTATCATTACACCGAAATCAAAATCGAATCTGTCGAATTATCGCCTTGGAAAAACCGTTATTGGTATTTCGCTTTACTTTTGATGGGTATGGTGAGTACTTTTGTTCTGTTCTCGAAATGGGGGATAGCTTAGGTTTCGAGGCTCAAAGGAACAAAGGTTCAAAGGTTTTAATATAGGGACGCACGCTTGTGCGTCCTTTTTTTTGTTCAAGATAGACCAGACCCGACAGGTTTTTAAAACCTGTCGGGTCTAACAACGACAAATCTATGAATGATGCTTTATCGTAGAGACACACGGCAGTGCGTCTAACCACAGAAATTTACACATAGTTTAAAACCAGTCGTGTAAGGTACTTGTTCTTAAACTTTGACAAAGTTTTTTTACTTGTAACCTTGTCAGACATAGCCCGTGGTTTCAACCACGGGGTGCAATATTATCACGCCTCGTATTGTGTTCCCATGGTTGAAACCACGGGCTATGTTTGAAGAAAAAAATTAAATTAGGTTACAACTTTGTCATTTATGATGATAAAAATGCGCATACCAACTTTAAAATTTGGCTTTCAAAAAAGTTCCTTAAACCCCTGGTTTAAAACTTAACAAAGGTTTACGCAATCTTTGTAGAGCTGCTTACGGAGATCCCTCGTTCCTCGAGATGACAAGATTGCTTTGTAAACTAAGACTGAAAACTGAGACTGCAATCTGCGACTGAAAACTGTAAACTGCGTAAGCACGGCCTAATATTTAAAATTCTGCAATAAATATTGGCGAATATTCGATGATAAAATGCCTTTTTGATGTTAAAAATAACTGGCTGTGCGTCGTTTTTACACAAAGAAATCAGGGGGTTATTTGGTGATTTTGTGCCTTTAATTGGGATTTTTTTATAATGTTTTTAGTAATAATTTTTTAGGAATTTCACTTTTATTGCCATAATTGATTAACAAAATTAATGTAGCCGAAATCGTTGTAAAGTGGTTATTTTCTTTGTTTAAAAGTATAAATTGAGAGGTTTTTGTGTGAGATTTCTTTATTTTATTGCTTTATTTTTTTTCTTTTTCCTTTTTAAAGGTTGTTATTTATGGTAAAGCCGAAATAAAAGGCCGAAAAAAATAACAAATTCTTAAAACATAAATTTGGTTGTTATGAAAATATTTGTATGTTTGTATTGTTGTAGTATAGTATAGTATAAGTCAATTCGTTTTCTCGTATTTTAAATGCTCAATAATTCAAAAAAACCAACTCAATATTTTATTAACTAAAAACCAAATCATTATGAGAATTGCAATAAGATACTTATGCTTCTTAGTAGTTATGATGTCCGCCGGTACACTTTATTCCCAAACCATCACCGGTAAAGTTACAGATAATGAAAATTTACCCTTGCCTGGCGCTACAGTTGTAGTAAAGGGTACACAGAACTCAACTGTAACTGACATTGACGGAAGTTACAAATTAGCCAATGTTAAAACTGGATCTACTTTAGAATTTAGTTTCATAGGATTTAATACTCAAAGTGTTTCGGCCAATAACGCGGTTGTAAATGCGTCTCTAAAACCAAGCTCTCAGGAATTAAATGAAGTTGTAATAGTTGGAGCTGTAATGAAAAAAGGAGATCTGACAGGTGCTGTAAGTAGTGTTTCTGGTGATAAACTTAGAGAGGTTCCTACGCCAAACGTAGTGCAGGCGCTACAAGGGCGCGCTTCAGGTGTATATGTACAACAAAGCGCTGTACCTGGTCAGTCAGGCTCCATAAGAATTAGGGGAAATAATTCTCTAAACTTTGGCGGTAACCCAATATTTGTAATAGATGGTTTGATTACCGACAGCAATTTTGAAAACATTAACCCTGACGATGTTGCGAGTATGGAAGTTCTTAAAGATGCTTCGGCTACTGCATTATATGGTTCAAGAGCTGCTAATGGAGTAATTGTAATTACGACAAAAAAAGGTTCAAGATCGGGAGAAGCAAAAATACAGTATGATACATGGACAGGGGTGTCTGAATTTGCAAGAACTATCCCGTTGATGAATGGCCAACAATTATTTGATCTTAGGGTTGATGCTTACGCGAATCGTTATATGGATGAGAATCCTGGGGCTGATCGTGCTGCTTATGTTAATCAAATTAAGTCAAATGGCTCGACTGTATTTGCGCCTTATGAATTGGAATCTTACAGAACAGGTAAAAGTTACAACTGGCTAGATCAGGTAACACGTTCAGGTTTTCAAACGAATCATAATTTAAGTTTTAGCGGAGGTGGAGAAAAAGGGACTTATTTTGTAAGTTTTAATTATGTTAATCAGGAGGGACTTCTTAAAAACTCTGATTTTAAAAGATATAATGGAAAAATTAACCTTACGCAGGATTTAAAATCATGGCTGCAGTTTGGTACCAATACTACTTTTTCAAGAAGCAAGAGCAATTATCAGGAAGGTAGCGCCTTTGGTGTGGCATTGGGAGCAAATCCGCTATTGCCTATAGACCCTAAGACTACTTATCTTAGATATGGTGAAGTGTTTGACCAGAATCTTTATAACCCAATAAGAAGTCTTGATATTATAAATTCAAGCTCACGTAACAGACTTACAAGTAGTAATTTTTTAAGTGCAAAACCACTAAAAGGACTTGATATCAGAACTACTTTGTCTGTAGATATTGCAGATCAGGCAAACTTTGATTATGTGCCAAGTTACACAGGACAGTCACTTAGAAATTCTATGAATGGGGAAGCGCATCATTATAGATATTCACAATTCAATTATCAGTGGGACAATACCGTTAGTTATAGTAAAGTTTTTGCTGCAAAGCATGACGTGAGTGTTATGGGAGGATTTTCTGTAATGAGTAATTCAGGTAATAGTACTGATGTAAGAGCTCGCGGATTTGTTAGTGATGATTTGACCTATATGGCATTATCAGGTGCATATCAAAAAGATAATGCGCAGTTAAGCTCGAATTTTACAGATTATTCTAACCAATCGTATTTCGCAAGAGCTAATTATACTTATGATGGTAAATACACTATTACCGGTACAGTAAGAAGAGATGGTTCTTCTAAATTTGGTCCTAATAACAAATGGGGAACGTTTCCTTCAATAGCAGGAAGTTGGGATATTGCTAAAGAAAATTTCCTTTCAGGATTTGAAAAATTAGATCAGCTTAAATTTCGTGTAGGTTATGGTATGGTGGGGAATCAAAATGTAGATGCTTACAGGTATTTTGCATTATACAATGCACAAGTTAGTAATAATTCAGGGACTTATGTGTCTGATAATTATATTGATAATTTTGATTTAAGATGGGAAAAACAAAAGCAATTTAATGTTGGATTAGATACTGGTTTCTTTCAAAACAGGCTGACTGCAAGTGCTAATTATTTTCATATAAATAATGACGACCTTTTAATGTTGCGTAATATGCCGGTTTCATCAGGATATAAATATAAGCTGGATAATATTGGTGCTACCACTAATGAAGGTATAGAATTAGAACTTAGAGGTGACATTATCAGAAACAAGGACTTTAAGTGGAATGTTTCTGCCAACATATCATCGGCAAAAAATAAGGTTACAAAACTTTATGGAGATGCTACAGAGATATACAATTTAGGTGGTTACAGTAACAATGAGATCCAACGTACAGGGAACTTTTTCTTAGGCAAATCGGTAAACACAGTTTATGTGTTTGAATATGATGGTATAGCTCAACAGGGGGAAAACCTTACTGGAGTAAATTACGGAAGTAGAACTGTTCAGGCTGGGGATATTAAAATTAAAGATCGTAATGGCGATGGTGTAATAAACGATCAGGACAGATATGTGGTTGGTGATTTGAATCCTGACTATTACGGAGGTTTTTCTACAGATCTTAACTATAAAGGTTTTGCATTAAACGCAGTGTTCTCTTATTCAATAGGAGGTAAAAGACCAAGTGGTACATACGAAAGCTATATGAACTCAGGAGGAATGAGTGCAGCACATACAGATCTATTAGATCGTTGGACTCCTACCAATACCAATACAGATGTACCAAGAGCTTATTTTGGAGGAGGAAGATATACTTTAGGTGAGACAGATAAGGCAATACAAGACGCTTCATTCTTAAGATTAAATGCACTTACATTATCGTATACATTACAAGATAAGGTTGCAGAAAGTGTTTTTCTTAAAAATGTAAGGTTTTATGTAACGGGATCGAATCTATTTATTGTAACGAAATACAAAGGTTATGATCCTGAGGGAGGAGATTCTTATCCTATATCCAGAATGGTAGTTCTGGGATTAAATGTATCTCTTTAATCAAATTAATTTAAAAAATTATTTTATGAAAGCAAAAATTATAGCCTTTATGGCTCTGGCAATATTATCGACCTCCTGTTCTTCAGATTTTTTAGAGGAAGAACCTCAAAGTTCACTTACTGCTGCTCAGGCTTATGGCAGTTTAGGTAAAATTGAGCCTGTTCTTTTGGGAGCCATAACGAATTGGAGAAATATGCAAAAAGACCGTGCAGGACTTTATACCTCTCTTGGTACTGACGAAGCACAACAAGGAGCTTTGCAGGTAACGGGTGATGCTAACCAGGCTGGACTTGATTTATACAATGGCTTTCTAAGTCAGGAAAATCAGGCAATTGGGCAATTGTGGAATGACAGATGGCCAGTTATTGAAGTAGCTGCACAAACTATTAGAGCATTAGGAACCAATACCGAAGATGATAGTGCAAAACGTGATCTTTTGTTGGGTGAAGCCAGTTTTTTAAGAGCAACATTAATGTTTGAGCTTACACAATATTGGGGAGAAATACCGATTAATGATAAAGCAAAAACGGCAGAATTTGGTTTAAAACGTCAGCCGCTGCCTTTGGTTTATTCTTATATCGTTGCCGATTTAGAAAGAGCAATCGAAAAACTTCCTGCATCACAAAGCAATCCTGCATTTCCTGCAAAAGGCGTTGCTCAGGCACTTTTAGGAAAAGTATATTTATATGCTCCTGAAGCATCAGGATACCGTGATTATACTAAAGCAAAGCAATGGTTTGGAGCCGTTATTACTTCTGGTAAATATAGTTTATTGGCTAACTACGCAGATGTTTTTAGTCCGGATCACGCTAATTCTTCAGAATCGTTATACGAATGGCAGTATAATAATAACTGGCCTGATAATAACCAGATACAATGGCAGACAGGTTCAAGAGTTTTGGCAAACATAAACCAATATGCTTATTTTGGAGGTTATGATCTTATACTTCCTACTCAATATTGTTATAAAGATAAAACGGATGGCGGAATTTGGGAACCAGGTGATATGCGTAAAGACGCAAGTATTCGTTATGATTTTACTTATAAAGGAGTTAAACCAACACTTCCTGCAGGTTTTGGGGGTGATGAGTTGGATCCGCACATTAAAAAGTTTGAAGATATTCGTGTAGAAGGAAAACAGTCATTTTGGAATTCAGGTAAAAATAAAGCCTATATCAGATATTCGGATGTATTACTTAACTACGCAGAATGTTTGAATGAATTAGGAAATACAACAGAAGCAGAAGGATATGTGAATCAGGTTCGTACAAGAGCTTTTGGAGGAACATTACCAGCAGGAATGGCGTGGAGCGGACTTTCTCAAGCTCAGTTCAGAGATCAAATTCTGGATGAACGTATGCGTGAATTAGCTTTTGAAGGCTGGAGAAGAATGGACCTTATTCGTACTGGAAAAATGGTAGAATTAGTAAAAGCCCGCAACAAATGGGCAAAACAAAACGGTACAATAGCTACATTTCATAACCTTTATCCTATTCCTATCGGCGAGATTAAGCTCAACGATGAGATTGGTCCGGAAAATCAAAACCCAGGATATTAATGTTTTTGAATGCAGTTATAATGTAATTTTTTATTTTTTGGTCATGTGATTTTGGTTAGTCACAGTTTTGATTGTAATGCCATTTTGGATTTAGGTAATAACAGTACGAAGTTTTCTGTTAGAAAAAACTTAGTCCAAAATGGCATTCTTTTTTTTAATGTTTACAAAAATGTAAACGAATCAAATAGTAATATGAAGTTCAATAATATTCACTTTTTTATATGGTTATTAGTTTTAAATGCTTTTTCGTTAAGTATTTATGCTCAAAACAAAGTCAGTTTAAACTCTTCTGATATCGTTTGGAAAGTAAAACCACAAGCAGAAATAGGGCAGGACAGTCTTAAAATATTCTCCCCAAATTATTCCGGAACCAATTGGGTAAATGCCGTTGTTCCAGGTACTATTTTCAATTCTTATGTCGTAAGCGGATTAGAGAAAGATCCTAATTACGGCGACAATATTTATCAGGTTGATAAAACAAAATACGATCGTAGTTTTTGGTACCGTTCAGAGTTTAAAGTACCTGCAAATTTTACAAAAGAAATTATCTGGCTCAATTTTGAAGGAATCAATCGTGAAGGTGATGTTTACCTTAACGGAAAAAAACTGGCCACATTAAGCGGTATGATGCAACGCGGTAAATTTGACATTACAAAATTGGTACATCGCAACGATAAAAATGTATTGGCAATTTTGGTAAGTATCCCAAAGCTGCCCTTAAATAATTACGGAAGTCCAACTTATATTTCAAGCGCCGGTTGGGATTGGATGCCTTATGTACCAGGATTAAATTCCGGTATTACAGATGATGTTTTTCTAAGCAATACAGACAAAGTAAGAATTGTAGATCCGTGGATTCACACCAACTTACCTTCGAACGCACGCGCAGATCTTGAAGTAAAAGTAGAGCTTAAAAATTCATCGGCACAAAATCAGGAAGGAGTTCTTACGGGTGTAATTATGCCCGGAAACATTACTTTTTCTAAAAAGATTAATTTAGAGGCCAACGCAATTACAAGTGTCAATTTAAGCAAAGAACAATTTCCGGAACTTTCTATTCAGAACCCGAAATTATGGTGGCCAAATGGTTACGGAGATCCTAATTTGTATACGTGTCGGTTTACTTTTAAAATAGGTGATACAGTTTCAGACGAGCAAAAAATAACTTTCGGAATTAAAAAATATACCTACGATACAGAAGGCGGTGTTTTGCATGTTTCCATAAACGGAAAACGCGTTTTTCTAAAAGGAGGAAACTGGGGAATGAGCGAATATATGCTTCGTTGCAGAGGAGAAGAATACGATCTAAAAGTAAAACTCCACAAAGAAATGAATTACAACATCATTCGTAACTGGTTAGGTTCGACTACAGATGATGAGTTTTACCAGGCCTGCGATAAATATGGAATTATGGTTTGGGATGATTTTTGGCTCAATGCAAATCCAAACCTGCCATTAGACATTCATGTTTTTAATAGCAATGTAATTGAGAAAATAAAACGAGTAAGAAATCATGCGAGTATTGCCGTTTGGTGCGGAAATAACGAAGGATTACCACAACCTCCGCTTAATGGCTGGATTGCTGAAAACATTAAAACGTTTGATAATAACGACAGATATTATCAGCCATGTTCAAACACCGGAAACCTAAGCGGTAGCGGACTTTGGGGCAATAAAGATCCGAGGTTTTATTTTACCAAATATCCTGCGGCTTATGTAGGTACGGGAGACGGACCAAGTTGGGGTTTAAGAACCGAAATTGGTACAGCTGTTTTTCCAAACATCGAAAGTTTCAAGAAATTTATTCCTGAAAAAGACTGGTGGCCAAGAAACGATATGTGGGACAAACATTTCTTTGGGCAAAAAGCCTTTAATGCATCACCGGATAATTATGATAAAAGCATCACAGAACGTTACGGAAAACCAAATAATCTCGAAGAATATACCACAAAAGGCCAGTTGTTAAATATCGAAACCAACAAAGCCATGTACGAAGGCTGGTTAGATCATATGTGGGAAGATGCATCAGGGATTATGATCTGGATGAGTCAATCCTCTTATCCTAGTATGGTTTGGCAAACGTATGATTATTATTATGATCTGACAGGAGCATATTGGGGCGTAAAATCGGCTTGTGAGCCTATGCACATTCAGTGGAATTCGGTGAATAATTCGGTTAAAGTAATTAATACTACAGGAACTGATTTCAAAAATCTAAATGCCGAAGCAACGGTTTATAATCTGGATGGAAAATCGGCAGCAAAATTCAACCAAAAGGCCGTAGTAGATTCGTATTCGAATACAGCGACAGAAAGTTTTGTGATTCCGTTTTATTCGAATCAAAAAGATCTTGCTTTTCAGAAAAATGCAACAGCTTCTTCTACAGATGGAGGAAATACCAGAGACGTTACAGATGGAGATTCTAACAGCCGTTGGGCAAGTAAATCAACAGACGACGAATGGATTTACGTTGATCTGGAAAACGAATATACCGTAAACCGAGTGGTTTTAAACTGGGAAAATGCATACGGAAAAGAATATAAAATTCAGGTAAGTACAGATGCTAAAAACTGGGCAGATGCCAGCGTTATAAAAGAGGGAAAACAAGGAATCGAAACCATTTCGTTTGATGAAATAAAAACCCGTTATGTTCGAATGTTAGGCATAAAACGCGGCTCAGGCTGGGGATATTCACTTTATGATTTTAAAGTTTTTGGTGCCGATGCCAATACTTCAGAGTTGAGTCCGGTACATTTTATTCGATTAAAATTAAAAGACGCCCAAAACAAATTAATTAGTGAGAATTTTTATTGGAGAGGAATCAACATGAAAGACTTCACCGATTTGAATACATTGCCAAAAGCAAACGTAAATGTTTCCAGTAAAGTCGTAAAGCAAAATGGGAAATATTTTGTAAAAGCTAAAGTTTCAAGTCCGTCAGGAATTGCATTTGGAGTGCACATTCAGGCATTAAATGATAAAACCGGAGCTCAGATTTTACCAGCAATTGTAAGCGATAGTTATTTTACTTTACTAAAAGGAGAAAGCAAAGAAATTACCGTAGAATTTGATGAAGCACTTTTGAAAAATGGAGAAAAACCGGTTATAAAAGCTATTCCATACAATAAATAAGAAATTATTCTAAACACAAACCTGACAGGTTTAATAAACATTGCAAAATACTTTAAAAATAGAATTATGAACATTAAAAAATTTAAAGCACTGCTTTTTATACTATTGCCCTTGTTAGGCTATTCGCAAAATAACCCACTAGAATTATGGTATAACAAACCAGCCTCTCAATGGGAAGAAACATTGCCATTAGGAAACGGACGTTTAGGAATTATGCCGGACGGCGGAGTAACAACCGAAAAATTGGTTTTGAATGAAATTACCTTATGGAGCGGAGGCCCGCAAGATGCCAACAATTACAAAGCATATTCTTTTTTGCCACAAATAAGACAATTGTTATTGGAGAATAAAAATAAGGAAGCTCAAAAACTAATCGATCAGCATTTTATCTGTACAGGAGCAGGTTCCGGAAGCGGAAATGGAGCTGATGTACCCTTTGGAGCATATCAGGTTTTGGGAGATCTGACACTGAAATTTGATTATAAAACCCAGTCAAAACCGGTTAATTACAGCAGAAATCTGGATATTCAAACCGCAGTTGCCGGAACTCAATTTACAATTGACGGCGTGACGTATAAGCGTGAATATTTTACAGGATTTGGCGACGATGCAGGTTTTATCAAATTAACTTCGAGCAAAAAAGGAAAACTAAATTTTACTATTCAGTTAGATCGACCAGAACGTTTTAAAACTGTAAATGGCTCTGATAATTCGCTGGTTATGACAGGTCAGCTTAACAACGGAACCGACGGAAAAGGAATGAAATATAAAGCAAAAGTAAAAACTCAGCAAGTAGATGGAAATGCTTTATATACTAACAATAAAATTGAAATAAAAAATGCTACAGAAGTTGTGATTTTTATTTCTGCAGGAACAGATTATAAAGATAAAAATTTCGAAATTACTACAGATAAAGTTTTGGATGCAGCGATGCAAACGAAATATCAGGATCAGAAGAAAAAACATGTTGAAAACTACCAAAAGTTATTCAATCGTTTGACTTTAAATTTCGGAAAAAGCGCAAAGAAAACATTACCAACCAATGAGCGCCTGGATATTTTTGTAAAAGAACCAGATGCAGATACAGCGCTTCCAATTTTGTTTTATCAATACGGACGTTATTTAAGTATCAGCAGCACCAGACTAGGATTGTTGCCTCCAAACTTGCAGGGATTATGGGCGAAAGATGTACAAACACCATGGAACGCCGATTATCATCTGGATGTAAATGTTCAGATGAATCACTGGGCTTTAGAAACCGCAAACTTATCAGAATTGAATCTTCCATTAAAAGATTTGACTAAAGATTTGGTACCAAATGGAGAAAAAACAGCCAAAGCTTATTACAATGCTGATGGTTGGGTTGCACACGTTATTACAAATGTTTGGGGTTTTACAGAGCCGGGAGAAAGTGCTTCATGGGGAATCACAAAATCAGGTTCAGGCTGGTTGTGCAACAATTTATGGAGCCACTATTTGTATACCAATGATCAGGCATATTTGGCTGAAATTTATCCTATTTTGAAAGGAGCAGCACAATTTTATAAAAATATGTTGGTAAAAGATCCTGAAACGGGCTGGTTAGTAACATCGCCATCAGTATCGCCGGAAAATTCATTTTTATTGCCAAATGGTGATGCGTCGCACGTTTGTATGGGACCTACAATAGACAATCAAATTATTCGCGAATTGTTTAATAACGTGATAATAGCCTCTAAAAAACTTGGTTTAGATAATGATTTGAGTATTGAATTAGACAAACAATTAAAATTATTACCGCCTCCGGGAGTTGTTAGCCCTGACGGACGAATCATGGAATGGTTGAAAGATTATAAAGAAGAAGATCCTCAACACCGTCATATTTCTCATTTATATGGTTTATACCCGGGATCTTTGATTACTCCTGAAAACAAACCAGAATTGGTTGACGCAATTAAAAAAACGCTTGAAGTAAGAGGAGATGATGGAACAAGTTGGTCAATTGCATACAAAATGCTGTTTTGGGCTCGTTTAAAAGATGGAAACAAAGCTTATAAATTATTTAAAACAATACTTAGACAAACACGCGATACCAATATTAACTATGGTCCTGGTGGCGGTGTGTATGCCAATTTACTTTCTGCAGGGCCACCATTTCAAATTGATGGAAACTTTGGTGCATCTGCCGGAATTGGTGAAATGCTAATTCAAAGTCACGCCGGATTTATAGAATTATTGCCTGCAATGCCGGATGCCTGGTTAAACAAAGGAGAAGTAAAAGGACTTAAAGCCGAAGGAAACTTTACCATAAACATTAAATGGGAAAAAGGTAAAGTAACGAAATATGAAGTTTTATCTCCTGTACCAACAAAGGTAAAAGTGAAGGTAAACGGAGAAATGAAAGAGATTACATCTTCTAAATTATAATTTGTAGAATTTAAGTAGACCTAACAGGTTTTTAAAACCTGTTAGGTCTACTACATTGAATAGACTCCGTCTTTAGCTGAAGGTAATAGAAATTCATCTCAAATATGGCTTTAGCCGAAATCTTAAAGTATTTTGGCTAAAGCCATTATTATATTCAATTCTTAAAATCTCCAGCTAAAGCTGGAGCCTATTCAATAAAAGAATGAAATCATGTTTTACTAATTTAATTCTAAACAATGAATTTTACTAAAATAATGCTCTTTGGAACACTATTAAGTTCAATAGTCCTGGGAGCACAAACCACAGAAAAAATAACCTCGCACGTAAACCCTTTCATAGGTACGGGAGCAGCACATGGTTCGCCGCTTTCGGGGAATAATTATCCCGGAGCAACAGTTCCATTTGGGATGGTGCAATTGAGTCCTGACACGAGAAATACTCCGGATTGGAGCGTTGCCAGCGGTTATAATTATAACGACACCACTATTGCAGGTTTCAGTCACACCCATTTAAGCGGAACCGGAGTAGCCGAATTATTTGATGTTATGTTGATGCCATTTAGTGGCGCAATAGTCAAAGAAGAAGCCGGACAAAATGCGTATCAGTCTAAATTTTCTCATGAAAAAGAATCGGCTAAACCCGGTTATTACAGTGTAGAATTGTTAGATTATCAGATAAGAGCAAAACTTACTGCAACTACACACGCCGGTTTTCATAAATACAGTTTTCCTAAAAGTAAAGAAGCTCATATCGTGATCGATTTAGATCATTCGATGAAAAAATCAGATTGGAATACACGTATTATTGCATCACAGCTTTCATTTCCTAATGATCATACGATCGAAGGATATCGCGTTATCACGGGCTGGGCGCCAATGCGAAAAGTATTTTTTCACGCTGAATTCTCGCAACCTATAATCCGTAATCATGTTAGAGATGGCGGAAATATTTATGATAATGCTAAAATAGTCAACGGAAATGCAATTAGAGCTATTTTAGATTTTGATACCTCAAAACAACAAGAAGTTTTGGTAAAAGTTGGAATCTCTGCCACAAGTATCGAAAATGCACGTTTGAATGTTCAGGCTGAAATTCTTAATTGGGATTTTAATGCAACCGTAAATGCTGCCGATGCCGTTTGGGAAAAAGAACTCAGCAAGATAAAAATTGACGGAACACCAGAGCAAAAGCAAATTTTCTACACTGCTTTGTACCATACTTTCATCCAGCCGAATACTTTATCAGATTTGAGCGGAGATTACCCCGCAGCCGATTTTACCACCAGAAATTCATCCAAACCTTATTATTCAACATTCTCTTTATGGGATACCTATCGTGGTGCACATCCATTATACACTATAACGCAGCCAGAACGTTCGGTTGATTTTGTAAATAGTATGTTGGCATATTATAAAGTCTTTGGTTATTTACCCATCTGGCAATTGTGGGGACAGGAGAATTACTGTATGATAGGCAATCACGCCATTCCGGTTGTGGTTGATGCCGTTCTTAAAAATCTAAAAGGAATTGATACCGAAGCAGCGTTCGAAGCTGTAAAGAATTCGTCAACACGTGAACATCCGGGATCACCATTTAGTCTTTGGGAAAAGTACGGTTATATTCCTGAGAATCTAAAATCCCAGTCGGTTTCATTGACTTTAGAAATGGCTTACGATGATTGGTGCGTGGCCGAATTAGCGAAAAAACTGGGTAAAACAGATGATTACAATCATTTTACAAAACGTTCTCAATTTTATAGAAATCTATACGACAAACAAATAGGATTTTTTAGAGCCAAAGACGACAAAGGCAATTGGATTGGTCCATTTGATCCTTTAAAATACGGCGCAAATGGCGGATATCCGTTTACAGAAGGCAATGGCTGGCAATACTTTTGGTATGTTCCGCAAGATGTAAAAGGACTTGTAGGTTTAGTGGGCGGCGATTATGTTTTCACCAAAAAACTAGATACTTTTTTCACCTTAGAAGACAAACCCGAAGAAGTAAATGACAACGCTTCAGGTTTCATCGGTCAATACGCACACGGAAATGAGCCAAGTCATCATATCGCTTATTTGTATAATTACGCAGGACAACCCTGGAAAACACAACAATACGTAGCCGAAATTTTGAATAAAATGTACAATACCACTTCATCCGGTTATTCCGGTAATGACGATTGTGGAGAACTTTCGGCCTGGTATATATTTAGTGCCATTGGTTTTTATCCTGTTAATCCTGCAAGTAGTACTTATGTTATTGGATCGCCTTTACTTAAAGAAGCTTCTATTCAATTGAAAGATGGAAAGATTTTTAAAGTTATAGCCAAGAACGTTTCTGATAAAAATATTTATATCCAAAGCGCCAAACTGAATGGGAAAAGTTATAACAAAACCTTTATTAATCAAGCAGATATTGATGCCGGAGGAACTTTAGAATTTGTTATGGGAGGAAAGCCTAATAAGCAATGGGGGAGTAAATTAGAAGATAGACCGATTAAATAGATTTATATTTTGCAAAAATTGCCCACAGATTTTAATTCTATTATTTGCGCATACAGTTTGTCATCCTGAGGCACGAAGGATCACACTAGAAACTCCGCAATCTGAATCACCAATCTTTGTAGAGCTACGTGTGTGATCCTTCGTGCCTCAGGATGACAAGATTGCGAGTAGCTAATATGAAAGTAAAATAAAAAATCCGTTTTTATCCGCGTTTTCGCGAAGCGAATCCGTATCATCCGCGTACCATATTCAGTACTCAAAAAAAAACAACAAAAAAGGTTTGATGAAATTAATCATCAAACCTTTTTTTATTCCCAAAGACCCGAAATATTTTAAGCCTTTCAGGTCTAACTGTTTAAAATACCTATACTAACTTAAACAGAAACGGATTCTTCATTTTTCAATAAAGACAAATGTATGGTAACGCCTGAATGGCTTTTTTCTTCAGAAAGAACGGTTGTAAAAGTTTCTTCAGCTTCTGCTTTTTTATCCAAACCTAAAAGCCCTAATCCCTGCATGTACAAGCAGTGAATTTTATTTCGTTTGTCTAAGTCATCTTCCCAAATCATAAGATCAGGTAGTGATACCGCAAAATAATCAATCATAACATGATCGTTTAGATGTTTTTGAGCGTAAGCCACCAGCTTTTCGAAACGTTTATTGGCTTCAGCAAGATCATTTAATTTTAAGAAAGCCAGACCTTGATAGAAAATTTTATCCGGTTGCTGATCGTTGTAGAAAATCGCTGCCGTTGGATCTTCTAATCCCTGAGTGGCTTTATGCCACCAGTTATTGGCTTCTTCTTGATTGTTCTTTTTATCGAAAGCAACACCTAACCAGTAATGAATATCATTTTCCTGAGCGCCCGGTAATTTTCCTTCGCCAAGATTATCAGGATAAGTTTGCGCTTGTTCTAAAAGCTCAATGGCTTTATCATAATTGCCTTCTGAGATTTGTTGTTTGGCAATTTTAGTTAAACTGGTGAGATATTGTCCGCTTACTTTTCCTTCGCCACCTTCCCACGGATGGAAAATTCGGTTTTGTAATAAAGTTAGGGCTTTATCGTGTTTACCTAAAAGGTTGTACAAAGCCACTCTTTCTAAATAAACATCATCACGCTGAATCACCAATTCTAAATGTTTCTCTAAGAAAGCCAGTCTGAAAACCAAATCCCTGTTCAAACGTTTGTACAATTGATCCAATTCCATTAGGATTCTTGAATCTTCTAAATCTAATGAGAATGCTTTCTCTAAACTGGCAAGCGCTTTTTGTTCGTTTTCTAATTTATTGTAATACGCCAAAGCCAAATTACGATGCACAGTCGGGAAAGTATCATCGATAGCTACCGATTGTTCCCAGCAAGAAATTGCATCATCATAATATTTAGAAGCGTACCAGAAGTTTCCTAAATAATACAAAGCTTTTGCATCATTGGTTTGTTTCTCAATTACATTTTGAAGTACCAATGCAGCTTCAAGCTGATTTGGAAAACAATAATCTGGTTTTGCCTGAGACGCCATTTTGAAGCATTTTTCGGCTTGACCGAAATCATTTAATTTTTCATAGAACGAACCTGCATAATACCACGCCATTGGATACGTTTCTTCGTCTTTTAACCCTTCGGTTAATAAACTTACAGCTTCCTGATAGAAACCTGCAGCAGCATAATCTAATGCATATTCTATATACGTATGAATGTTGTTTCTGATTAATGAATTAAAATACGCAAGGTCTTTTTTGTCATTGCTTAAAATATATTTCTCGAAAAGTAATCCAAAATTGAAACAATCATTTTCTAGATAATTATTCGCAAGTTCAAGCGCTTTTTCTTTTTGGTTTAATTTTCTAAGGAAAGCGACTTGTAAATGCAACGCTTTATGATCTTCGGTGTTTTTAGAAATTGCTTTTTTGATGTGTGTTAAAGCCAATTCATAATCACCATTTAATGCGTCAAGTTGGGCTACATAGAAGTAACCTTGATTTTGCCAGGCCGCATTCCATGTTGCTTTATAAAAAGCATCATAAGCTTCTTTGTTTTTATCTTGATATTTAAGACATAAACCTAAATTGAAATAAGGTTCTCCATCATACGGATTCGGATTTCTTTGCGTCAAAGTTTTGATAGCCGCTCTAAAATAAGGTTCAACTTCTGTAAATTTAGCTCTTCGCATCAACCATAATCCCATTGCATTATTCGAACGAACGTCGCCAGCATCACGTTTTATAGCTTCTTTGTAATACGGAATCGGACTATAAGTAGCGTGTCTGTATTGCTCTAAATGCTGCGCTGTAAGGAACAATTGCTCATTACTTTCGATAGCTTCCGGAGCAAGGGCAGGTTTTGCGGCTTCAGGAATTTCGTCTTCATTTTGTCCTTCATAAATCCAATCAACCAAAACTTTATTATCAGCATCAGTTACTGAAATCGATAATCCTTCTAAAGAAGTATTCTCAAAATCAATCGTTTCTTCGAATGAATTGTAGGGAGAAGCATCGTATTGTTTTTGGAATAAAACAGTGTCGTTATTTTTTAAAGTAACAGTAGTATTTGGGTAAACGCCCGTTGTATAGGCTTTAATCACTAATTTATTGTCGATACTTTCCAGATTAACCATTGCATTTTTGGTCGCATTTTTCACAATACCTAAATCACGGTATGGCATAAAATATTGTGTAAAATCTTTTTGTTCACCTGGCATAATCCACGTAAAATCAGGCTGATTATCCGTGTAAACTCCACACATCAATTCGATATACGGACCATCTTCATCGGTAAGGTTACGATCCCAGGCACGACCAAAATCGCCATGTCCCCAAGTCCATTGTTTTTTTCCCGGAGAAACATGGTGGTTGGCTACGTGCAATAATCCGCCTTTTGAATCATTTTCGTATCCGCCCACAAAATTATATTTAGACGCAATCGCCATGTAAGAGGTTGGAACTGGAATATTCTTATAGCGCGAAATATCAGTTCCTGGTGAATAATCTACCTTATAATATGTTCCTTTTGCAATTGGAAAAGACGAAACATCACGTTTACCGTGGTCAAAAACAGCATTTACATCCGGTGGAAAAACCGATTGATAATCGTCGTTTACTTTAACCGCAGGATTTGCCCACCATAAAAAGGTTTGTGGGAACGAAGTTCTGTTGTACAATTGCGCTTTGATTTCTAAATATGCTTTGTCAGGATATAATCTAAATCCTGCCATACCTTTGGTTCTAAACATACGTTCAACCTCGCTGCACCAAACTGTTGCGCTTCCATCTTCATGTTCTTTGATGGTAAAATCTACCGGATCAAAAGTCGTTGGTCTGTGGTGTTGCGGCCAGTTAAACTCAATTCCGCCCGAAATCCAAGGGCCTGTAAGTCCTACTAATGCTGGTTTTACAACCTGATTATAATATACAAAATGACGTTCTTTGGTCTTGTCGTACGCCATATGCACACGTCCGCCAAGTTCAGGCAAGATCATTATTTTAACAAACTCATTTTCAAGATAAACGGCCTGATATTCTTTATCGACTTTTTCGTCTGCGATTTTTTCAATAACCGGATAAGGATATACAGATCCGTTACTTCCCTGATAAACTCTTTTTTCAATGAATACAGGATTTTTTTCAGGTTTGCCCACCTCATAGGTTGGTAGGATTATTTTTTCCTTCCAAACATTTACTTTTTGCATGATGTAATGAAATTTAAATTATTGAATATTCTTTGAATTTTTATCAGAAACCATCAGTTCTTCAATCTCTTCAAGACTTTTGTTTTTGGTTTCAGGAAGTTTTCTAAATACAAACACGAATCCTAAGGCACAGATAATCCCGTACAACCAGAAAGTGCCTGATGTACCCAGATATTCATTGAAAATAGGGAAGGTTTGTACTAAAAGCGCAGAGGCGATCCAGAGTGCAAATGTGGCTACAGACATCGCAACACCTCTGATTCGGTTAGGGAAAATTTCAGATAAAATTACCCAGGTAATAGGAGCGAGGGACATTGCATAAATAGCGATGGCTAACAATACTAGTAATAATAAAGGGAAACCGGTTACATTGGTATAATAAAAATAACCCAATAAAGCATAGATTACAGCAAGTGCACCGGAACCAAAAAGCATTAGTTTTTTACGACCAATTTTGTCTACAGTTCCCATCGCAACAAGAGTAAAAATAAGGTTGATGCTTCCGGTAATGACAATATTCATGAACAAATCATTGATACTATAACCCGCTGAAACAAAGATTTCCTGAGCATAGTTGAAAATGATATTAATACCGCACCATTGCTGAAAAGCAGCTAATACAATCCCTATAACAAGTATTGGTAAAGCTTTTTTGTCCAGCAACATTCTGAAATCGGTTTTCTCGGTTTCATGCGTAAAAGTTTCTTTTATTTTTACAGAAGCTTCTTTGGCGTAGGCCAAACCTCCAATTTTTGTAAGTGTATTTTCTGCCGAATCGTAATTTCCTTTTTTAGCCAGATATCTGGGGCTTTCAGGAATTAAAAACATTAGAATAAAGAATAAAACGGCCGGGAAAAATCCTGCCCAAAACATCCATCTCCAGCCGGTTTGTCCGTTCCAGGAAGCCAAAATTTCGGCATGCGTATAACCTGCAGGAATAACCTCGGTAATCAACATATTGGTAATTTGTGCGGCAAGAATACCTATTACTACAGTAAGTTGGTTGATCGATACAAAAAGGCCTCGTGTTTCCTGCGGAGCGATTTCGGCAATATATAAGGGCGAAATTGTAGAGGCGATCCCAATCCCGATACCGCCAATAATACGCCAGATAATAAATATGGTAAAGGTTTCTGAAGCTCCGGTACCAATTGCCGATATAGAGAATAATACTGCGGCAACAATCAACATTGGGCGTCTTCCGTAGGTATCTGCCAGTTTTCCGGCAACTGCTGCTCCCGCAACACAGCCTACAAGGGCACTACTCATGGCCCAGCCTTGTAAAGCCGGAGAATCTGAAATGCCAAAATAAATTTCGTAAAATGGTTTTGCACCACCTATTACAACCCAGTCGTAACCAAAGAGTAGACCACCCAATGCTGCAACAAGGCTAATTGATAGTAAAAAGGTATAATTATAATTTTTCATAAAAAGGTTTTAATAGCTTTTGTAAAATTAGCGGAATAGGAACCTTTGATTTATGGATATTTTTTTTGAATAGATGGACTATAATACGATTTTTTGATGCTTTGGGCTAAAATACGAAAACAATTGCGTTACTGCTTGTATTCAGTACGGTATTGTATGGGTGAAGTACTCATTATTTTTTTGAATAAACGAGAGAAATACAACGGATCATTGAACCCTAAAGCAAAGCTTATTTCCTTTATACTCATAGTGGTAAAGCTGAGGTACTGACAGGCTTTCTGCATTTTTAAATAGTTGAAATAATGTATAGGAGAGTAGCCGGTTTGCTTCTTAAACAAGGTAAAAAAGTGCGATGACGAGTAGTTGAAATAAGCCGCTACATCATTGATTTTTAAGGATAAATCCAAATGTTTTTTCATATAGTCAATGGAGGACTCAATAGTATTATCCTCTGAAAATATCTTGTTTTTTTTGATGAAAAATCGCTCATATAAAAAAGCATTCAATAGTTGCCATAACGAGAGATTGGCATATTCAAGATTACTGGCACTGTAACCGTCTTCCATAACATCCAGTATATTTTCGAAAAGTTCGATACGTCTTTCTTCCAGTGATAATTGCGGCGCTGTGTCTGGAAATTCGGTGATGAATTTCTCATAGAAATGCGGTGCTTGAGGCCCGGTAAAGTGAATCCAGTAAATACTCCACGGATTTTGTTTCAAAGCATAATAGTCATGCGCCACTTCAGGAGGTATTATATAAAAGGTATTCGCTTTTAGCGTTATGGTTTTATTTTCTTTACTGATAATACCTTCGCCTTTATAACAATAAATCAGGATGTATTGTTTGCTTCCGTGTTTTCGTTTCATCGAGTGGTGGCTTGCATTAGGGAAAACGCCAATATCCGTAAAATACAAACTGGCAATAAGCGCATTCTTTTTGATGCTCGAAAGGATGTTTTTAGGGATCACGATCATGCGTTGTCCTAAAAAACCTTCTCTAACTTTTATTTTTTCCTTTTGTGATGAATTCTTCATTTGGATGAGACTATTTTTCAAATATCGTAATTTAATCCATGTTTTTAGAAAAAATGTCCATTTTGATAAAAATAATCAGGATTACATTTGAAACATTAGAATAACAATGATGTTTTCAATCCCTTTTTTAAAACAATATGAATCCTATTAATAAGATTGTATGCGAACCTTTTGGCGTATGCGATGGCAGAGAAATCTTTAAATTCAAACTAACCAATGTTCACGGAAACTACGTTGAACTACTTAACTATGGAGCCATAGTAAAGTCCATAGTAGTACCGGACAAAAACGGAAAGAAGGAAAATGTGGTTTTGGGATTTCCAACTTTAAAAGGATACATAAATGATAACTGTTATATAGGTGCAACCATCGGACGTTTCTCTAACCGAATCAATAATGCCGAATTTTCTATTGGAAATAAAATTTATCATCTGGATAAAAATGATGGCAAAAACAATAATCACAGCGGTTCAGCAGGATTCAACAGCAAAGTATTTGATTTTCTTGTAATAGATGATGACGTAATTTTTACGCTTGACAGCAAAGATGGAGAAGGAGGTTTCCCCGGAAATTTAAAAACCGAAGTTATTTATAATTGGACCAACAGAAATGAATTAAAAATCAAATATCTGGCTATTTCTGATGAAAAAACTCTACTAAATTTCACCAATCATTCGTATTTCAATTTATCAGGCTGCAGGGATAAAATACAGAACCATCATCTTACCATTCGCTCAAATTCTATATTAGAAAGTACGCCTGATTATATTCCTACAGGAGAAATTGTTGCTGCAGATAAACTTTCATTTTCAAATAAAAAGCTAGGTGAAGTCATGCAAAACAAGGGACTGAATGTTTTTTACATTTTTGATAAAGATAAAACACAACCTGATTTTGTTTGCGAATTATCAGAAGAAGAATCAGGAAGAAAAATGCGTGTACAGACTTCGTATCCCGGCGTGCAATTGTATACAGGAGACTATTTAAACAGTAAAATAATGGGAGAACATTCTAAGTTGTACAAACCTTTTGACGGAGTATGTTTAGAATGCCAATATTATCCGGATAGTCCAAATCACGAGCATTTTTCGAATACTATATTCGGATCCGGAGAATTTTATAATGAAACGATTACCTATAGTTTTGATGTCATGAATCTAAAATATGCCACCGATGATGAGGATTAAAATGATTTTTTTCACGCAGATTTACTTCGTCTGTTCGCTATCGCTCGGGTGACAGATTAGAGCAAATTTAATTTTAGATTTTTATTAAATAGATATGTACTTATCAGCTTAAATCTTTTTAAATCTGCGTGAAGAAAATAATTCGTGAATTCGTGACTAAAAAACTTTACGAAACAATAAAATTTAAAAACTAATCTCTAAAAACTATATAATGAAAAAAATGATTCTTCATCGATCTTTAAATTTGCTAATACCCGCAGTATTTTTTGTGCTGACAAGTGGTAAAGCCCAAAATACTGCACTTGACCTGAAGTCTAAGGACAATCTAAATAAGATTACTTTGTCTTTAAGTCAAGATGGAAAGTTGTCTTATACCGTTACGCGCAAGGATAAAACGATAATTCTGGATTCTCCACTTGGTTTGAGTTTGGAAAATAATGATTTTACAGCTGGTTTGTCGGTTGAAAAAGTTTCGCCTGTTGAAGAAAAGCGTGAAAAATATGAACTTAAAGTGGCTAATAATAAAGTCGCAGATCATGTCTTTAAAAGCAAAAGCGTAACATTCAAAAACAAACAAGGTGCTTTTATGACAATAGATTTAATTGCAGGCTCAGAAGGCGTTGCTTTTAGATATAAATTCACTGAAAAGGAAAATCAAAAGAGAGTTGTTACCAATGAAATTACAGGATTTCATATCGAACAAAATGCAAAAGGCTGGCTTCAACCTTATAATAAAGCAGGAGATTATACGCCAGGTTATGAGGATTTTTATGTAAATGTAAAATCCGGAGATCCAATAAGTGGTGCGCGAAATGAATCTGTGGGTTGGTGTATGCCGGCACTTTTTAATGTAAATGATACTAAAAACTGGGTGCTGATTGCAGAATCAGGAGCAGACGGTACATTCCCCGGATGTCATTTATTACCTGATTCTAAGGGCGGAATTTACAGCATAGGATTTGCTAAAAAAGACGAAAAATTTACGTTGCCTTTAGCAGATAAAGAGGTTTATCCTGAGTCAAGTTTGCCATGGACAATGCCCTGGAGAGTCATCATGATTGGCGATAAAGCAGGAGATATATTATTGTCGACTATGATTACAGATTTAGCTCCGGCCTCAAAAATTGAAGATACTTCCTGGATCATTCCCGGAAAAGCGGCATGGTCATGGTGGTCACATCCTGAAGATTTTACGCCAGAAATGTATAATAAATTCACGGATGTTTCGGCTTCATTTGGGTTTAGATATACGCTTTTTGATGCCGGATGGGAAAAAGCGAATAAAGAAGGAAAGATTATTGATTATGCATTATCAAAAGGAGTTCAACCATTAGTTTGGGGATATTCGGCGGAGTATTTTGATTCGGGAAAAAGAAAAAACAGGTTCAAAGAATTGGCTCAAATGGGCGTAAGAGGCGTTAAAATAGATTTTTGGTGCTCAGATCGCCAAGAGGTTATGGCTGCACTGCAAGGTGTTTTTGAAGATGCTGCCAAAGAACATTTGTTAGTTAATTTACATGGTACAACAATACCAAGAGGCTGGCATAGAACATGGCCGAATTTTGTAACGGCAGAAGCTATTTTAGGAACCGAAAGTTATTTTTATGAACCAAGATTCCCTGAAAAAGCAGCAGAACAAAATACAGTATTACCTTTTACAAGAAATGTAGCCGGACCTGCTGATTATACGCCCTTTGCATTGACTTTTAGAAAATACACACGTTTAAATACGGCAACACATGAGTTGGCTATGGCGATGATTTATACATCAGGAATTATCCATTTTGCCGATTCGGAAGAGGTTTTTAATTCACTTCCTGATGCGCTTAAAAATTTATTGAAAGAAATGCCGGCAACCTGGGATAGAACAGAATATATTATTGCAGATCCCGGGAAATCGATAGTTTTGGCTCGCCAAAAAGACAACCTTTCTTATATCGTAGGGATAAATGGTACAAATGCAGCAGAGCCAATTTCTATAGATCTCAAAAAATACGGCAAAGGCTTCTCAAAATTCAGAATTATCTCCGAAGGAAAAGATTCTTTAATGGAATTTAAAGTAGAAACTCATCCTATAACTTCAAAATGGCATTATAATTTAGCTCCAAAAGGTGGGTTTATTATTCAGTTTATAAAGTAAGTAAGTTTTTTTTTAACCGCAAAGCACGCAAAGTTTTTTTGTTATGCAGGGTTTTATAAAAAAGCAAAGTTCGCAAAGCTTTGCATATAGCCTTTGCGAACTTTGCGTAAACCTTTGCGTGCTTTGCGGTTAAAATACCCTGCGGTTAAAATTTCGCCACCCAAAACCCATCAATAGTAAATTGAAAAACAGTAAAGGCAAAAATGCTTTTGCAAAACTTACTTTAGATGAATCATGAAAGGTTTCCACTTTAAATTTAGACCAGTTTTCTTTGCTCACATCGGCATTGTCAAAGATTTTTGGATAGAAATACAAACGCATTTTTTCGTGAAACTGCTTAGTTTCTTTCAAAAATAAAAGCTGATTTCCTAAGTCAGATTGGGCAATTTCGTTCAGCTGTATCTGCGTATGCATCGTAGGGATAAATTGCGCGATAAGCTGACTCGCTTTATTGCGTTGCTGTAATTTATACTCCAGTTCCTGGGATTGCTTTGCCGAATCATCATCTCCCGCCTGTTGCATGGCATAATACCAAAGCCAGCTGAATTCTTTATCCGGCAAAGGATAAGTTTTAAATTGCGGATAATGATTATAGAATTTATCCATCGTTATTTTTTTATCCATATCCCATTTTTCATGATAGGCATTTCGTTGTTTTACGGTTAATTCCAGAGCTTCAGGAATTGGAAATTTATTGACAATATAAGTATTGATTGTAGCTGGTAAAATAATAATCAAAAACAACCAGATCGTCAATAAAATAACTGCATTAAAGTTTGAATTTTTCTGTAATGAAACTATAAAAAAGCTTATGGCAAACCAAAAAAGAATGTACAAAATTCCGAGACCGTAAAAGGTGAAAAGTGCTTGATTAAGTGGAATATTCAAAAATAGAATTGCTATAAAAAGTACCATTGTTAAAAGCGCAATTAAACTTAAAATTCTAATATAGAATAACTTCAGGATGTATAAAAAAGTATTCTGACTTTGTGTAGCCACAATTTTCCAGGTACCGCTTTCTTTTTCCTCTGAAACCAGATTATAAGAAAACACAACAATTAAAAGCGGAAAAAGATAAATCAATACAAAACTAAAATCGATATTTCCGGACAAAAGATTATTAGGATTATTAAGCTCTGAGTCGTATTTCTGTCCTTCCAAACCACGAATCGTAACACTTTGTATCGACGGGTTTACATCTCTCTGGCCAATTGCCAAACTATTAACTGGCAAAGTTGCATTCACCAATGAAAATTTGATGTAGTAGAGCAGAAGCCCCATTTCATCTTTATGAAAAGCGGCATTTCTGGCAATATGTTCTTTTTGATAAAGTGCCGCTTCTTGAATATTATTCTGTTGCTTTTGCTGAAATTGCTGACCAATTAAAAGGCTTATAAAACAAATTACTAAAAGGAAAATCAGTCCAATTTTGGTTCCTTTAGAGCGTATGAAATTTTTAAAAAGTAATGCTAACATATTAGATGGCTTTAAGGTTTTTAGCTGCAATTCGAATGAAAACAAAAAGCAATATTATCCAGAGAATTATAGATATAACAGAAATAATTTCGGATTTTAAAACGTCCCAAATTCCCTTTGGTTCATAATGAAATTCGGCTACATCTGCCCAGTGTTCTTTATTAATAGTCAAAGGTTTGTCGTTGGGGCCGGGCTTTTTATTACTAATATATTTTACCTGTAAACCATTCATTTTTTGCGCCATGTTGTAGCGATAATCTTCGGCTTGTTTCTGAAAATCGATGTACGAATCATAATCTGTATTCGATAATCCCATCGATAAGTTTTTCATCGCGATATATGGATTTAAGAAAGAAACCATTTTAGAAAAGCTATTTTGCTTTTGGTACACCTGAAGTAATTTTTCTAAATGCTGATTGTAAATCCTGGAACTTATTTTCTCGCCTTCGGTCATAATAAATCCGGAATAATTAAAAGGCAGTTTTTGTACTGAATCGACTTTGTAAACGCTTAAAAGGGAATCTTTAATGGCTTTATAATGCAAATCATTCGGGTTATGGCTGTCTCCCTGTTTAAGAATATCTTTTTCGATATCACTCTGAAACTGGATTTTAGACGAGGCTTCGTAAATATAAGCGCCAATTGCCTGAGTGGTTCGTGGCAGGATAATCGTAAAAACCAACCAAATCCCAATTAGCGAAATCAATGCTTTTTTAGATGTTTTGCTGGATGCAGAAACCAAAACCGCGATAACGCAAAAGAAAATCAGATAAATAAAATGAAACCCGATAAACAATAGCATTTTGATCGTTTCATCGGCAGAAATGCTAAAATTTTGCAGCAACAACCAGATAAAAACCAAAACAATAATGGTTGGGATAAAAAGCAGCATAATAACGCTGGCGACTCCCAGTATTTTACCTCTTAATAATTGTTTCCAACTGATTCCCTGACTTAAAAGCAGTTTTAAAGTTCCGTCTTCTCTTTCTGCTGCGACTGCATTAAAACCTAAGAAAAAGATCAATAAAGGCAATAAAATTTGTAAAACCATAGCAATACTGATTTCTCCAAATCGAAGCATACTATTAGAAAATCCTGCTTCAGAGAAATTAACGGTATTTTGTTTGTGTGCTTCCAGAAAAATGGCATTCCCAAAAAATTGTTCCATACCAAATTCAAAAACACTTAATGGCGTACTTTTTCTAAAGGCAAAATTTCCGTAATGTGCCATTCGGTGTGGGTTTTTATCCGGATTTTTTAGCCAGTCTTCTCTGGATTCGTGCTGGTATTTTTCGCTGGTTTCGTTTTGATTGGTATAATTTTCCCAACCTGAAAATGCCGCATAAAGTAAAATAATCCCAATAAAAAGGGTGATAATAAAAACTGCCGTATTCTTAAAAACGGAGTTCTTTAAATGTTTGGCGATTAAAATTTCTGTGTGTAGTGATTTCATACCAATTAAAATTTATAAGTTACAGTCAGGCTAAAATTTCTGGGAGCTCCGGGAAATAATCTCAGATAATTCTGAGCGCCTAACCAATATGTTTTATTGAATACGTTACCTGCATTAAGGGCGATTTGCATATTGCTTTTGTTGGGTTTGTAATAAACAGCGGCATCAAAAACGGTAAAATCAGGAAGTGTAAAAGTTCTTGTAAACCACGGCACTTTGCTGCTCTGGTATTGCATCCCGAAACCAATGGCCAAATCTTTTAAAGCCGAATCGGAATTGAAATTATAACGTGTCCATAAATTGGCGCTGTTTTTTGGCGTATTCTGCTTTCGCGCACCAATTAGCGAAGCGTCACGATCATTTGTAATTTTGGCATCGATATAACTGTACGAAGCGTTTATTTGCCAGTCGGCTGTGATATATCCTGCCAGATCAAACTCGAAACCACGGCTTCTTTCGGCACCTCTGGTGACTAATAAATCAGGATTGGCCGGATCATTGGCATTCATCAAAATATTACGCTGATTGATCTCGTAAACGGCTGCGTTAAAACTCATCGAATTATTGAAGAAAGTCGCTTTTACACCCACTTCTTTCAAATTGCTTTCAAGCGGATCAAATAAACTTCCGGCCGGTAAGGAGCCGGTTTGCGGCATTAAAGTAACTGTATTCGATTGCGGCTGATAACCTTCAAGATAAGTAGTGTAAACATTAATTTCATTGTTGACCGCATAAGTCACGCCTACACGAGGCAACAACGCCGATTTTTTAACCGTCAATTCGTTGTTTGATTCATAATTGGTAATGTCTTCAAACCATTCGTTTCGCAAACCCAGTAAAAAAGTGAATTTCTCCCACTGAATCTGATCCTGAATATAAATTGCATTTGTGGTCGTTAATGCAGATGGCAATGCCGTTCTCACATTCAGTGTATAATAATCTGCGCTTGTGATAGTATACGTTGGATTATTCAGATTGAAGTAATTGACATTGGGTTTTGGTAAAATCACACCGTCAATCGTCGTGGTTTGATAGTTGGCTGCGTTTGCCGCAACAAAAGTATTCGCAACAGTTCCGTCTTTTAGCAAATAACCTCTTGCTGCATTTTGTCCGCCGCCTTTGGTTTTATTCCAGGAACTTAAATCGTATCCGGCCAATAGCTTATGCTTGATTTTTCCGGTTTTTAAATCGAAATTAAAATACGCACTCAAATTGTCGATGTCCCAATATTGCTGGCGTTGTACAAATTGCATCATAGCCAGACTGGTTACGGGCTGATTGTTCATATCAACCGCAAAGCCGTTTGTGGTTCTGTGTTCCTGAAGATCCTCTGTCCAGGATTGTTTCATATATTGGGCATTAAAACCAATTTTAGAACTGAATTTATGAGCAAAACTCGTCGTAAAAATCATTTCTTTCGACTTGAAAAAATCACTTGGTGCGCCCAGATTCAAACTAATTGGTGTTTTATTTAAACTGGTAACTCCTGCAACAGCACCAAAAATGGGCTGTCCGCGATCGAGAATTCCGGTCATGTTGCTCAATATCAAGTCGGTATTAATGGCCGTTTTTTCATTTGGGATATAACTGAAAGACGGAGAAATCAAAAACGACTTATTACTCACTAAATCACGAAATGATTTGGCTTCCTGATACGCTCCGTTTACACGATACAAAAGAGTTTTCGATTTGTTTAGAGGTCCTGTAAAATCTAAGCTTCCGCGAAAAGTACTAAAACTCCCCACACTCAGACTTACTTCTTTTCGATCAACAGACAAAGGTTTTTTGGTTACCAGATTGATGCTTCCGCCCGGATCTACAGAAGAGAATGTGGCGCTCGACGGACCTTTAATCACTTCAACACGTTCGATATTAGTGGTTAAAGGCTGTAAAAAGTAATATTGACGAGTTCGCATTCCGTTGATGATCTGTCCTTCCTCATTTTGGCTAATACCGCGAATTGTATATTGATTGTAATAACTCGCCGGAATCACGCCACTTGCCATTTTTACGGCATCGGCAAGATAAAAAGCACCCTTATCTGCAATTAATTCTTTGGTAATTGTCGATATAGATTGCGGAATATCCTTGTTTAATGCTGCAGTTTTTGTGGCAGCAAAAGAATAATCACTATTGTACTTTTTTGATGAACGCCCCACGATTTCAACGGTTTGCAATTCATTGCCTGCCATTTTTATGGAATCAGATACAATACTGTCTGTTACTTTTTTAATAACATTTTGAGATTGTGAGTATTGTGTGCCAATAATTAACAATAAAAAGGGATATATGTGTTTCATTTTTATTATGATGGAAATTATACTTCCTTTTATACCGTTTGTAAATAAAGATCTTCCAGTTCATTTGCCGAGATTTTATCAGCTTCGATCACGGTAACCAGGTTTCCTTGTTTCATAATCCCAATATGAGTAGCAACTTCGCGGGCTCTGAAAATATCATGGGTAGCCATCAATATTGCTGTTCCGTCTGCAGAAAGTTCTTTAAGGATTTGAGAAAATTCGTTTGAAGCCTTCGGATCTAATCCACTCGTAGGTTCATCTAGCAGCAAAACTTTTGCTCTTTTGGCAATTGCAATCGCAATACCTACTTTTTGACGCATTCCTTTAGAATAACCACCAAGATTTTGATCGTGTGCAGTGACTTGCAAACCTGCTTTGGTCAGGAAATAAGTCAATTCGCCGGTACAATATTTAAATCCGGCAAGAGACGAGAAGAATTTCAGGTTTTCTAAACCCGTAAGATTGGGGTAAAGCATTACCGTTTCGGGAATGTATGCAACATATTTTTTGGTTTCCTGAGCATTTTCTATAACCGATATATCGTTGATTTTCAGTTCTCCTTCTGTTGGTTCAATAAAACCCAGAAAAAGATTGATTGTAGTTGTTTTTCCGGCACCATTTTGACCTAATAGCGCAAAGATTTCACCTTCTTTAATAGTAAGGTTCAGTTTATTCAAAGCAGTATGATTGCCATATTTCTTAGTCAGGTTTTCAGCTATAAGCATAATTTTTATGTATTTGGAATGATTTAATTTTGTTTTGATCGCGGTCACAGTCGTAGTGACAGTCACAGTTTAAATTGCGAGGATAGGCATGGTTTACTACGGTTTTTTGTAGAAAGAAATTAATTAGTATTTGAAAATGAGATAACATTTTTACCTCTTATTCAATACGATTTTTGTTTGAATAGAGTGTGTCAAATGAAAATGCAATCAATTCTCCTTTTACCAATTAAAGAATAGGTAAGAGGTGTTTTAATTTTTCGAAATTAAAAATGTAGTAAACTAAACTAGGGCAGGAGGCGCTCTAAGGGCAAAAAGGCTGCCTTTAAAGAAGGTTGAAGCAACTTTTGTATAAAAGAATACATAAGAAGTTTCGGTATTTACCTTATGAAAAGATAAAGTTTGAAATGCGTTTGGAATAAAAGTACTAAAAGCAAAGTGGCAAACATGGCAATTGCTGTCAACAGCATGGCTGTGCGTGATTTGCTTTTGCCCTTCAACATAGTGATGATCACAAGGTTTCTCTGTTAGTTGCTTGTAAATATGCTCATAAGAATGGACAGTTTGAAACAGCATTGCGAACAATACGGTTGCAGCCATAAAAAGATTAATTAATACAATTTTCTTTTTCATTCTTACTTTGGAAATCCTTTGTTTATAGCGAGTACAGGAGTTATTAACTAACGCAACTCGGTTGCAAAGATAGATATCTTAATTAAAAAAGTACTGGAATTGAGTAATAATTTAAAATTATGAATCGGAAATTTTATAATACAAGTTCTTAAAAATTACTATACAACAATTGAAGTGTATGAAAATCAGAAGATCCGTCAAAATACTTGTCCAGTACTTCTTCAAATATCGGTTCAGAATTTTGAACACTTGCAAATAAAGTCATACACGATTGTAATTTTTCATTATCAGGATTTCCAAAAATATCTTCAGCTGTTTTTTCGTCTGTTTTGATTAATTCGGCAGTAATTTCGATAAGATGTTTTCCCAAAATTGGATGTTCTAAAAAAGCGATTGCTTCATCAGCATTTTTAATTTCGTAGAATTTTGAAGTATCGCAAGACCCGAGACCCTTTATCTGCGGAAAAATAAACCACATCCACGGAGACTCCTTCTTTCCTTTTTTTATTTCTGAAAGCGCAGACAGGTATAATTTATTTTGCGCGTCAAGAAAACGAACCAATTCTTTATTATTGTAAGCCATTATGTACTGATTTTATTTGGGGCAATCAGGTCGTAAAACTACTGAAAATAAATAGAGTTAAGTATTCTGAAAGTTTTTTTTACGTTTCTTTTTTTCTATATATTAAGCGGATAAAAAGCTGTAGTATTTATCGGGAATTTTTACTGGTTTGAGAGAAATGTTTGTTTTAGAATTAAAAAAAAAGATAAGCTTGCAATCACATGTAAATAAGGCTTTTTTGTCATTTCGATCGAAGGGAGAAATCACACAAGTTATTGGACAAAGATTGTCGTGTTTCTTGCGAGGATTTCTCCTTCGTCGAAATGACAAGATTATGGTATAAATAAGCGAAATTGTCGGCGTATATAAAGAAAGTTCAAAAAAAAAATCTCGCGCAGAGGCGCAGAGTTTTTTTTAGAGCTTTTTATTTTGATTTTAAAATCATTTTAATCCTTTAATCTTTGGCAAAATAAAACCTTGCGATCTTTGCGAAAAACCTTTGCGACCTTTGCGGTTAAGAAAAATCGAATCATACTAAACTTCTAATTATATAAAATGTTTTGACAATATTATTCCTGTTAACAAAGCTATTTATTGTTACAAATCCGGGAAATGGTTAGAAATCTTGTTATAATATTTCTATTTTTACTAATACACTATAATTATCGACTTAGATAATAATTGAAGTTTTGATTTGACATTAGTTTCAAAAAATGTCAATTTCTGTTAACGGGCGTTCTGCCCAATAAAAAAATAAAATATGAAAATAGGATTAATCGGATTTGGAAAAACTGGAAAATCAGTAGCATCAATACTACTTGAAAACAAGAAATTTTGCCTGGAATGGGTTTTAAGACAAAGTACTGTTTTAGAACACAGATCAGTTCCGGAGTTTTTTGGAATTCAGTCAGACGAGCCTGGATTAATCTATTCCAGTTCAAAAACGACTATGGAAGAGTTGTTAGACAAACATCCGGTTGATGTAATTATTGATTTTTCGTCTAATGAAGGAATTTATACTTATGGAGAACTTGCCGCAAGCAGAAACATTAAAATTATCTCAGCCATTTCACATTATAAAGACAAAGAATTACAATTATTAAAAAAGCTAGCGCATAAAACCACCGTGTTTTGGTCGCCGAATATTACACTTGGCGTAAATTATTTACTTTTTGCGGCTAAATTTCTGAAGAAAATTGCGCCCTGGGTGGATATCGAAGTCAATGAAGAACATTTTAAAAAGAAAGAAGGAACATCCGGAACGGCCGTAAAAATTGCAGAAGCTTTAGATATTGACAAAGAAAACATCAATTCGGTCAGGGCAGGAGGAATCGTTGGGAAACATGAGGTAATCTTTGGTTTTCCGTATCAAACGGTTCGATTGATTCATGAATCGATTTCGAGAGAAGCTTTTGGAAACGGAGTAGTCTTTGTTGCCGAAAATTTAGAACACAAACAAAAAGGATTATACAATTTTGAAGATATTTTGTCGCCTTATTTTGTTGTTTAGATTTTAGTATTAATTGCTTTTGCCGCAAAGGTGTTAAGACACAAAGTTTTTTTTGTTTCACGCAGATTTTAAAAGATTTAAGCAGATATGCGAAGAGATTTTTATAATAATTTAAAATTAAATCTGCTATAATCTGCTCCCGATAGCTATTGGGACTGCGTGAAAACATCCTTTTAATCTTTCTAATCTGTGGCCTTAAATAAAATCCTTTGCAACTTTGCTCCCGATAAGCATCGGGATTGCTCGAAATTCCCTCAACAATAGAAAAAAAAACTTCAATATTCAAACCCGACAGGTCTAAAAAACTGTCGGGTTTATTGTATGCGCTAATTCGATATCAATAATAATTAATTTAAAAATACTTGATATATCAAATAAATAATTATATTTGATATATCAAACACATTTCAGGTTAACAAATTTTATATGAAACAAAAAACGCCAACCGGAACGGTTCTCTACACCATAGAACAAGCTATTAAAGAATACAGGAAAGTTTGTCAAAAAAACATTCAAAAGGTTGTAAGTGATATTACAGTCGATCAGTGTTTGGTATTAATTATCCTCAACGATAATGCCAAAATTTCTCAGATAGAAATAGCCAGATTAATTTTTAAGGATAATGCATCGGTTACAAGAATCATTGAATTGATGGTTAAAAAAGATTATCTGACCAGAGAAACAGATGAATTGGATAAAAGAAAAACCAAGCTGGAAATCACTGAAAAAGGGCGCAAAACAATTGTCTTGCTGACACCTGTTTTTAAACTCAATCGGAAAACCGCTCTTGACGAATTATCTCCTGACGAAATCCAATTATTAGATAAAATCTTAAACAAAATAATTTTAAACTGTAAAACTTCATAAAAAATGAAACACCTATTTGCCTTATTGTTGCTAACATTTTCAATGGGTTCCTATGCCCAAAATCAGTCAGTTGCAAAAGAAGAGATTAAGCTTACTGAATTAAGTAAAAAACAAATTATTGATTCGCTGACCAAAGAACTTGACGAGTTCTATATACGACCAAATGCTGTTGGAGATATTAAAAAGAAACTGAATGAGAATTATAAAAAAGGACTTTACAAAGAAATTGTAAAACCAAATGATTTTGCCAGTAAACTAAGCTCAGATCTTATAGAGGCTAGTAAAGATTTACACTTTGCAGTACGATATGATCCGGAATGGACAGAAGATCAGCTAAAAAAAGGAGATAAAGAGGTACAGAAAAAAATTAAAGCGGAGGAATTTGCTGAAGCAAAAAAGAAAAATTTCGGTTTTCAACAAGCACGAATTTTAGAAGGAAATATAGGCTACTTAAAGTTTGATTATTTTGAAGATCCTGCAATAGGAAGTGAAACTGCAGCAGCGACCATGCAATTTTTAAGCAGTACTGATGCGCTAATTATCGATTTACGCCAAAATAATGGCGGAGCTATGGAAATGGGACAGTTTTTAAGCAGTTATTTTTATTCAGGTAAAGAATTACCTCTTTATAAATATTATTATAACGAGAAAAACAGAAAAAAAGTAGAAAGAGAAATGTGGTTATTACCATCTGTACCGGGAAAACGTATGGAGGATGTTGACATTTATATCCTAACAAGTAACACTACTTTTTCTGCTGCTGAATGGATGAGTTATTCGCTTCAAAATTTAAAACGTGTTACAATTGTGGGCGAAAAAACGGCTGGAGGTGCACACCCGATCGATCGAAAAGTATTACCAAATGGTTTTTCTGTAAATATTCCTTTTGGTGAAGTTAAAGATCCTATTACAAATACGGATTTTGAAGGAAAAGGCGTGATGCCCGATGTTCTGTGCAAAAGCGAAGAAGCAGTAAATACCTCTCACATACTGGCTTTGCAAAAGCTTTCGGCAAAAAATAAAGATTTAGGAAATAGTCTGGATTGGTATGTTTCTATCGCTAAAAACAGACAAAAAAAGGCTAATGTTGAAGCTTCAATTTTAAAGTCGTACCAGGGCAAATTTGGGAAAGTTGAACTGAAATACGAAAATGATAACTTATATTACAAATGGAATAATATAGCTACTTTGCTATTGACTCCACTGGAACAGGATTTATTTTTGCTTGACGGAGTAGATGATTTTCGCATAAAAATTGTCTCAGAAAATAATGTTGTAACAGGATTTAAAAGAATTTATCAGGACGGGCAGGAGAAGTTTTATAAAAAAGAGTAGTTTTTAGAATTTAATTTCGCAATCCCGATAGCTATCGGAGCAGAGACGCCAGGTTTAAAAAACTTAAAAAGAAAAAACTTTGCGACTCTGCGACTCTGCGAGAGATTTTTTTTATTCATATTAATCACTTCCTAAAAATCAAAGCTTTACTATATTCCGCATTCATTTTGGCAATCGAAAGAATCGAAATCCCTTGCGGGCATTCGATTTCGCAGGCTCCGGTATTCGAGCAGTTTCCAAAACCTGCTGAATCCATTTGGTCCACCATGGTTAAAACCCTTTTCGAAGCCTCGATTTTTCCTTGCGGAAGCAAAGCGAGATGTGTTATTTTGGCACCAACAAACAAGGCTGCACTTGCATTTTTACAAGTTGCTACGCAAGCGCCACAGCCAATACAAGCAGCGGCATCAAAAGAAGCTTCGGCAGTTTCGTAGGATATTGGGATACTATTGGCTTCAGGAGCCTGACCTGTAGAAGCTCCAATAAAACCTCCCGCTTCAATTATGGAATCAAAAGCAGAACGGTCGATTTTTAAATCTCTTAAAACCGGAAATGCTTTGGCACGAAAAGGTTCGATATAAATGGTATCTCCGTCTTTAAAACTTCGCATATGAAGCTGGCAGGTTGTGGTATTTTTTAAAGGTCCGTGCGCTCTTCCATTAATGACAACGCCGCATTGCCCACAGATTCCTTCGCGGCAATCGTGATCAAATTCTATCACACGTTCCTTTTTCTGAAGTAGGGATTCGTTCAAAAGATCGAGCATTTCCAGAAAAGACATATGTTCAGAAACCCCGTCAATTATATAATTTACCATTTCTCCTTTCGCGGAAGCGTTAAGTTGTCGCCATATTTTAAGATATAGTTTCATAGCTAATTATTAATTATAAATTGTTAATTATGAATTGTTTGTAGTTTGTGAAATTGAAATTTATGGATTGTTAATTAATAATTTATAATTAACAATTAATAATTATTTGTAACTTCTAACTGCCAGTTCAACCGATTCGAATACCAAGGGTTCTTTGTGTAATTCCGGCCGCTGATCTTTTCCTTTCCATTCCCAGGCCGAAACATAACAGAAATTGGCGTCGTTTCGAACCGCCTCACCATCGGCAGTTTGGTATTCTTCACGAAAGTGTGCCCCGCAGGATTCTTCTCTTTGCAGCGCGTCATGGCACATTAATTCGGCCAATTCTATATAATCTGCAATGCGTCCGGCTTTTTCTAGTTCGCTGTTTAAAGTATCGTCTCCGGTAATTAGAAGGTCTTTTTCAAAAGATACCTTTAGTAATTGGATTTCATTTAAGGCTTCTTCGAGTTTTTCTTTACTTCTGGAAAGTCCGCATTTCTCGTATAATAATCTTCCAATTTTTTTATGGAAGTAATCTGTAGATAACGTTCCGTTGCTGTTTAAAAATTTATCTAATTGTGCTCTGACTGATTTTTCGGCTTCATCAAAAGCAGGATGAGTAATATCCGGTTTTGGAGCGTTTAATTCACCGGCCAAATAATTCGGAATCGTATAAGGAGCAATAAAATAACCATCGACACAAGCCTGAAGCAAGGAATTTGCCCCCAGTCTGTTCGCGCCATGATCGGCAAAATTGGCTTCTCCCAAAGCAAATAAACCCGGAATAGTAGTCATTAATTCATAATCGACCCAAAGACCGCCCATCGTGAAATGTGCTGAGGGTGAAATTAACATAGGTTCTTTGTAAGCGTTGATTCCGGTAATTTTCTCGTACATAGAAAAAAGATTGCTGTATTTGGCTTCGATCGTATCTTTTCCCTGCGCTTTAATCGCAGCCGAAAAGTCAAGATAAATGGCATTTTTCATAGGACCAACGCCATGTCCGGCATCAATTTGTTCTTTTGCCGCTCTTGACGAAATATCTCTTGGAGCTAGATTTCCAAAAGAAGGATATTTACGTTCTAGATAATAATCGCGTTCGTCTTCCGGAATTGTATTTGGATTTCTGTCATCGGCAGCTTTTTTAGGCACCCAGATTCGCCCGTCGTTACGAAGCGATTCCGACATCAACGTAAGTTTAGATTGATTGGCGCCGTGTTGCGGAAGCGAAGTAGGGTGAAACTGAATCCAGCTCACGCCAGCCATATAAGCGCCTTTTTTATGTGCTCTCCAAATAGCCGAACTATTGCAGCCCATTGCCAAAGTCGAGAGATAATAGACTTTTCCATAACCTCCCGAGGCTAAAACTACCGCATCTGCAACGTGGCGTTCGAGTGCTCCCGTTTCAAGATTTCGGGCAATAATTCCTTTTGCTTTTCCATCAATTACAACCAGTTCCAGCATTTCATGACGCGTATGCAGAGCGACTTTTCCTAAAGAAACCTGACGTAATAAACCTTGGTAAGCTCCCAGTAAAAGTTGTTGCCCCGTTTGTCCGCGGGCATAAAACGTTCTGGAAACCTGAACACCTCCAAAAGATCTGTTATTAAGATATCCTGCATATTCCCTGGCAAACGGAACTCCTTGCGCCACAGCATGATCTATTAACGCTGCTGAACATTCCGCCAGACGGTAGACATTCGCTTCGCGGGACCTGAAATCGCCGCCTTTTATCGTGTCGTAGAACATTCGATAAGTACTGTCTCCATCATTTTTGTAGTTTTTGGCAGCATTTACACCGCCTTGTGCCGCAACAGAATGGGCTCTTCTGGCCGAATCCTGAAAACAAAAGGACTGAATGTTATAGCCTTGTTCGGCCAGCGATGCTGCACAGGAAGCACCTGCAAGACCGGTTCCTACCACTATGATATTGAGTTTTTTTCTGTTGGCCGGATTTACGAGTTTCGCTTTCGACTTATAATTATTCCATTTTTCGGCTAATGGGCCTTCCGGTATTTTGGAGTCTATCATTTTTGTTTATTTAAAATGAAACTGAACTTTAAGAAGCTGTAATTTACTACAAAATATTGACTTTTGGAATAATAAACGGGAAGGATTTGTAGAAATCCACACATTAAAACCAAATAGATTATAAAATAAAATCTGCTCGATCTGCTAAATCTGCGCGAAAAAATATTAAACACATAGAAACATAGATTTTATGCCCGATAGATAAGACAAAAAAGAAATACATTTCTTTCACATAGCTTTGTGTATTTTAAATAAGTGAAATGCCTCTTTTTAAGTAAGCAAAAGCTATGTTTCTATGTGTTAAAATAAATTATACCCAACGAAGGGGTTTAAGGATTGATTTAATCTTACTGTTTACTAATCGAAATAGCCTTAGTAGCAGCATTTGTTTTTACAAAATAAATTCCGGTTGGATGTTCAGAAATTGAGATTACATTTCCTGATCCTTGTTTTATTTTGATGCCTAGAGGCGAATAAACACTCCATTCCAGTTCTTTCGATAAATAAAATAAACCGGTCGACGGATTTGGATAAACAGTAATTTTACCTAATTCTTGATTCGGGTTTTCAACACTCAGATTACAGTTACGTACCGTAAAAGGGGAGTTGTTTTTTGTATTACTTCCAATGGTATTGCTAACGGTTAATGAAACTGCCTTTATTCCTTCGGTACCATAAATTACGGTATGCGGACCAACTCCTGTTGCCGTTGCCGGTTGCGCACCTTCGCCAAAATTCCAAAGATAATTATCAACCGTGCCTATAGAAACAGAGGTAAAAAGAACAGGAGTATTTAAACATCCCGTTTGCGGACTTACCTCATAATCAGCAATTGGGGCTGTTGTGCTTCCGGTTAGTACAAATTCCATTTTATTAAAGTTGATGTCGCCTTCTTCAAAAAATAAAGTAATAACCCTTGTGCCTTGTGTTAAAGCAATATTTTGGATTGTAACGGTTTGCCAATTTTGAAAACCTGTCGTATTGGGTATATTTATCGTTCCGGTTACATTAACGCCGTCGACTTCAAGATGTACTTTTCGGTTTGCATAAGGCGATGCGATCCTTAAATTGATATTATAATTTCCGGTAGTGTTTACTTTTGCAGTGTATTTAAGCCATTCATTTTTGGCTACATAAGCAAGATTAAATCCGCCTTCATTGCAAGCTTCAGTTCCTACGCCATCGCCAGGTCTGTAAGCCGTATCTCCGCCGCCATTACTATCAAAATAAGCACCCGGGCCAATATCGTAATTTTCGGCTTCAATGAATCCGGGAATCTGGGCAATCACTCCCAAATATGGCGCATTAGGTAGTGTAGTGGCACTATAAACGGCAGTATAAGTTATTGTTCCGGTTGCAGGAGCTTTAAAGGTTTGGTTGGCAGCTCCGCCATGATTCCAGTGATCAAAATCGTATCTGATGTTTCCAACATATTGTGGAGTAGGGGCATTTAAGGTTTGTACAGCAGCATTTGCCACAACTTGTTTCGTTGCAGGCGCTGTAACTGGTTTTTGATTGAATTCTAAAGCTAATAAAGCCGGAGAACTAGTCACGGTTACATCCACCAGATTAGGTTTGATATCTACAAAAGCAGTCCCTGTTAATCCATTGCTATCGGTTACTTTTACAGTAAATCTGTACCAAACGTTTGGTGTTTTTTCTCCTTGATTAGAGGCTGTAAAATCTCCGGATTTTACGCCTTGCGGACTTCCGCCAGGATGTGAATGTCCGGCTCCGGGAACGTCTTCATGAAAAAGATCAATATTCCAGGAATACGCACTTGCAGGTAACGTTCCGTCTTCGATATCTGTTGCTGTTGCTTCAAAATGAACGACATCCTCAGCATTCCATTTTAAAGTGGGCAACGGAGAAACGATTGTAACGGTTGGGGTATTGTTAAAAGGCGTTACCGTTAATGTTGCCGGATTACTGGTTGCGCTTCCGGCAGTATTGGTAACTATTACTCTATAAGCACCTGCATTTGCCGGTATAACAGCAGGAATCGTGTAACTTGCTGCAGTTGCTCCGGGAATATCTACATTATTAAATTGCCATTGATAACCAAGTCCCACACCGCTTGCCGAAACTGTAAAAGTAACAGGCGTGGTTTGCATGATTGTTTGAGATAAAGGATGATTTACAATAGTGGGAGCTGCCGTGGCGATATAATCAAGTTTGATTAAAGCTCCGTTGTTTTCGTAAGCGCAATAATAAATATAGCCATCATTGCCTAACATCATTCCGAGAGCTTGTTTTTGTGGTGCGAAATAAAATTCAGTTGAAACTGGATCAGCAATATTGGGATCGAAAGAACGAATTTCATTTCGAACATAATCCTTGATGATAAATTTGCCATCAAGATTAGGATAACGCGGTGTAGTAGGGTTGTAGAGAAGACCATTGGTCAAAGCATTTCCGATACTTCCGGTGGCGTATGTAAATATGGGGTTGGTAAACAAATTAATCTCGGTTTGTTTTCCGTCGCCACCTTGCGGATGTCCCCAGGCGTAATTGCGAATAGCCGGATTACTGATTTCATTGATTTCTTCCCATGAAGTTCCAACATCCAAAACAAATAATTTATTGGCTGTTTTATTGGCAACAATCCTCCATGGATTTCTAAAACCGTAAACCCAGATGCTTTGTTTTTGTACAGAACCACTTCCGTAGAAAGGATTTCCGGGCGCAGGCAATCCATCTTCGGTAAGACGCAGGATTTTTCCTTTGTACGTATCAAGATTCTGAGCATTGGTATTTAACTGACTGTCTCCAACGGTTACATACAAATATCCGTTAAAGAATTTTAAGTCACCACCATTATGAAATCCGTCACCAACGGGTTCTAATAGTAAGATTTCCTGTCTGCTCACAACCTGATTGGCAGTACTGATTTGTACTTTTTCTATTCTATGTCGGATTATTGCGCCATCAACAATGGCATAAAATACATACATATAACCGTTTGTAGCAAAATCAGGATGTAGAGTTAAACCGAGTAATCCTTGTTCTTTATCTGTAATAGTATTTACAGTAAAAACAGTTGAAACAGCATTGTTTTGAAACACTTTTACAATACCGGCTCTTTCGGCTATAAATATTCGTCCGTCAGGAGCTTGTTCCAGTGCTAAACCTTCTTTAATTACAGCGGTAGGAGCAATATTTTGTGTGATGTACTGGCAATTTCCCTGCCATGAAAGCAAGAGAAAAAATGTGTAGAATACATGCGAAAATTGCCTTTCTTTAAATTTTTTAAGTAGATTTTTTTTCATAATTATTAAGAATGAATTTATAATTTGGGTAACCAAATTTAAACTTTTTCTTTATAATTATTTTAGTTTCTAATATTGTATTTGTTGGTTAATTTATTGATTGTTAAGTGTTAATGTGAAATTGTGTAAGGATTTGATGTATTCTTTGGCTAAAATTATTGTTTGATAAATTTTTCTACATTCGGAATTTTCTGTAATGATTTTGTGTTTTCTTCGAGAATTTTAGCAGCAGCTTCATTTATCTTTTTTGATGGAATTGCTTTCCATTTTTCTAAATCTTTTTCATATTCGTTATGAAATAATACTCTTTATAAATCTCTTATAACACAAAAGGCTGCGATCGAATGACCATTTTCGCTATCGTAGTTACCATTATTAATAAAAAATTGTATTCTTTTGTAGAGTCCTTCTGCAGAGTAAAGGGATAACTCAGTCAGTTTTCCTCTGTATTCTAAATCGGCAGAACCCACTCCTTTTAAATTGGGAAATAATTTATAATCGGCAAAATGTCTTCCTTCATGCCCAATATAACTCACTCTAAAGTTTTCTGATTTTAAATCATAGGATTTTTTTACACAAAACAAAGCTTCTTTCGTAGCCCATCCGGCAGGATAATAACGTCCTAAAGTGGCATATTCGCTCCAGCCTAAAGTTATAAAATCATCCATAAAATAAACTTTTACATGCGTTTCCTTTCCATCATAATTAAGGTTATAGATGGTGTCTTTTTCTGTTTTCCAAACCAATAAATCATAAAGGCCTCCGGTTTTTCCAAATCCTGTCGTGTGATAGCCTAAACTGGAAATGTATTTTTTTTGATAGAGATTTATGCTGTCTTCATTTACGATTAAATTTTGTGCCGGAGGAAATTTTGTTTTAAGAAAATCAGACACTTTTTTCATGATCAGGGTGTCATTTTTCTTTTCTTTATTCAGGAAAGTGAATCGCCAGTAATCCCTGTAAATTTTTAGTAATTGATCTATTTTAGATTTTCGGGTTTCTAAAAAATCACTTTTGTCTTCTTCAAATTTAAATCGGTTTTCAAAATTGGTTTTGAATTTTAAATCCTTTTGCGATATTTTTTTGGCTGGATCGATTTCTAGTAATGGCAAAGCCAATTTAGGATTGCCGTCTAATGCCAGAGAATAAATTTTGGTATAATCGAGCTTTATACTGTCATTTTGAGAGGTTTGGGCATTGATTTTCGAAAATGCAACGAAGTTAAGGATAAGTAAAGCTGTAAGTTTTAAAGTTCTCATAATAAAAAATTATCAGGTTAATGATACGGCTTTTTACTATAGAGACTTATTTTTTGATTTTGTTACAGTTTGGCGTAGCATTAAAAAAAATAAACCCGAAAGGTTTTAAAACCTGTCGGGTTTGGCGAAATCATTTTTAATGTCCTATAATTTCTTTTCTATGTAAAGTTCCCCATTCATTTAATGCCCCAATGACATTATATAACGTTTGGCTATGTTCTGTTCTGGCATATTCAACAGTGGGCGGAAAAGTATCGTAAACGGTTCTGGTAACGAGTTTGTTTAGCTCCAGATCCTTAAGTTCTTTCGAAAGCATTTTATCTGTAATTCCGTTGATATCTTTAGAAATTTCCTTAAATCGTTTCGGCCTGTTTGATAAAGCAATCAGGATAGGCAATTTCCATCTCCCGCTTAAAACTTCTAATGCATCCCGTACCGGACGCAGTGCAGCCAGACATTCTTCTTGTTGACCATCACACCCCATTTCTGCTGTTATTTCGCTCTTTGTTTTCATATTTCTAATGTTACTATCCTCAAGGATAGCGCTATCTTTGAGGATAGTACTATAAAAGAGATAGCAAATGTATATAAGTTTGTATTGTAAAACAAAATAGTAATAAAAATGAGTAAAAAGATTCTGAATATAGTAACGAGCATCAAAGGAGATGCTTCATTTAGTAATAAATTATCTAATGCAGTTCTAGAAAAACTGGCAAAGGAATATCCGGGAAGCGAAGTACAAACTTTTGATCTTTCTAAAACGCCTTTACCTTATTTGAATGAATTGCAGCTTAACGCATTTTATAGTCCTGAAGAAACGCATACAACTGCCCAGTCAGATTCGATTAAACTTTCTGATGAGGCTATACAGGATTTATTAGAAGCTGATATTATCGTTATTGGGGTGCCGATATATAATTTTGGAATTCCGGCATTATTAAAAGGATGGATTGATCAGGTGGCAAGGGTAGGAAAGACTTTCAGTTATGATGAGAATGGACCTAAAGGATTGATAACCGGCAAAAAAGTATTCTTATCAGTTGCTTCAGGAGCTGTATTTTCTGATGGGCCGTACAAAAGTTATGATTTTGCAGAGCCATATTTGCGTGTAGTTTTGGGCTTTTTAGGAATTACCGATGTCACTACTTTTCGCGTAGAAGGAACTTCAATCCCTGATTTTGCCGAAAGTGCCTTACCAAATGCTTTGGCTGCTGTAGAAGAATTCGCTTTTTAAATTGAAAATAAAGTACGGGAGTTGGACATTTTCGTATGCAATAAACCCGGCAGTTTTTAAAAAATGTTGGGTTTTGTTGTACATTATGTTAAGGTTTAGATTGTGGAATCTTTGTCAAAGTTTAAAACTTTGACAAAGATAATTACGCATAGAAATCTACGGTATTATTTCTCAATAATCATTGTTATTCCCTGACCTCCGGCAGCACAAATAGAGATAAATCCTCTTCCGGAACCTTTTTCATTTAATAATTTTGCCATAACCCCAATGATTCTTCCTCCGGTTGCGGCAAAAGGATGTGCTGCGGCAAGACTGCTTCCTTTTACATTGAGTTTATTTCTGTCAATGGCACCCAGAGCTTTCTTTAAACCTAATTGGGCACTAAGTTCAGGACTTTCCCAAATTTTTAGAGTGGCTAAAACTTGTGCTGCAAAAGCTTCGTGAATTTCATAATAATCAAAATCCTGCAAAGTCAATCCTGCTTTATCCAGCATTCTGCTTGCCGCAAATAATGGCGCTAATAGGAGATTTTGTTGGTTTTTGACATATTCGATAGCAGCAACTTCGGCAAAAGTAATATAAGCCAAAACAGGAAGTCCCTGTTCTTTTGCCCATTCTTCACTGGCTAAAAGGATACAAGATGCTCCATCTGTAAGCGGAGTCGAATTTCCTGCCGTAAGTGTTCCGTTTACCTTATCAAAAGCAGGGTTTAATTTGGCCAGCTTTTCTATGGTACTGTCTTTTCTTAGATTATTATCTTTTTCAAGTCCCTGAAACGGAGTTATCATATCATCAAAGAATCCTTCGTCATACGCTTTCGCCATATTCAGGTGACTTTTAAGCGCCAGATTATCCTGATCTTCACGCGAAATCTGATAATGTTTGGCAGTAATTTCTGTATGTCCGCCCATCGAAAGTCCCGTTTGCGATTCTTCATTTCTGGGAACGAGAGGCGTTAAATCTTTTGGGCGCAATTGTAGAAAGAGTTTTATTTTTTCGCCTAAAGATTTTGCTTTTCGGGCATTTAGTAAAGTTTTTCTAAGTTTCTCGCTCACCGCAATTGGCATATCACTTATAGAATCTACACCGCCGGCAATTCCGGATTCTATTTGTCCCAAAGCAATTTTGTTGGCAATATAAATCGCGCTTTCTATCCCGGTGTCGCAGGCTTGTTGCAAATCGCAGGCGGGAGTTGCGGGATCAAGAGCTGTTTTCATGACACATTCCCTAATCAAATTACTATCGTAAGTATGTTTGATTACGGCACCGCCAGCAACTTCTCCCAATAGTTTTCCTTTTAGATTGTATTTATCGATTAGTCCGTCAAGCGCGGCCGTCATCATTTCTGTATTTCCAACTTTGGCGTAAGCTGTATTCGCTCTCGCAAACGGAATTCGGTTGTACCCAACAATGGCAACTTTTCTAATGGTAGACGTGGTATTCATAGCTATGATTTTTGTTTCCGGAAGATTTTTTCCAGATTAAAGATAAGCAGAGTTGGTTATAATTTGAATGTTTTAGATAAAAATATCCGGTTTTTAGCCGGAAACTCATTTTTATCGAAATAATTTTAAAATGATTGTATAAAGTTAATGGGCTTGAAAATTAGATGTTTATAATGCTTTAAAAATTTTGTTTAGGAAATCATAAGATTAATCGGAGTTCTTATTTAGAATAATTAAAAATAATTTTGCTTAAGAAGGATTTAGCTGTTACTTTTGCCCTCGAAATCAAAACGAGATAAAAAATGAATATATTGACTATTAAAAGGGCATTATTTTGCCTGATGTTTTTAACCTCATTGCAAATGATGGCTCAGGACGCAGGAAAAATAACAGGAAAAGTTTCTTTGAGCGGAAACGTTCCGGCAGAAAGTGTTTCTGTTGCTCTTAAAGGAACAAGATATAGTGCCGTAACCAGTGAAAACGGGCAATACGAAATTAAAAACGTTAAGCCGGCTACGTATACTATTATTATTCACGCTATGGGTATTCATCCGGTAGAAGCTCAAATTACTGTAAATGCAAAACAAACGGTAACTAAAAACTTTATGCTTTCTGAAAGTCAGGAAGATCTTGACGAAGTAGTAATTACCAAAAATAAGTACAAGCAAGACAAGCCTTCTTTGTCCTTGCGTCTTCAGACTCCGGTACTTGAAATTCCACAAAATATTCAAATTGTGAGCGCTCAGACTTTAAAAGACCAGCAAATTACAAGTATGAGTGATGGAGTGATCAGAAACGTGAGTGGTGCTGTACGTTCAGAACATTGGGGAGATTTATATACGAATATTAAAATGCGTGGTTCTCAGGTTCAGGCTTTCCGTAATGGTTTTAATGTAGTTTCTTCTTCATGGGGACCTCTTACAGAAGACATGAGCTTTGTAGATCATATTGAGTTTGTAAAAGGACCGGCAGGATTTATGCTTTCGAGCGGTGATCCAAGCGGACTTTATAATGTGGTGACTAAAAAACCAACCGGAATTACTAAAGGTGAAGCTTCTGTAATTGCGGGAAGTTATGATTTTTACCGAGCAAATATTGATCTTGACGGGAAACTGGATAAAAAAGGAAAATTATTGTACCGTTTTAATGCGGCAGCACAAAATAAAGGTTCTCACAGAGCATATGAGCACAATGATCGTTATGTAATTGCTCCTGTTATTACCTATCAGGTTGATGATAAAACAAAAATTACGGCTGAATATAATTTTCAGTATGCCAACATGACTGAGGTTGGTTCTTATTATGTATTTGGTCCTAAATCTCAAGGATATGCCACTTTACCAGTTGGGTTTACTATGACACAACCAGGATTGCCGGATACTAATATACAAGATCATAACGGATACCTTATGTTTGAGCATAAGTTTGATGAGAACTGGAAACTGACGGCACAAACTTCTTATTTTAAATATCTGCAAGAAGGATATAGTTCATGGCCAAGTGCTGTAGGTTCAGAACAAAATGCATTAGGAGTAGGCAACATTATAAGAAATGTTAGTATTTGGGATGCAGAAAGCAATATGTACTTAGGTCAGATTTTTGTAAACGGAAAATTCACTACCGGACCAATTACACATAAAGTATTGGGTGGAGTAGATTTAGGAAGTAAAGATTATATGGCAGATTGGGGACAATCTCATAAGCTTGATACTCCAGCGAATCCTTTTAATGTTTATAATCCAAATTACGGACCACCAGTAAATGGTATGCCTGCTTTTGATCGTACAACGCCGCTTTCGGTAAGAGCTGGAGGAAAAATAACTTCAGAATATGCAGCGGCCTATATTCAGGATGAACTTGGTTTTCTTGAAAACAGATTAAGATTAACACTTGCTGCAAGATATACCTGGATTACTCAGTCAAGTTTTGGAGAAACACAGGAAGACAGCCATATTACACCACGTGTAGGAGTTAGTTTTTCTGTAACAGATGATTTGGCTGTTTACGGATTATACGATCAGGCTTTTACACCACAGTCAGGTATTGTTCAAGATGGTAAAGTGAAACCACTTACAGGAAATAATGTTGAATTTGGTATCAAAAAAGATTGGTTTGACGGTTCTTGGAATACCAGTTTATCTGCTTACAATATTTTAAAGAAAAATGAGCTTACTTCTGACCCGAATAATATTCCAGGTGGTCAGCAATATAGTGTTGTCCTTGGAGAAAAAAGAGCTCAGGGTATTGAATTTGACCTAAGAGGAAAAATCTTTGATGGCCTTAATTTAATTGCTAATTATGCTTTTACAGAATCTATTGTACTTGAATCTGACGTTACAACTATAAAAGAAGGTTCTGTTGTTGCTGGATATTCTAAACATACAGCCAATGCATGGTTAAATTATACGGTTCAAAACGGAAAACTAAAAGGTTTAGGCGCTTCTATTGGCGGTACTTATCTTGCAGGACGTGAAACGGATACCTGGAGTGTAGCATCAGAAAGATTACCGGACTATTTTAAACTTGATGGAGGTTTATCTTATGAAACAGGAAAAATAAAAATTACTGCAAACGTGTTTAATATTTTGGATAAATATCTTTACAGCGGTTCTTATTATGAGTGGCTTGAAGCGTACTACTGGCAAACAGAAGCACCAAGAAACTTTAGAGTGGGTGTAACGTATAAATTCTAATTTTTTAGCCTACGAATTGTGCGGGTTTAACGGGTTTTCGCAGGTTTTTTTAATGTGATAATCTATATTTGAAAACAAAAAAAGCATCAGTTTCCGACTGATGCTTTTTCTTTTTAAGGTTCAAAGCGACAGAGGTTCAAAGTTTTATTAATATATAAATCCTTTTAATCTTTTAATGTGTGGCAAATATTATCCTTTATGAATCAACGGAATTACTTTAGATCCGATAAGTTCGATAGCGTTCATTAATTGGGTGTGTGTAAGTCCTGCATTATCCATTTGGAAGGTAAATCTCGAGATTCCGCCAAGCGATTCGCTATGACGCAGAATTTTCTCTGCTGCTCTTTCCGGGCTTCCCACAATTAAAACACCCAAGTCATCGATTAGCCCGTCAAATTTGTCTTTGGTTACGGGAGGCCAGCCGCGTTCTCTTCCTAATTTAGTCCAAAGCTCGGCATAACCCGGATAGTATTCTTCGATAGCTTTTTCGGTTGTATTGCCCACAAAACCTGGCGAGTGCAAACCTACTTTTAGTTCTTCGGGTTTGTAACCTGCGGCTTTTCCGGCTTCGCGATACAAATCGACCAAAGGTTTAAAGCGATGTGTTTGTCCGCCAATTACAGCCACCATCAAAGGTAAACCCAAAGATCCTGCCCTAATAAAAGATTCCGGAGTTCCGCCAACGCCCAGCCAGATAGGTAATTTTTCCTGTAAAGCTCTGGGATATACAGGGAGATTATTCAAAGCCGGACGGAATTTTCCCGACCAGGTGATAAATTCATTAGCTCTAATTTGTAAAAGAAGTTCTAATTTTTCACTAAAAAGGGCATCGTAATCATTGAAGCTATAGCCAAAAAGGGGATAGGCTTCAATTGCAGATCCACGGCCTACAACAATTTCGGCTCTTCCTTTTGAGATTAGATCCAGTGTAGAGAAATTTTGATACAACCGAACGGGATCAGCGGCACTTAAAACCGAAACAGCACTTGCTAACCTGATGCGTTTTGTCCGGCCAGCAGCAGCGCCTAATATTACGGCTGTAGCCGAATCTAAAAACTCCTTTTTATGATGCTCTCCAATTCCAAAAACCTCAAGTCCGGCCTGATCTGCCAGCTCGATTCTTTGCAGTAATTGTTCCATCGCATCGACACTACTCAAAGTGTTGTTGTCTCCGTACATCGCCGAAGCAAAACTGTCTATACCAATTTCTATCATACTAGTAAAGGTATTAAAAATTATTTTTTCTGTTATCAAAAAAACGGCTTTAAGGAGTAGGATTCGGAATAAATATCAATCAATTTGAAACACGAATTTCACCAATTTGCACGAATTAGTTTGTGAAATTAATTTCACAAACTAAGGGTAACCAATTATGATTTGTGCAAATTCGTGAAATTCGTGTTATTTTAAACTTATCTGCGAGTTACAATTTTTAAGTCTATAATTATTTTGTCATCTGTACCCTTAAATTAAATGATTTTTGTATCTGTATCTAATCTTTTTTACTCCCTAATTTTGTTAAGAAATTAAACGACTACAGCAATGGATACCACGAAAACTACCAATATTCAATTTGATTCAATTAATATATCTTCTTTAAAATCTGTTGTAAATATTTACCAAAGTAAGGTGAAGGATAGCGAAAACAAATTTGCGAAATCATCATCCCATTTTGGTCTTCCTTTAAGTATTGCCTCTTTTGATAATCGCGTAATTGGTTATGCTTTTGTTGCAATTAATAAAGCAGGAAAACCGGAAATTAACTCATATTGGGAGCAGGAATTTTACAGCGTTGAGGCAGAGCAGGATTTAAAATTTCATGCCCAAAATGCTTTTTTTACCGCATTTAAAGATCCTGAAACACGTACCAATAAAATTCAGAATGCTGCCGAAAAATTATTCAACTGGCTGAATGTTTGCAATTAATATCATAAAGGTTACAGATTAAATTTTAGTAAATTTACAGGATACAGATAACGATCAAAAAAAATGGCAAAAGAGGTTTTATATCTAAAAATTGCAAATACTATTCAGGAACAAATTTTCTCCGAAACTTTAAAAATTGGGGATAAACTTCCGTCTATTCGTGCTTTTCAGAAATTGCACAATGTAAGTATGAATACCATAAAACAAGCATTTTTAGAATTAGAAAGTAAATCGTTGATAGAATCCCGACCAAAATCAGGTTTTTATGTTAGTAAAACTTCAAATAGAAAATTATTGCTTCCTTCAATGAATAAACTGAAGTTATCAGAACAAAAAACAACTTCTGAGGATTTGATAACAAAGGTCTTTGATAGTTTAAGTGATAAAGATATAACAAGGTTTTCGATTGGAGTTCCTGATCCGAGTTTGTTGCCTATTGCGAAGCTTAATAAAGGTCTTACAAAAGTCGTACGCAATCTGGCCGAAAGCGGAACAAGTTACGAACCTGTTCAGGGAAGCGCCAATTTGAGACGAAATGTAGCAAAATGGGCCATTGTACTAGAAGGGAAATTGACTGAAGATGATTTTGTGACTACTTCGGGAGCTATGAATGCGATTTTTAATTGTTTAATGGCCGTTACCAAACGCGGAGATACTATTGCGATTGAAAGTCCGGTTTATTTTGGAATTATTCAGATTGCCCAGAATATGGGACTTAATATTATCGAATTACCAACACATCCTACTACAGGAGTAGATTTAGAGGCTTTAAAGAAGGTGATTCATAAAGTTGATGTTTGCTGTTTTATGAGCAATTTCAGCAATCCTTTAGGGAGTTTAATGCCTGATGAACATAAAGAAGAACTGGTAAAAATGCTCACGCATCATAATATTCCTTTAATAGAAGATGATTTGTATGGCAATCTATTTTTTGGAACCGCCAGGCCAAAGCCGTGCAAGTATTATGACGAAGCAGGAATTGTCATGTGGTGCGGATCAGTTTCTAAAACATTGGCACCGGGATATCGTGTAGGATGGGTGGCACCGGGGAAATTTAAGGATAAAATCATCAGGCAAAAAATGGCTCAGACAGTTTGTATGCCTTCGTTGTATCAGGAAGTAATTGCCGATTTCTTAGAGCACGGAAGATACGATCACCATTTAAGGAACTTAAGAAGTACATTATACACCAATTCATTGCATTTTCAGCGTACCATTGAAGATCATTTTCCTGAAAACACTAAAATTTCGCAACCGCAGGGAGGTTCTTTTCTTTGGCTTGAACTGGATAAAAGTATTGATACGGCTGTTTTGTACGATACGGCAATCCAGCAAAAAATAGGTTTTGCTCCAGGCAGAATTTTTACCCAACATGATCAATACAATAATTGTATGCGGCTTAATTTTGGTTTAGAATGGAAAGAAAAAGTAGAACTGGATCTAAAACGATTAGGGCAATTAGTAAAAAATAGTCTTTAATGAACTGTGTTTTTTTAAACACATAGAGACATAGAATTTTTGAACTGATAAAAAGGCGTTTCACTTATTTAAAATTCACATAGCTAGCGCTATGTGAAAGAAATGAATTTCTTTTTGCATTCTTATTTATTAAACACATAAAACCTATGTTTCTATGTGTTTAATAAAAAATTACGAATTGTTATTTAATGCGAAAATCCAAAAGAAACACTTATCAAAATGATTACAATAACGATTAATGTAATTACTACATACAAATAATCTTTCTCTAAAAGAAAAGAAAACAGCGATAGTAAAACACGTAATACAGGCGTAAGGAAAAGTAAGATGATCCCAACAAAGATTAGCGATTCTCCATTTCCCTGAATGGCTCCATTATAGATGGTTGAAATTACTTCGAATATATTACGGTCATTTTCTTTAAAAACAGAATAGTTTTCGATATCATTACTGTGACCCATCAAATAGACGATTCCGCCAATAAAGGCTACAGATAATGAGATCCAGACGCCATAGCGCAATAAATTACCAATGATGGATTGAAAATCTTTTTCTCCAAATTTTTCGTGTTGCATTGTCTTAGATTTTTCCATTAAGTCCGTTGTATATCATGTTTACTGCAAGCACAAAAATCAGGCACGCAAAAAAGATTCTTAGTTTTTTAGGGTTGGTTTTTACAAGTACTTTTGCTCCAGCCATTGCGCCAAACAAAACACCAATAACGACCGGCATACAAATTCCAGGTTCGATATATCCTTTCTGGATATAGATTACAGAACTTGCCATTGCGGTAACACCCATCATAAAATTACTTGTTGTGGTAGAAACTTTAAAAGGAATTCTCATGATATTGTCCATGGCAATCACTTTAAAAGCGCCTGAACCAATACCTAACAAACCTGACATCATACCGGCGATTCCCATCATTCCAAAACCGCCTACTACGTTTTTGGTTCCGTAATGTACTACTTGCCCGTCATGAGTGGGATAAGTTCCTTCAAGTCGTAATTTTTTAGCCAAAGGAGATGATTCTAAAACAATATGTTCTTCTTTTTTTCGAAGTGAATTTATAGCCGAGAAAATCAAAGTAAGTCCGAATAATACGGCTATGAATGAAGTAGGAGCGATGGTCGAAAGTAAAGCTCCGCAAACGGCTCCGATTGTTGTGGCAATTTCGAGAAAAATTCCCAATCGCATGTTCGTGATTCCTTCCCTGACATAAGCTGCGGCTGAACCTGAGGAAGTTGCAATTACAGAAACCAAAGCTGCACCAATTGCATAATGAATGTCAACGCCAAGAATGACTGTTAAAAGGGGAATTATGATAATTCCGCCACCCAAGCCTGATAATGAACCAATAAAACCTGCTAAAAAAGCACCAAGAATCATAATCAAGGTAAATGTAAGTACTGTCATTGGGATAAATTTTGTTGGCGCTAATTTACGAATTGATATTTGTTCGGGAAGAATTTAGGAGCTTAAATATACCTTAAAAATGAGTTGTCTTTAATTTGTGTCAGTGTAAAAGGTTGTTAGTTAATGAGATATTGTGTTTCGTTTCGTTTTTAAATTTCTAAGAGTTCCTTCAACTATGCACAATTTTGTCATTTCGATTTCCATGATAAAACCAAATCTTTTTTTTCAGGAGCTAATCCCGGACCCGAGCCTGAAAGTGCGAATTGGCGAAGCAATCCGTTCCAATCTTTTTATTTTTTAAAGAAAAAAAATAAAAAGGTTTTGCAGAATCTATCGGGGCTAGGGTACTCGTTTTCATAATAATATTTTCGGATAGTTTGTCATCTTGAGGAACGAAAGATTGCACGAGAAATGCTGCAAACTAAATCGCCAATCTTTGTAGAGTTCCGTGCGTGATCCTTCGTTCCTCAGGATGACAAGATTGCGGGTAGCTATCATGAGTAAAATAAAAAATCCGTGTAAATCTGCGTTTTCGCCACAGCGAATCCGTATCATCCGTGCGCCATTAAAAGCAAAATACGCACAATCTAAAAAAACACAAAAAAACTCCATCATTATGATGGAGTTTTTATAAAATAATAGTCTGAATCCTTTATAAAATGGGATCATGATCTATTTTTTTGCGTTTGCGATAGAATCTCTTTTTATAGCAGATGTATCCGTAGGTACAGTTGCTGTGTCTATTGTAGCGTCTACACTATCAATTGTTGTTTCGGTAGAGTCAACATAGGTATTATCGGCCGGAATGGTGTCGGTTTTCTTGCAGGAAAATGAAAGTCCGATTAAAATAAAAAGAAATGCGATTTTTGATTTGATTAGCGTTTTCATAATTTTATTTATTTCGTTAATAATTAATTATTTTAAAATTAGAGGTTTAGGTTTTTAATCCTTTACATGATTCTTTATTGTGTTTTATAAAATACTCATTATTAGTGTTTTGTGTGTTTTTTGATTTCTCGATATAAATCTCAGAATATTTTATGAAAATGAGTGCCCTAGCCCAGACAGGAGCGGCATCCTTTTGTGGTGGGGTTCACCACAAAAGATACAGCGGATGGCTGGATTAGCTTCTAATTATTCAACCAGAATTTTTATTTATTTGTCAAGCGCAAAAGAAGTTCTGCCAATTGTAGAAAGTAATAAAGCGCCTGCGGCACTTGTAAGCACAGAATAATCAAAAGGTGCTTTTACAGAAACCGAAATTGCCATCGTGATCGCGAAAAGGAGCATTAATCCTGCGGTTCCTAAAGCGGCATATTTAGTTTTGAATCCGATGATTAAGGAGAGTCCAAATGCGATTTCGAAGAATGTGGCCAAAGCGCCTAATATTCCTGCAAAGGATTTACTAACGAAAGGGTTTAGGGTATGGGTGTAGGTGATAAAATTTTCCCAGTTTCCCCAGGCAACTCCGGGATCACCTGGTGCGCCCCAAAGTCCGAAACGGTCTGCAACGGCTGAAAGCATGGTGATTCCTAGCACTATTCGTAAAATTAAGCCTGCTTGTGGTATTGATATGCTTTTCATTTTTGGATGTATTTTTACGTAAATATAATAAGATGGCAAGTAACTGTATAGTCCAGTTTTTATAAACACTACAGCCCAGATTATTTTTTTAAAAGAAAATTATATAAATGCAAATCAGGATGTAAAGAATATAAAGTAAAGGAAAAAATAATTGAAAAAAGTTATTTATTTTTAGGGTTGTACGATCGTTTTTTGAATAGGCGTAGTTGAAAATTATGGCGATTAAGGTCAGGAAAATCGAGATATAGCCGGATATTATAACGAGTTCGATAAACGTATTATAGGGCAATGTTGGCAATAATGATGAGGTGAAAAAATTGAATGTTACCATTGTAAGCATCAATGTAAAAGAGATATTGAGCTGATTTGCAAAATCTTTTACCCAGAAAACCAACCACGATGCGACAACCAGGATTGCGATTGGTAATATTATTTTCCAGATGTAATATTCTATTTTTCGTTGGGCGTAGATTTCAAAATTGCATCTGGAGAATTCTTCTCCTTTTTTGCTGGCACTTAAGTGATTATAAACCATTTTATTGACGTAATCGCGTTGGCCTAAAATATTCCATTCTTCCATATATGAGGGATCGAGTTTTTTTGGAAAAAGCTGCGGATTGGTAAAAATGAGGTCTTCTTTTTCCATCGAGAATGATTCTAATTGTATGGTAAAACATTGTTTATCATGGGGATATTTATGAAAATCCATGACAGAGGTAAACCTTCCGTGAAAACGTTCGTTGTATATAAGGGTTTTATCAGGATTGATGATTAATCGTTTATTGATGATTTCGCGATTACCGAGAATATTGATAAATTCGAATGAGGGAACAATTATGTTTTTAGGAAATTCTTCGTTTTCGTATATGATTTTGGCTTTATTATTTTGGTAAAATACATCCGAAATTGTGGCTTCGCGCCAGGAAAGAACCAAATAAGCATCGATCATATAGGTTTTGTTTACGGTATTGATATCATAAATTTTATTAAGATGAATGGATACGATAACCACTAACGGATTGCTGGATTTTGGGTTTTCTTTGTACAAATTTGCCTTTAGAGAATATGTGGTGGCTAAAAAAAATAGCATTGAATAGTAAAACTTTTTCATAAACGATAATGGTTTAAGTTTTGATAAATAGCAATAAGATCATCGCATAACAGTGTTACCATTGTAGTATCGAAATTCTCTTTTACAACAATTCGCATGAGTTTATTGGGTTCGAAATTTCCGGGTGCGTTATAAACGGGAAGCATCCAGTTTCTGGCTCTTAGCTGCGATTGAAACCCGTATAGGTCGATTGCATTTGTAGTGTTTAATTTGAATACTACAATTGGTAACTGGCCTTCGTCTATTATTTCGAAATAATTGGATTCTTTGAGTCGGTCTCTGATAATTTGGGCTGTTTTGCAGCAACGGTTTATTATTTTTTTATAGCCGGAAATTCCGTTTTGAAGTATCGAAAAATATTGCGCCAGAATCATCGAAGCTCCTTTAGAATAATTTAGGGTGTAGGTGTCTATAGGTTTACCAAGATAATGCGAGGAAAAAATGAGTTCTTTGGGTAAAAAGAAAGCATCTCTAAAAAGCAGCCAGCCAATTCCGGGATATACCAACCCGAATTTATGTCCGGACAGATTGATGCTTTGAACCAAAGGCAAACGGAAATCCCATTGCAGGTTTTGTTCTTTTAGAAACGGAAGCACAAAGCCGCCAATGGCCGCATCTACATGAATACCAACATCCCAATTGTTTGTGGAATTGATTTCGAGGATTTTGTTATTAAGTTCTTCGATAGGATCAATACTGCCGGTATAGGTGTTTCCTGCAATGGCGCCTACGCAAATGGTATTTTGGTCTATGTTTTTTAGAATTTCTTCTAAAGGATATTGATGGAAAGAAGAAATGGCAATTTTTCTGGGTTCAACATCAAAATACAATGCAAATTTGTCCCAGCAAACATGGGCATTGCTGCTGTAAACGATATTGGGTTTAGTTGTATCGAGCTGTAAGGATTGTTGTCTTTTTTTCCAATTCCATTTATGCGAAAGCAGGGCCAGATGTATCGCTTCTGAAGATCCCAAAGTAGAAGTTCCTTTTATTGAATGAGGATCCGGTACATTTAGCAATCCTGAAAGTAAGGCAACGATTCTATCATGGATTTTTTTGCTTTGCGCGTATTCGCCATAATCGATAAAATTTTTCCCTAATTGTTCTGTAATCAATTTATTTGCATAGGGATGCATTTTGGTAGTACTAAAACTGCCCAGATCCAGATGCACGTCTCCATCCATAGCAAGTTCTGAGCAAATCGCGTTGTAAACTTTTGCTGCTTTGTTTCCTTTTTCGGGAAAGGTATCTGGTAAATGGTTGCGATTCTTTTTCATGAGAATATGGGGTTTTGATCTTAAAAAGAAAAATATCCCTAAAAGGGTAGGATAGGGATATTTTTGATAAACTTTATAGGCCTAAATACCTGTTGTTCTTTTTATTAATTTTAGCGGAATTGTTTTTTGCACGATTTCTAATAATTTGTTCTAGAGATTCTCCGGAATAAAGAATTTTTTCAGCCTTAATTTCTAATGGATATGAATCCTTTGTGGTTCTTTCTGTTAATTTTAAGTTTTTGATATTTGAAACCAAAGCCAATACATCATTTTCTGTTTTTATAATGCCTTCCTGAATTGCATTAAGATCACTATTGGAAATTTCTAGTTCGTGATATACGATTTCTTTCAATAAATTGGTAGGACAATTGATTTCATCGTATAGTTCACTAATTTCTTCAGTTTTATCGACCATTGCCGAATGCCTAAATCCACCTATATAAAATTTAGTTTCAATGACAGGTTTGTCATTTTTAGGATTCACAATGTTTAAATTCTTACATTGGTTTTCATAAAAGTCAAGCCAATATTGATCAGCTTTGAATTCGTTTCTCATATCAAACCGGGCTGGATAATAGATTACTTTGAATAAGTTTGGTTTTTTGCTGCGAGTTGCAATAAAATCCAATGCCGTTTTAATTTTATTTTCGCCTCCTATTGTTTCAAAACCCAATAGATCGTTTTTTGAACCTAAAGCCGATGAGCCTAGAACTTTTGAAGAACCCGGAACAGGATCAACAGCAATGAATGTAATTTTTTTTATTGAACTGTTTTCGAATGAACTAAGCCTACACGTTTCATATAAGGATGCGATAAGTCCCAGGATACCAACAGCAGCACCGCGACTATGACCGCCAATGATGAGTTCGACTTCTTCATCAGAATTTGTATTTTCTGTAATTTTAAAAAAATGTTCAATTTGAGCCACTTGATCATGCTCTTGCGCTCCTTTGGCTCTAGTATATAGTTTGTAAATATAATTAGTAAATTTATTAATGAGTCCAGGTTCATTTGCTGCATCATTATTTTGCAATGTATTGGTTTTAGAGATGTTTCCCTCTGTTCCCAGACCATTTATGTATTCAACTTTAATAGTATCTGTTTCTGTGATATTAAAAAAATTACGCATACTTTCGGCTGTGGTATCCGTTCCTGAATACCATAAAAATAGTTTTTTCATGATTGTAGTTTTTGTGATTAAAAATTAGATCTTAGGCTTCGAAACCCGATTTGGCTGAAGCTATAGTTGTGCAATTGCCTGAATGTTGCCATAGAGAATATCGGCCACAAAACCACAAGCTAACGCAATAAAAAGGTTGTGGAGGAGGGTATCATCTATAAGATACGGGGCAAATACTTTTGTGTTGATCAATAATATCGCGCTTAGACTGCCAAGTAAAATGGCCATCCAGTAAAAAGGAATTTTATGTACTGTTAAAGTGCTTCCGTCTAATTGTTTGATGAGCTTTGGAAAGAAGTATAACATTACCCCCAAAAATGCTGTAGCCACTATATAAAGCTGATTTATAATGAATAAAGCAATATCTGTAAAGGTGTATTTACCTGTAAAAATGTCGGATTCAATTAAGCCATATCCTAAAACGGTCAGGAGAACACTAATTGTCGCAATTAGAGTAAATTGGCGTACTATTTTTATTCTTAATAATACCACCCTCGAATTCGATTTATCGCGATATTGATTGACATAATCAATACTTTTTGGTGTTACCGGATGTATGGTTTCTCTGAGCATTTCGTGCAAAACTATTTTATGGGATAGCTTTTTGGTTTCGGACAATGAGCCTATTTCAGCTGCTATTTTTTTTCCTTTTCGAATGATGAATTGCAGCATGGTTTCAATCTCTTTTTCGATCAGGGTTTCAAAAGCTGTTTTGGTATCAGTAGTAAGGGGTAAAGGTTTCACTTCAGCCGGAATAAAAGCATCTTCTTCTATAGGTTTTACAATTACGATCTCTTGAGGAGCATTCTCTATTGGTGGTTCAGGAATTTCTGAAGTATTAGGAGAACGATTTTTTAGTTTATCAAATATTGCATTCATAATTTTTCGTTTTAGTCGTTATAAAGTTGATCCTGTATAAAAGTCCAGCAGTTTTCCCTGAGTTATAGTGTCGTATTTTAGTACAACAGCTTGCAGCGCATTTTGTCTGTTCCAGTTTCGGAGCAGTAAATACGATTCGTAAGTAGAGTTTCCTGCTTCTAAATTTTTTTTGCTTTCGCTTAATAAAAGCGTGGTTTTATCAAGGGTAATGAGCATATTTTGATAGACAGCTTCTTTATTTGTCAATTCATTTATAATAAAAACCACGGTATTGAATAAAGTCTTTTTCTGATTTTCGAGCTGCGTTTTTTGGTAATTAAAATTGATAACAGCGCGTTCGATATTGGCATTTTGCCCTTTTAAATTCAATACAGCAACAGCAACACGCAAGCCTAAATAGTTCTGAATTCCAGACAAATTATTGTTATTATTGAAAGCATAAAAAGAACTTCCCTGAAAACTTATGGTAGGTGAAAGAAAAGTTTTTGCAATAGCTATATTCTTTGCCGCAATTGCAACTTCTAACTTGTTACTGCTTATTCCGGGATCTGCCAGAATTGCTTTAGGAAATGCTTCTGTAAGCATTTTGTAAGCAGGGGCAAAAGGCGGAATTTCTTCGATATCAAAATCAGGTGTGCTGTCCAGGTTAATGAGCTGTTTGATTTTTAATAATGCCAGTTCGTATTGCAGACTTAAGGATTCAATTTCCTGCCGATCTTGTTGTAGTATTGCATCAAAAAAAGTTTTATCTGTAAGGGTAAAGATCTTTTTTTGAGAAAGCTCATAGCGCAATTGTAGTGCTTTATGATAAAATCGAACACCAACCAGAAATTGTTCTTTTTTAGAAAGTGCATCTGTATAAGCATACATAACCTGCAGTTCGATATCATTTTGGGCACTGGCAATATTATATTCACTTTGTACAACTTTCATATCGGCTTTTTCAAGTTCATATTTTTTTTTAGATCCTGAATAAATAATAGCATTGGCTTCTAATCCAAAACCGGATTGCCATAAATAACCTCCCGGGCCTTTTGTATAATAAGGATTGAGTACAGCATTGAATTGCGGAAGATATAAGGCTTCAATATTTTTTTTATCTTCTGCATAAGTCGCATTTAGTATTGTATTTTCTTCGGCCTTAAAACTACGTTTCCTGCCATAAGCAATACATTCTTTAAGTGTCCATACCTTTTGAGCCATTAATTTTGGAACAAGGCATAACAGGACCAGGCAAATTAATGCAATCTGTTTTTTCATGATAAATGATTTTAAATGAGATCTAGTTTTTTGCCAACTCATCAAGATTGATGGCATTGAACCCGCTGATGTCTACCTTTTGCCTGATTTCGCAACTGGGGTAGCGAACGCCATTTTTTGCAGAGAAATCGGCTATTGCATAAATGCAGAGTTCATCATCTAATGCCAATCTGTTTACTGTAGTTGTATAGAGTGCTTCTTGTTTTTTTCCTTTTACGGTGATTAAACTTCCCATAGCATTACATTTTTAGTGAAATATTCCTGATAACCTCTTACACATCCGGATGTTTTTTTGAGGAACTCCCACGGGAGTTTTTAAATTTTAATGCTGAAACAACTAAGTTCTTCTACAGCTTATAATTTGTCTATTTGCATTCACGTAAGTAATCTCGAAGATTCTTGGTGTCCCATCTTGATTTTGTGTAACGTAGAAGTGAAATGCAGTATTAGCGGTGTTTCTTCCTGTAAAGTGAAGACAAAATCCCCCGTGAACTAAATCTTCCGGCTGATGCGTTCCTTGCTCAATCGCGTAGACTTGAGTGCTTGATGCTACGGCAGTTCTAATAAAGTCTGCTGCTACAGGATCTGTAAAATGAGAGTTAGCATCACTAAATGCCTGCTCGATCAATAATGGTGTCAAGGTATCAAGAAAAGCCTGATACTCTCCGTAACGTGCTACAGTACGTGGAATGGGAGCATTCCAGCCTGGTCTAAAATTAAGTGCCATAATATTTATATTTAAAAGTTAATAATCAATGTTATACTACACTTTTAACCAGATAGTCATTGATCCTTAAAAAGGATTCTGAAGGGTCTCCGGCCTCAAATGTGATTTCAACGTTTGCCGTGGCTTGTTTTTTTCCAAAAATTCCGCCGCCGCCGCCCATGTCAATATCCAGACTTGGCCCATTTTTACTATCACCTTGTTCTACTTTAATTTTACCCAAACCAACTTTAAACTTTAGTTTGAGTTCTTTGATTTTGATTGCAGATGGCGGCAAAAGGCTTAATAAAGGAACACTTAGCGTTGTCATTGCGTTAGGATCATCATCAGGATCAAGGGTTGGTACATGAAGTTCTTGTACAAGTGGTTTTCCGTCTTCGTCAAAATATTTTGCGATTTGCATGATATGTTGCTCCTCTGTTAATTCCTGAGCTTTTAATACTGCACTGTGGATAGCCTGTAATAAATGGTCAAATCTTTGTTGTGACATGGTTTCAGTTTTTTAAATGTTATTTTTCATCCAGCCAGTATGGCTTTCTCGTAAAACCTACATGATAGGTTGTGCTTTGCATGTTGAGTTCGTGTTCACCCAGCTTAAAACTTCCGATAGAAATATCTTTGCCTATTATGACTCCCTTAGGGTGCTGCGAAAGACATTTGTTAAGCAACACCAACTGATCTTCCCGCATTTCTTCGGTAAAAGGTGCACTTGGATTAATAGAACCAATTGTTATTTTTTTTATATATCGTATATCTGCGATAGTGATCTTTTGCGAATTATCTGGTAGCATATCAGTTGGTGTTAGGTTGCTTCATCAATTACTCGTTAGGCTTTTCTGTAGATGGGGTTGCTTCAGAACCATCTGTATTTACGAGTTTACCTTGTTCTTTAGGTTTACCATCTTCGCCTCTTTCGATTTCGCCATTAGCATTTGGTTTATAAGCCATAACCTGACGTGGTTTTGCAGCATCATTCATAATATCAAGTACTCTTGCCAAACCTTCAGGTAAACCGTGGTTGGTTGCTTTTACTTCGACATGATATTTAGCCGAATGGTCTGTTGAGCGGGTGTTTTCTTTACTCGAAGAAACAGAACCCGAAACGCTTGCATTGATAGAAAAGAAAGCGATTTTTGCACTCATTGAGGCACTAAATTCTCCTTTGGAAGCAGATGATTCAACAGATTTCGTAGAGCTTTTAACTTCCATATCAAAGGTGATGTCTACCAAATCTACTTGCAGGTTAGGAATGGGTACAATGGCCAGCATTGGTACTTTCATTTTAACTTCTTCGACTGTAGCATTTCCGTCTTTGTCAAGCCCAGGGCGTTCAAAAACAAAATCTACCATTCGTGCAGGACCGGGAACAATAAGCCCTTCTGCATCTTTTACTTTTTCAAAACCAATGTCGTTAATAAACGCTGCTGTGGCTTTGGCCAAATCGGTATTTGATTTTACAGCTGCTGATAACGGTCCACCGATCAGGTCTTCCATAGGAAGGCCCTTAAATTGATCTCCAATGTTCATAATAAATTATTTAAGTGTTATTAATTTGTAGTAAAGTCCGACTCTTCCAGTAAGGTGTAGGTAAAAGAATTGCCGTAAAGACTTTTGGATTTGTTGCAGATTCCCATAAAGAATTTGAAATCGGCAACTTTTTTGAAAACGGTGCATCCGGCAGACCATTTTTCAACCGCCTGAGATTCTGAATCCGGATTGCTGCGGTGAATATTAATTCCAAAAATACCTTCGTGTTGTGGTCCGGAAAAGTCCAGTTTGCCATCTTTATTGGCATCTCTCCACACTTTTACGGGAGCTTTTTGTACCAAAGCTTCGTATTGGCCTTTGTGCAGCCCAATTTGGTGCGATCCTTTGTATTGGCCTGGTACTAAAATTGCAGTACCACTCACGTTTAATGGGTTTTTTAACCAAAATAATCCGGGATCTGTTGTGGCGGCAAAACTGAATATTTGCGGAGTAAGACTGTCGTCGCTAAAGATTAAACATAATGTATCATCAAAGGAATTGGCGATTACATTTTTACTTCTAATCCCTATAATGTTCAGATTATAAGGTTTGGCCGGGTCAAAAAAAGTATATCCTTTTTTGGCAAGAACGGCCTGGATTTCATTAATAGATGGTTTCATAGTCCTTATTTTATTTGATAAATTGATTATCAATGATTTACAGGACAATATTACTTCTGGTTAAAAGACTTTTTTGTTCTAATGGCACGAACGGTAAAGTTTTAGTTATGAACGGTTTAAAATAAATTATGTAGGATTTTATTTCTTATTTTTGGTTTATTGTATAACCCCAAAACAAATCATAATTATGACTATTACAGAAATTAGTGTTGAAAAAAGGGTTCAGACATCCATGCAAAAGAAGCAGGATTTGAACCAGATGGCTTTTTTTAATACTGTATCCCGATCAGATCAGTATTATAGAAGTACAGTATTCAGGGTAATTGAGAGCAAATGTTGTTGGCACCTCACTACAAAAATTACAACAAAAATGCCCGTCGTCACGACAAGCTTCATTGGTTTACCACTTCCTTTTTATTAATAAATTGATTGTAGAGTCTATAAAGGAGTGACTGTCATAACTATAGAATATGCTTAAAAAAGGAATTTAATTCCTGATTTTAATATAGTTTATGATCAAATAATGGCATGAAAAAGAGGAAACTTTAAAGGCTCAATATTTCATTGTATAATGAGATTTATACTGAAAATGAAGTTAATTGTTTGATTTTTAATAGTATTACTGTTGAATCCTGAAATAATATTTTATTTAGAAAAGAGACTACATATAAAAGTTTATAATCGTATGAAGTTTGTTATTATTTCAATTATTAAGTCTTTACCAATTTCCTGAAAAAATGATACAGATTGCATGTTAAATTGTAATGCTATAATTTTTTTAGGAGATTATTACTGATATTCCCCCGTTTTTTTAATGTTTAATTTCATTTCTGTTTGAGATCCTTCAACAGACTTTTCCTCTTTATACTATTTACTTTTTAGTCTCGTCAACTTTTTGGTGAGGAATTTTTCTATGCTAATTTTTTAATGATTTAAAAATAAGCTTTAAAGATTCAGTGTCCAAAAATAGATGGGATCGAAGCACTGAACTATACTTTTTGAACTTTTGAATGAGCTTGAATTTTAAGGCAAATTTTAAAAGTTATAAAAGGTATGGCAATCCGTGCATTTATAACATTCAAAAAGATAAGATATTATGAAAATAAGAATACTAATTATAGAAGATGAGGCTTTGCAGGCACAATCTCTAAAAGAAGCACTTGAAGAAAGAGGATATGAAGTTACGGCTATAGCCAATAATCTAAAAGATGCATTAGGCTACTATTATGCTCAAAAGCCGGATATTGTTATTGTAGATGTGTACCTGAATGGGAAACCGGACGGAATTGTATTTGCCCAGCGAATAAACGAAAATCAATTTACGCTAAAACCTTTTGCTTTTTTGACAAGCTCGATCGACAGAAAAACCTTTGAACTGGCAAGAATTACAAATCCATATTGTTATTTGATCAAACCTTTTAATGTTCTCGAATTAGAGTTTGCTATTGAACTTGCGATCGAAAAATTTATGGGAATGCAAGGCGTTTTTTCAGGCAGTCAGTCCGGAGCCATTTTGATGGATGGTTTTTTCCTGATCAAAAAAAAAGACACTTTGGTAAAAGTATCTTTCAATTGTATCGAATACATTTATGTAGAAGGAAAATACACGTCGATTATTACCAGAGACGAATCATTTTTGGTCGAAATATCCTTAAAACAAATTCAGCAAAAATTACCCGATAAACAGTTTATACAAATACACCGCAATCATATGGTGAATCTGAATGTCATTAAAAGAATTCATATTTCTGACAGTCACATCGAATTATTATCCGGTAAAACGGTATCCATGAGCCGAAGATTTAAGGAAAAATTTGGAGATCATTATTCTATTTTGAAATAGAAATACCGTTAAAGCTTGCGGATAGATAAAACACTAATTTCACTAATTGACACAAATTTTAAATCCTGATTTGGTTTGTGAAATTAATTACACAAACTGAATTCGTGTTAATTCGTGAAATTCGTGTTTATGATATCGTACGCATGCAAGATAGATTCTTTTAGATTTTTTAGCTTTTAAGAAGCATCAAATCCGTCTTCCTTATCTTTAAAAGCCCATGTTGCCATGGCTTCTATAACGGGCATTAAACCCTTTCCTGCATTACTGAGTTTGTAGGTTACAAACGGTGGAACAACCGGTTTTGCTTCGCGAATCACCAAATTATCTGCTTCGAGTTGTTTGAGATGCTGAATGAGCATTTTCTCGGTGACTGCCGGAATCGCTCTTTTAAGTTCGCTGTAGCGTTTGCTTCCGCCTGAAAGATGGTAGATAATAATGGGTTTCCAATATCCGCCAATTTTCTCCATAACATAGGTTACAGGGCATTGTTCTAAGGCATATTGCTTATTTTCCTGAATGGTCGATGATTCTTTGATCGCTGTCATTTGTGCATACTTTAGGGTAAGTACTTGTATAAAAGTAAGTACAAATATACCTTTGTTACAGATAATAAAAAAATAATTTAACTATGAAAATTACAATCTCAGGTTCTTTAGGAAATATAGGAAAACTTCTAACCACAAAACTAATTGCTTCAGGCCATGAAGTAATCGTAATTACGACTAATAATGACAGAGTTGAAGCTATTGAAGCTTTAGGCGCAAAAGCTGCTGTAGGTTCAGTAAGCGATGCTGCGTTTTTAAAAAATGCTTTTACAAATGTTGATGCTGTTTTTGCTATGACACCGCCAAACTTAGGTGGATCTAATATTGTTGCGAATACCACGGAAGCGGGTAAAGCTCTGGCAACTGCGATTAGCGAAGCAGGAGTGAAGCGTGTAGTAATGTTAAGCAGTATTGGTGCCGATTTGCCAGAAGGCACAGGACCAATTGCAGGACTTTATAATATCGAAAAAATATACGAAGGTTTAGATAACGTATCGCTTACTTTTCTTCGTGCTGGATTTTTCTACACGAATTTGTATAATGATGTTCCGATGATAAAAGGAGCGGGAATTATTGGATCTAATTATCCATCAACCGCTAAAATTCCTTTTGTGCATCCGGAGGATATTGCAAATGCGGTTGCAGAAGAATTGCAAAAAACATCGTCAGGAAAAAACATTCGTTATATTGTAAGTGATGTGAGAACTCCAGGCGATGTGGCAAAAGTTTTAGGTACTGCAATTGATAAACCAGAATTACCATGGATTGAGTTTAGAGATGAGCAAGCGCTTGGCGGAATGACACAAGCAGGATTACCGGAAGAAATGGCTGGATTGTATCTGGAAATGGGTTCAGGTATAAGAAGCGGAAAAATTCAGCATGATTTTTTGAGTAATACAATTGCTGTTGACGGAAAAATCAAGTTAGAAGATTTTGCAAAGGAATTTGCTGCAAGATTTTAATTTTTATAGAGAGCTGATTGTTAGATCAGCTCTTTTTTTTAAGTATTTTTATTTCAAGATACGTTTAATTTTCTGTTAACCAAGTTAGTAATTTACTTCGTTTTTCTCTGCTCACAATTATGTCTTTATCAAACGGAAAGGACAAATTGACTTTTAATTTTCTCGGAAAATAATCTGTTGCATCAATAATAGCGTTACGATTAACCAAAAATTGCCTGTTCATTCTAAAGAAAGTTAATCCTGTTTTATGTTCGAGTTCTTCAAGACTTTCTGTCATTGCATAGATTTTTCCGGAATAAGCGTGCATGTAAGTGATTTCATTTTCGAGACAGAAAAAAGCAATTTTATCAAGTGTAAAAGGTAATAATCGATCGCGGTATTTGATCATGATGGTACTGCTGCTGTTTTTGTTTTTAGCTTCTAAAGTTGCCATTGCCGCTTCATATTTTAAGGCAATACTTCCTGCCATTACTTTTTGCATGTTCTGAAATTTGACAAGGGCTTTTTCCAGCGATTCGATACTAAAAGGTTTCAGGATATATTCAATTCCGTTTGCCCTAAAAGCTTCTAATGCATATTCATCAAAGGCCGTACAAAAAATCACCGGAACTTCAATAGCGATAGTCTTTGCAATATCAAAACTTAGTCCGTCGCCCAATTGTATGTCACTAAAAATAAGATCCGGCTGCGGATTGGCTGAAAAATAATCTATAGCTTCCTTAACAGAACTCAGAATACTTACAATTTCGACATCAGGTTTTATTTGTTTGAGATTACTGATCAGATCATCGGCGACAAGTTGTTCATCTTCAATTATTACTATTTTCATGGTACATGATTTTAAAGCTTACCGAAAATAATTTTCCGTTATTCTTAATTATAATTTCTTCTCCTGACCACAATTGGTAACGTTCGGCTAAATTGCTTAAACCGCTTTTTGTTGATGTCTCTCCGGCATTTCTGAGGTTTATAGCATTAGAAACATTAATAAAATTGCCTTGCTGTTCTATCATTAATTTCAAAGGAGTTTCTTTGGTAAACATATTGTGCTTAATAGCATTTTCAAGTAAAGGCTGTAGCGAAAAAGAGGGAACAAATCCTTTTAGCAATTCGGGATTTTCAATGTTTAGATTCCATTCTAAAGCCTCACCAAAACGTATTTTTTGCATTTCCAGATAGTTTTTGCAAATGTCCAGTTCTTCTTGAAGTGTTGTCGCATGGCTATCGTTTAATGATACCGCAGAACGAAGAAAATCAGCTAATTGAAGCAAATAAATTTCGCCAAGTTTTAGATCCTTTTTATATAAAGCTTTTAATGTATTTAAAGAATTAAATAAAAAATGAGGATGAATTTGCTGTTTCAATAACAAGTTTTCTGCCTGAGTACTTCGAAGTTGTAAACGGGAATTTTCAAGTTCTGTCTGAATTTTATTCTGTCTAAAGATTACAAAATTATGCAGGAATAAAATGATTGTAGTTAGTACTGTAGAAATGGCTATAAAAGCGGCTAAAAGTTTGTAATTGTCTAAATGACTCGGAATTTTAGCAAGATAAGAGAAAATGGGCCATAAGGTAAGGTAGATTCCAATACCGGATATATAACTAAGACTTAACCGGCAAAGCTGAAATTTAAACAAATCATCCGGGAATTTCTTAGCGCTAAATTTTAGAATCCAGACCAATAAATTGCTTGTAATAAACATGTAACAGGCAGTTTTAATTGCGAGGACAAACAGTGACGACAGAATTTCTTCGAATAAAAAGAGCAATAAAAAAGTAAACGGAAAGGCGAGACTTACCAATAGTATATTCAATCTTCGGATCTCTTTGAGATTGTAGGGAGTTATTGTTTTTCTTATATTTTTTATCATAGAAAATAGAATATCGAAACTGAGGTTTTTTCTTTTTATTTGGTGTATGAAATGTACAAATATCTGATTAAGAATTAGAATTTATTCTTTGCTAAAAATTCCGGCTACTTTATGCAGCCGGAATTTTTTAGACAGTTTTTTTATCTATTAAAAGATGTAAAATAAACTTACCTGTGCGGTATTGTTTTGGAAATCAGTATTGAATCCTGCCGTTTTTACTTTGCTCACATCCGTTAAAGACAAATAATATCGCGCTCCAATTCCGAGGCCGCTTTGAAATTGATATCCAATTCCTGCAGCAACTCCGCCATCAATTTTTTCTGCAAATTTTGTACTCGAATTGATGCCCAGACTTGTAAAATCCTCGTCGACTAAAATCCCGATTTGCGGACCCGCTTCCAAATACAATCCAAAATCAGTTTTGTATTTTAAAAGAATCGGAACAGTAACATAAGAAAGTTTTATGTCCTCACCATCCATAATTCCCCCTTTGATTTTCGCACCTTGTGTAGAGTATAAAAACTCTTCCTGAACGGCAAAATGATCATTGAATTTATAGCCTACAAGTGCGCCAGCATGAAATCCGGTTAAACCTTCGGTATCGAAACCTGCATTGGTAAAGTCGCTATAATTCGCTCCGGCCTTTACACCAAAATAAAGGCGTTCTCCTATATTTTTAAAAAAGCTTTGACTAAAACTATTTGCAGAAACAAGGAGGATACAACCAATGAATAAATTTTTGATGATTTTCATAATTTTAAATTTTTGTTTTATACTAATTATTTTTTTATACCCGTCAAAAGTATATTGAGTTCAGTTCTTGTAATGGATAAATTAGGCGGAGGCGGACAAAATTGTACGGGAAACGGATTTTAGGAAATTAACCAGTAAAAAACACCGTCGAAATTTGGTAAATTTATACAGATATACAATCAACTTATACCATTTGTACAATTCGAACTGCTAGTATCTTTGTAGTATAATGAGAACTTAAAAATTAAAAATATGAAAGCTATAGGATTTAAAACTTCATTACCCATTGCTGAAAAAGAGAGCTTTATAGCATTTGAAACTCCAAAACCAATTCCGGTTAAACGTGATTTGTTGGTCAAAATAAGTGCTGTATCTGTAAATCCGGTTGATTTTAAGATACGTCAGAATAGTGCAAAAGATACGGTTCTTGAAACTCCAAAAATTATTGGCTGGGATGCCGTAGGAATTGTAGAAGCAGTAGGAGAAGATGTGCGTTTATTTGAGGTAGGCGATGCGGTATTTTACGCCGGAGATATCACGAAACCAGGAAGCAATGCTGAATATCAGGTTATTGATGAGCGAATTGTGGGTAAAAAGCCAACATCGCTAAGTATTGAAGAAGCTGCTGTTATACCATTAACTGGTTTAACTGCCTGGGAAATATTATTTGACCGTATCAGAATCAGTCCTGAAAAAGACAAAGGAAAATCGATTTTAATTATTGGAGGCGCTGGCGGAGTAGGTTCGATCGCAATTCAACTGGCTAAGAAAATTGCCGGACTAACCGTTATTGCAACAGCATCCCGTCCGGAAACTATCGATTGGTGTAAAAAACAAGGCGCTGATTTTGTCGTAGATCATAAAGATTTGGTTGCTTCGGTTCGTGAAGCGGGATTTGAATATGCAGACTTTATTTTGGACTTTGTTGATACCAATGCTTATTGGGACACCATGGTAGAATTGATCAAACCTCAAGGTCATATTGCATCCATTACCGGAACCAATGATCCAGTTGTACTAAATAAATTAAAGACTAAAAGTGCTTCTTTTTCCTGGGAATTCATGTACACGCGCTCGATGTTTGAAACGGAAGATATACAGGAGCAGCATAACATTCTAAATAAAATTGCGGATCTTCTGGATGATGGCATATTAAAAACAACGCTGAACGAAACACTTATCGGGCTTACACCTGAAAATTTTAAAAAGGCGCATGAGTTGCTGGAATCTGGAAGGACGATTGGAAAGATTGCTATTAAGTTTTAATATAAATTCAAATGAAAAGGGAATAGAAACTAAAATTTCTATTCCCTTTTTTTAAGAAATAAATTATTTAATCGTAATTGCCATATTTGGAACAACAACATCGCCGCTACTGGAGTTTGCACGTTGTACACCAATTTCTATATAGTCATTATTGGATAATTCAATAGATGCATTTATTGGAAGAACAATGATATCAGTACTCAAAAGGGGAGGATTACCTTTACCGTAAATCTTATATTGAGATAAAGCAGCACCATTTTTAGCTATATAAATAGCGTAGATTGCTGTATTAGAAACTTGAACGGAAACTGATCCTGAAATTTGAAAAATTCTTTTCTTTTTTCCTAAATATTTCAGACGATTACTAATGCCTGAGTCTGTAGAAAATCGAAATAAATTATAAGAGGTAGAATTTCCAACAATTTTTACGATACTACTTGGATTTCCTGACCCGAGATTTGTACTAACTCCACCACCAATCCCTCCATCAATTGCAAAATCTCCAACAGCATTGGCATCAGTTTCTGTAGGTATTCCGGCAGATCTTACGTTCCAACTATTGTTGAAATTATATCCTGTATAAGTTCCGGATGTATATGGTTTTACATATCCAGCACTATTAGCTCCCGAAAAAACCACTGATTCTAAAACTGCATCACCAGTTATGGATGGATTCGAAGAAACATCAATACCTATTGCACCAGCACCAACCTGACTAAATCCACTATTTTTTTGTATTTGCCCAAAGATGCCCGTAAAGGTTTCAAAAGTTCCAGTATTTGAACTGAACCAAGCCTGATTGCTTAAAAGTAAATTACCAATACTGGTATAAGTCATTCCTCCTATATTGTTTATAAACTGAATAATATTTCCAAAATATAGCCCAACATTTGCAATGGTTCCAGCGGTTCCGGTTGTCTGCCCGTCTACAATTGTATTCTGAACCAAAAGAGAAGTCCCGCCAGTGATGTTAAAAGCTCTTCCTCCTCTTAAAGTCACATTCCTGATACTTCCTCCTGTAGTCCCCTGAAAAATTGTTCCTCCCGGAAATGACAGAACATCTTCATTGGTATCCATTCCGTTAACATAGGCATTATTTAAATTAATAGGGGCGGTTAGCGTTATGGTTCCGTTTATTTCATACAGGGTATTTGAACTTAACTGATAAACAGATCCTCCAGCAAGAAGTTCCGGTGCCAGATCTGCTGCAGATTTTACGCGTTTAAAATTAGTTCTTCCTACTGAGCTGTTTAATAAAGGTAACCAGCCGCTTGGAGTAGAGAAATAATAAAATGATTTTAAATCGGTATCATAAACTAATAGTCCTTGCGCAGGAGTTGTTATAGCATTTCTCTGAATAGTTGTCATTCTGGGAGCTAGCATCCCTTTTGTTGTTGAGGTGATATCCACAATAGAAGTAGCATCTGGCGTTGTTGTTCCAATACCGATTTGTGCATTTCCTATCGAAGTAATAAGAAAGAAAAACAACATTAATAATGTTTTATGATTTTGTAGAGTAGATTTAGTGCTCATAATTTCTAAATATTAGTTAGTGGTGTGTATTTTTTTTGCTCAAAAGTTTAAGTTTTATTTGCCTGAATTTGAGATGACAATTTTCTCGGTAAATCTTTGGTTATCGGTAGTTAAAAATTCTGTGATGTAAACACCGCTGCTTAATCCTGTAGTGGAGAAAGTATAATTTTCGTTTGTTCCCAGATCTTTTTTAGACAATACATTTTTGCCCAGAATATCATAAAGTTTAAATGATTTTAGCGCAAAATTATGAGGATTTGAAACTTTTAAATTGCTATTGACATTGTCCTGACTGATGAAAAATTGTTTGACAATATTGCTGCCGACACCAAGTGTAGTAGCATCTCTAAAAGCAACTTTAAACCGATCATTGTAAACACCCGGTGTAATAGAAACTTCATAAGTTCCATTTTTAACGTCATGATAAGAGTTATCAAGCGCATCATAAATATAAATTTTCTGAGTTGTGTCAAAGTTGATGACTTCCGGAATAAAAAATTTAAAACTAGTAGTTGTGGCAGCTTTTACCGTGAGTGCGATTTTTTTTGTTTCATCAAAAGTGACTCCCTGAATAACGTAGCTACCATTTTCGATCAAAAAAGTAATATCATTAGGCAAGCCATCATCCATATTTAACGCGTCGATGCCGTAATCAATCCCGTCTGTAGCTCTGGGTAAAAAAGCTAAAGCTAGTTGTCTGGTAAATTGATTGTTGATAATTGTATTTAGTTTAAAATGCGAAACATTTTCAGCCACATTATTTTCTGTTTCTGAGTTTTCTTTGGCAATATCTTCTTTCTTGGTATTTTTATCTTTTGGTGTTTGTCTTTCAAATTGAGAAGAACCTACAGCTTCTTTAACATAAACTCTATGACTATTTTTGAATATTGCACTTCCATTAGCAATAGCATTAATGACAAACCCTTGACCTATAGGTGAGTATCGTCGATTTATTACAAGTCCGGATGATGCACCACCAGGATTCATTGATCCGTCTCCATTATAAGAGCTAAAAGTTGCAGCGGTATAAACACCATTAGAATTTACATCCATAGGTGCGTAAGATCCATAACCTCCTCTATAATTAATAAGGGTATGAGAGTTAACTGTTTTATCATGTTCCCAAAAGTAAGCAGTACCTCCGGTTGCTGTATTAGACGGATCAAAAAGAAAAGCATTTAGATCTATAGCCGATGGATAAGGATTACCTGTTAAAGTACTACTGTTAGAAGCCAATGTAATGGTTATGTTACCATCATTGGGTCTTCCTCTAAAATCATATCGCTGTGCACTTCCGGGATTGTTGGTTATTCCAGTTACTTCAGGATCTGTGGGATCAGTTCCGCTGGTTCCTTTCATAGAAAAGCCTTCTCCGGGAGCGAGTGTTGTAGCATTGCCAACGAAAACCCATTGCGAATAATTAGTAGCACTACTTAACTTGTAAATCCATTTTGAGGCTATTGCAAGGGGAGATGATGTTCCGTCAGAAGTTGTTGCAGGTAAAATGGTAGCAGTCGTGAATGCAGTAGAAGTTGTAGGCCTGCCTAACATTGTGATTCCAAATTTTCCAATTTCTGCTGGAACAGGACTCGTACTTCCTACGGGAGCGCACCAATAATTGTAATCATAGTTATCTGATGTACCTTCCTGATAAACAGATAATGTACCAGTTCCGGTATTGGCGTTGCTTGTTGTTGTACCTTGTAATAATTGCGAATTGTTTCTCAAATATAAATTTGAATTCGACGCTAAATTAATATCCTGCTGCACAAAGAGCACTTCATTTTTAACGTACATATAGGCATTAGGACTAAAATAGATTTGCGAAATGCATTTTGTAGTAGTCAGTATCAAAATAAGTAGTATAGTTTTTTTCATAACTTATGATAAAGATTAAACTGTAGATTTTGGTTTTCGTAATAAAAAAAATAGTCCAAGTAAAATACCAGCAGCAAAAAGTATTGCTATTTCACTGTCTATAGGTACCTGATCACCAACAGGAGGAATTCCCCTGGGTTGGGGTTCGGGGAGGTCAGGCATGGCATAACTATCAAAAGAGATGCAAAGGAATAAGGCAAATAGTAACTTTAACTTTTTAACTTTCATATTGTGATTCTAGATTTGGGTAAATAAAATTCATGAAACGAATTATTCTTAATTTATGAGTAAGAATAATTTTATAAAAAATATGAGCGGCCTGTAGTAATTTGGTATTTTAAATAAAACGCATGTAAAATGTAATTTTTTGGCTACTAAATTATAATAACATAATTTGTTAAAACATGAAACAAAATGATAAAAAAGCACATACTAATCCTACGTAAATTAGAGTTTTCGTATTTTTTTAACAATTACTCTTTGTAGTATAAATAAGATATTTATTCTAATTTATTGAAAATAATCGTATAATTATGCTGTTTGTCGATAATTTTTTAAGTAAAACCTTATGAAGATACGTTGTTTTGGATAAAGTAAAAGATTGTTGAAAAATGAAATAAAAGCCTGTTTTGTTTAAGAAAACACAAAACAAGATGTGACAAAAAAAAGAGCTGATCCCATCATCAGCTCTTTTTTATAAGTAAAGAAGTTTTACTATTTATGTGTATTTTAAAATTGTATTATTGTTCAATAATAGACAGAATACTTTTAGGAATTTCGTCAAAACCTTCGATAGAATAAGGTTTTATCAAATAGGCTTTTACGCCCATCAAATCGCATTTTTCTTTATAAACAGGATTTATACTTGTTGAGTACACAAAGCAGGGAATCGTTTTTAAATCGTTATTATTTAAAATTTGTTGCAAAGCCTCAATACCATCAAGTATTGGCATGTTGATATCGGTAAGAATAATATCCGGTGTTTCGTTTGAAGTATCTTCTAAATAATTTAAAAGCTCTTCACCATTGGCAACGAGGCTTACTTTTGCAAAATCTGGATTTTTATTAAAGGTATGACAGATGATATCGGCATCATCGATATCATCTTCAGCTATAATAATATGTAAGTTATTTAAGTGTGGCATTTTATAAGATTGGGAAATAAAGGTTAAATGTAGTGCCCTCATTCAGTTTACTTTCTACGGTAATATTTCCTGAATGGTTCTCCATGATTTTTTTGCAGATGGCAAGACCAATTCCGTTTCCGGAATATTCATTTTTGGCATGCAGACGCTGAAAAATAGTAAAAATTTTAAGCAAATGATTTTGTTCCATACCTATACCGTTGTCTTTGATCTGAATTTTTAAATATTGTTCAGGCTGGTTTGGAATTTCTGATTCAAAATTATCAATTTGAGAAATCTGAATGAGCGGGAAACCCTCTTTTTTGCTGTATTTAATAGCATTTGAAATAAGATTAGAAAAAAGCTGACGCATTTGCACTCGCGAAGCTTTTAGGGTAGGCAGTTTTCCTATCTGGATAACTGCTTTTTTATCTGTTATTATAATTTCGAGATCATCGCTTACTTCACGGATTATATCGACAAGGTTAACATCTGTACGTTCTTCCTGTGCTGTATGAGAAGAATAACTCACTAAATCATCTACCAGCGAATTTAATCGTAAAGCAGCTGATTTCATGACATTCATAGATTTAGCATCAGCTTCAGAAAGGTAACTGGCATCTATACGACCATTATACATTACAATTTTCCGAAGAGGTTCTTTAAGATCATGCGATATGACATGAATAAACTCTTCCAGATTGGCATTTATTCTGTTTAATTCGTGAATTTTTTCTTCAAGATCTTTTTGATGCTGTATCAAAGCATCTTCGTGTTTTTTCTTCTCCGTCAGGTCTGTAATCACGATTCCAATTCCCTGAACTGCAGGTTCAAGATCTGTTACGGCTATATAGGCAGGAAAAGTATTTCTGTACGTCTCTGTTTTAAACACAATTTCATGTGTGGTAATACCATATTTTAAAGCTTCGATAATGGGTACGAAATTGTCCTTACTATTAAAGTATTCGTAAATGTAATTTCCAATTATTTTTTCAGCAGGCAAGCCTATCAGTTTCGAGAAATAATCATTACAATATAATATCAGCCCGTTTCTCGAAATACTCAGCGCACCTTGTCCAAATTTTTCGATCAGAAGCCTGAAGGTGTAATCGGCAGTTTCTAACGAATAAAGTTGTGGGGTCCCATTTGTATTGACCACCAATGCATCGACATCTCCCTCTTTTATGGCATCAACAATACTATTAGATTCATAAAGTTGTTCTTTTAAGGCAGCTATTTCAGCTTGTAGGGATTCTATATTTGTATTATTGTCCTTCAAATTATTCGCGTATGTTTAGGATTCTTAATACCTTTTCTTTGTCTGATAGATCACCAAGAATTATTCGTCTTGGAGCAGGATTTGTTTTAATCAGGGTAGGTATTGCTACTATTTGATGTATTGCCGCCTGTTCTGTATCGCGACTAATGTCTATAATCTCTAATTCGTAATTATCTTTGAGATATTGGTCGCAGATTTTACGCAGGTTTTCGATAGCATGACCTGATTTAACAGACATACCCGAAACAAAAAGCATAAATTTATGTTTGGTTGTACTTGAGCCATCAGATGAATCATCCATTTTTTTAAGAGTTTAAGGGTTTTATATTAAGCCCAACAAGTACTCGTTCCTCATTCGAAAGATCACCAATGATCTTACGAATAGGTTCTGGAAATTTTCTAACCAATGTAGGTACAGCAAAAATCTGATCCCCTTCTGCCAATTGCGGATTTTTAAGCAAATCTACAATCTCAATACTGTAAATTCCTTTCAAATGTTCTTCAGCGTATTTTTTTATATTTTCCAGTGCCGTTATTGATTTTGGCGTTTGGCCTGCAATATATAGTCGTAATTGCCATTCGGCTACAGCTTCTTTTTTCATTTTACTCTATTTTTTTTTCGAAGACATCTTTTCCTGCAATTCTTCTGTAGCTTTCAGGATACTTAACTCTTCCTCTGCAGATTCGAATTCATTTTTAAGTGCTTCTATATTGGCTTCAAGAACTTTGCGTTTGCGCTCAATTTCCCTGTCTTTTCGGCTAATTTCGTTCTGAAGCTTAATATCAGAAATTGTTTTCTTGAACTGATACGTTTTTCTCGCAGCACCGGTTAAGATACCCTGAGGACCTAATTCTACATCCAGTAATTCTATACCTTTATCAGTAATTACAAATTCCCTTACCTGATTAGAATGTCCCATTCCTCGCGCTTTTACAATAAATATCCCGCGGTTTCTTTCGCCAATTCCTTCCATATCACGCACGGTGATCCAGGTATCGACCAATGAGGATACAGATTCTTCTGCAAGATCAGGCCTGAAATTATCCGTTTGTTTATTTAATGACGTAAAAAGTGCTGTAATATTGTTTGCTTTTAGCATATCAATAAGCCTTACCAGCATCGAACGTACTTCATGTTCACTTCCTACTGTGATTAAATTACTAATAGGATCGATAATGATGGTAGTAGGTTTAAACTCCTTTATTAATTTTCGCAACGTAAGCAAATGAAGCTCGAGACCATTTAGCGAAGGTCTTGAAGAATGTATTTGTAAAGTACCGTTGTCAAGATGCTTTTGCAAATTCACATTGATCGATTTCATGTTTCGAACCAATTGCTGAGGTGATTCTTCAAACGCAAAATAAATTGTTTTTTCTTTCTTTTCGCATTGCTCATTAGCAAAGTAGCACGCAATGGTGGTTTTAGCTGTTCCTGCCGTTCCGGATACTAATATATTACTTCCGCGATAAAATCCGCTACCCTGAAACATTTCGTTTAATCCCGGAACTCCGGTCGAAATTACATCCGAAGAGACTTCGTTATCCAGTTTTAATGAGGTGATTGGAAGCACTGATATTCCGTCTTCATCAATAAGAAAAGGATATTCATTTGTACCGTGCGTTGATCCTCTGTATTTTACAATACGAAGCCTTCTTGTAGAAACCTGCTCTATAACACGGTGATCCAGCACAATTACGCAATCTGAAACATATTCTTCCAGTCCCTGACGCGTTAACGTTGCTTCGCCACGTTCTCCTGTAATAATGGCTGTTACACCTTTAGTTTTTAACCAATGAAATAATCTTCGCAGCTCCGCCCTAAGAATCGCCTGATTGTCAAGACCTGCAAAAAGAGATTCTATAGTATCAAGAACCACACGTTTTGCTTTTATCGAATCTATGGCATGGCCTAACCTGATGAATAAACCATCAAGATCGTATTCGCCGGCTTCTTCAATTTCAGATCTTTCGACCCTAACATGATCTACAACGAGTTTTTTATCAGCTTTAAGCTTTTCAAGGTCGAAACCAAGTGATTTTACGTTTAAAGTAAGGTCATCCGAAGGCTCTTCAAAAGACATGAAAACTCCGGGTTCGTTATACTCTGTAATACCTCTAATAAGGAATTGCATTGATAACAATGTCTTTCCGCAGCCGGCACCACCGCAGATTAAAGTTGGTCGTCCTTTAGGAAATCCACCATCAGTAATCTCATCAAGGCCGTCTACTCCCGTAGGAGTTTTGGGAAATATAAAACTATGTGATTTTGATTGTTCTTGCACGCTATATAATATTCTATGTTACTCAAATATACGTTTTCCTATAATATTAACAATTAATATTTATTAAAGATTTAACAGCTGTTTAGTGTAAAATGAAATATTTCACAAATGCTTTGCTAGTAAACATGGGAATAATGTAAAATTTAAGGAAAATTATAAAACGTTTTATTAAAAATCTTTATAACTTATTAGCGGCTTTTTGATATTTTGAACAATTAATTTTTGTCAGAATTAGAATTAGCCAGACCAAAAAAGCATTTTCAAAGTGCTCTCAAGACGTATTATCATCATTAACCTGAATATAAATTACCAGAGAAAGTACAGTTAAAATACATAAAAAAAGGGAATAGTTTAGAGCCTATTCCCTTTTTATACAATCAAATTTTTATTATTAAAGTTAAATTATTTAATAGTAATCGCCATATTTGGCACTAAAATATCGCCAGTAACTCCTGAGTAACGTTGTGCATATACTTCTATAAAATCGTTATTTGATAATTCAACAGATCCATTTAAAGGAAGAACAACAATATCATTTAAAACTGCACCTCTTCCATAAATTTTGTATTGATTCAATGGTACACCATTTTTCGCTATATAAATAATATAGACTGCTACTCCCGGAACCTGAAAAGAAATGGATCCTGCAATCTGAAAAATTCTTTTCTTTTTTCCCAAATATTTTAATCTGTTATTGTTATTGGGGCTTACATCTAAAGCAAATCTAAATAAATTGTACGATGTTGAATTTCCGTTAACTTTTACTGCAGTACTTGGATTTGATGAAGTGAAAGAAGTATTCGCTCCCGATCCAACTAAATAATCCATCGCAAAATCGCCAACCGCATTTGCATCTGCCTCAGTAGGTATTCCGGCGGCTCTTACAGTCCAATTGTTGGTAAAATTATAACCTGAATATGTTCCTGCTGTATATGGTTTTACATATCCAGTAGTGTTTGCGCCTGTAAACACAACTGATTCTAATACAGCATCACCGCTTATAATTGGGTTTGAAGATACGTCAAAACCTATAGCAGTACCCTCAACCTGACTAAAACCGCCTTGCTTTTCTACTAGGGTAAAAGTTCCGGTAAGTTTTTCATAAGTTCCTGTATTATTAGCAAACCATCCCTGATTACTAAGTAACAATTGATTAATGTTATTGTACGTCATTCCGTTTGTATTTGCGGAAAACTGAATGATGCTTAAAAATACTAATCCGAAACCTGAAATTGTACCCACTGTATTAGAATTGGCAACAACACAATCCCTAAATATTAAATTTTGGGTTGCTGCACCACTAAGGTTAAATACGTTTCCGGCTGTTGCTATAATGGTTACACCTTTGATGCTTCCTCCATTTGCTCCTTCAAAAATATTCCCTGTAGTTCGTATGATAATATCGTTATTGGTATCCAATCCCTGAACATACGCATTGTTTAAATCAATAGGAAAATTAAATGGTACTGTGCCATTGATTTCATACAGGGTGTTAGAATTTAAAACATATTTTGATCCACTTCCGGCAGCAAGTTCAGCAGCTAAAACAGTTGCTAAAACATCTGTAGATTTTATACGTTTAAAATTGATTCGACCTGGTACACCGCTAATAATTGGTACCCAGGCACCGGTTGAATAATAATAAAATGTTTTCAAATCAGTATCATACACAATTAATCCCTCTGCCGGAGTTGCAATAGCATTTTTTTGTATGGTTCCCATTCGTGGGGTCAACATTCCTTTTGTACCAGACGTAACATCCAAAACAGAACTTATATTTGGTGTTATCGTTCCAATCCCGATTTGGGCATTTCCTGTTAAAGTAAAAAGAAGAAAAAACAGTACTAATAATGTTTTATTATTTTGAAGTGTAGATTTAGTGATCATAGTTTTTAATATTAGTTAGTTGGGGTATATTTTATTTACCTGAATTTGATATGATAATTTTTTCAATGAACCTTTCATTATCAATGGTTAAGAACTCTGTAATGTAAACGCCGCTGCTGAATCCGCTGGTTGAAAAAGTATAATTCTGATCTGTGCCCAGATCTTTTTTTGATAATACAGTCTTGCCTAAAAGATCATATAATCGAAATGATTTTAGATTTAAATTATTAGGATTTTCGGCCCTTAGTTTACTATTATTATTGTCCTGAATAATGAAGAATTTTTTTGCAGCATTCTCACCAATGCTAAGTGTGTTGCCGTCTTTAAAAGTGATCTTGAAGCGGTCATTGTATATTCCGGGAACAACAGTAACCTGATAAGTTCCATTTTTAATGTCATGATAAGAATCATCAAGCGCATCATAAATGTAAATTTTCTGCTCGTTATCGAAGTTTATTACTTCCGGAATATGAAATTTAAAACTAGCGGTACTAGTAACTTTTACCGTAAGGGCTATTTTCTTTGTAACATCAAAATTGACTCCCTGAATTACATAGCTGCCGTTTTCTAACAAAAAAGTAATGTCGTTAGGGAGTGCGTCATCCATATTTAAGGCATCGATTCCAAAATCGACTCCATCTGTCGCTGTTGGTACAAAAGCCAATGCTAATTGTCTTGTAAATTGATCGTCAATGATAGTATTCAATTTAAAATGCGAAACCTCTTCAATAACTTCTTCAGTAGTTTCTTTTTTAGCTGGTTTTTCAAATTGCGATGAACCGGAGCCATCTTTCACCAGGACTCTGTGGCTATTTTTGAATGTGGCAGTTCCGCTGGCAGTAGCACTAATTACGAATCCCTGCCCTATAGGAGAATATTGTCTGTTTATTACAATACCAGATGATGCGCCACCATTATTTACAGAGCCATCTCCGTTATAAGAACTAAAAAAAGCCGGTACATATATTCCGGAAGAAACCAAATCTACAGGGGAATAAGATCCGTAACCTCCTTTGTAATTTATAAGTGTGTGGGAGTTTACCGTTTTATCCTGTTGCCAAAAATAGGCCACTCCACCAGTTGAGGTGTTAGACGGATCTAAAAGAAAAGCATTCAGGTGCAAAGCCGAAGGGTAGGGATTACCTGTCAGGGTTGCGTTATTGATACCTAAAGTAATGCTGATATTTCCATCATTAGGTTTTCCTCTAAAATCATATCTCTGCGCACTTCCCGAATTGTTGGTTACTCCGGTTCCTTCAGGATCTGTTGCATCTGTTCCGCTTGTGCCCTTCATAGAAAAACCTTCGCCGGGAGCCAATGTTGTAGCTCCGCCAACAAAAATCCATTGCGAATAATTATTGGCATTAATTAATTTATAAATCCACTTTGAGGCTATTGCAAGTGGGTTAGAGGTTCCGTTCGAATTACTTGCAGGTAAAATAGCAGCTGTTGTCGAAGCAATCGAACTTGTTGGACTGCTTAACATCGTAATTCCAAAATTCTCATTTCCGGAGGCAGCAGAAGCATTTCCTACCGGAGAACACCAATAGTTATAATCAAAATTGTCTGAAGTACCTTCCTGATAAACAGAGACAACACCTAATCCTGTATTGAGAGACGCTGCCGAAGTTCCTTGTAATAATTGTGAATTATTTCTTAAATATAAATTTGAACTTGAAGCTAAATTGATATCCTGCTGAACATATAAGACTTCATTTTTGACGTACATGCTAGCATTGGGACTAAAATAAATCTGTGAGATAGATTTTGTACTTACCAGCATCAAAATGAGCAAAGTAGTTTTTTTCATGATTTTCATTTTTTTAGGGCATTAATAGCGTATGTTTTTTGCTTGCATCATGACTGATCTGATTTTTCGATGAACGATTTTGAGATAAGTTTTGGTCTTTTTAAAAGAAAAAAGATGCCTAGCAAAACGCCGCTTACAAATAGAATAGAGATTTCGCTGTTTATTGGTACCGGATCACCTACAGGAGGGGGTATAGATCTTGGCTGCGGAGGAAAAGGAGCAGCAACACTTTTAATAGTTACACTAATAAATAAGAGTAGCAATAACTGTAACTTTCTAATTTTCATATGATATTTTTAGATTTGGGTAAATAAAATTCATGAAATCGAAATTATTTTTAGTTTATCGACGAATCAATTGGTAAGAATAATGGCATAAAAAATAAGAACGGCTTATAGTATAATAGTGATTTAAGCAAATCGCACCTAGTGCTTAATCTGCTGGTAAAGAGGGAATGATGGAACAATGTGTTAATTTGTGAAGCAATCCGACAAGAATTTCAATTTAATCTTGTAATAAGTAAGCTTTTCGTACTTTTAAGATCTATTAGGTTTAATAGAAGCAGGTAGGTTTCTTTTAAATATATTAAAATTTTACCAGGTATTTTTAAATATTTTTAAAGATTTAATATTTTATAATAATAAATATTGAAGAATTCGTGAATTTTATACAAATGCGTGACGAATATTTTATTTGAGAAAAGAATAGTCGACTGACAAAATAATGATTGACTTTTAAGTGAAGTTTCTTTTATTAAATAGCAAATTTTGCATAATAATTTTTAGTATAAATTAAAATGCAGGCAAAAGAGAAGATTGTTCTTTGAAGGTGGATCTAACGTAACAAATAACTTATTCTTTCGTTAATTATTTTTGTTGGAAAGTTCCAGCATGTTTCTACTGATAATATTTTTATCAGAAACAGTTTTGGCTAAACCAAAGGCAGTTTCAAAGTGCTGCAAAGCTTTTTGGTTATCGTAACCTGAATATAAATTGCCGAGTAAAGAATAATAAAAATGATTATCATTTAATTGAAGTTTTTCTGCTTCAGCAATAGCTTCTCTTTGCCCTACTACTTTAGATAAAGCGTAGGTTCTGTTTAAAGCTACAATTGGCGAATATTCTAAAATAATCAAATTGTTATACAATTCTAAAATATGCTGCCATTTTTCATTGGTATCTTTTTTCTGGGTGTGCCAATACGCAATTCCGGCCTCGAGATGGTATTTAAAAAGCGTATTTCCGGTAGAGGACTGACTCAGAAAATATGTACCCTGGTCTATCAATTCCTGACTCCAAAGTGATTCATCCTGATCCTGATACAAAATAATTTCGCCGTTTTCTGTTGTTCGGGCTTCGAATCTTGAGGAATGAAAACACATTAAAGCCATTAATGCATTAGTTGCAGGTAAATTGGTAGATTCATTTTGAATTAGAAGATACGTAAGGCGCATGGCTTCGGCACAAAGATCTTTTCGCAAAGTAGTATTTTGCGAAGTAGAGTAGTAGCCCTCAGAAAATAAAAGATAAATGGTTTTGAGTACCGTATCTATTCGTTCTTTTATTTCAATAGGGTTTGGATTTTGAATTTTAATATTTTCTTCCTTAAGTTTCTCTTTTGCGCGATTGATTCGTTTATAAATTACTTCTTTGTTAGACAAAAAAGCATCTGCAATTTCACTGATTCCAAAACCGCATAATAAATTTAGGGCAAGGGCAATCTGGGCTTCATCAGAATTACACGGATTACAAACCGTAAATATCATCGCCAATTGGCTATCTGCAATATTCTGGTCAGATAAATCAATTTCGATCTCGGGATTGCTTATTGGGGAATTGTATTTTATTTCGGTTACAATTTTCTTTTCGAAAATATCATTTCGTTTAAAGTAGTTTTTCGTTTTGTTTTTAGCCACGGTATACAGCCAGGCCGTTGGATTTTCAGGAATTCCTTTTATCGCCCAGGTTTCTGATGCAGTCAAAAAAGTATCGCTCACAATATCTTCGGCAATCTCAATATGATGAATGCCAAAAAGACTGCATAAAACTGAAACGATTTTTTGATACTCGGTTCTGAATAAATGGGGGATGAGTTCCTGGTTCATAAATTAAGTTAAGATTATAGAATATATAAAAAAGAGTATAGAAAAAAGAATATAGATTCAAGAAGCAAGAAGCAAGATTTTAGAGTAAAGAGTTATCATAAATAGTTATAAAGAATGTAAGATCTATAATCTGCAAATCCATAAATCCATAAATCTTGATTCTATACTCTTTTTTCTATACTCTTTACTCTTTACTCTTTACTCTTTACTCTTTCCTCTTTTTTCTTTTTTCTTTTTTCTTTTTTCTATCTTTTAAATTCTACATAGCCTGACGTATCTCTACATTTCCTCCCAAGTTCAAAACCGGACATCCTTGTGCTATTTCTGCAGCTTCGTCGTAATCTTTGGCTTTTATGATGATGAGTCCTCCAATAGATTCTTTGATTTCTACAAAAGGTCCGTTAGTGACTCCTTTTGCTTTGCTGACTACTTTTCCCTGTCCGTCCCATTTTTGCAAAGGCCTTGCGAGTTTATCTTGCGCGGCCAAACCTCCAAACCAGTTTTGCCATTGCTTCAAATGTTGTTGTAATTCTTCCGGTGAAGGCTGATTTTCTTTGGTTGTAAAATCTCTTCTGAATATTAATATGAATTCGTTCATTGTTTATTTTTTATATGTTTGATTTCAAATATTTTCACGCAGATTTTAAAAGATAGAAGCAAATTCAAAAATGATTATTCAAATTAAATCTACTCAATCTGGCAAATCTGCGAGAAATAAAAATCTTTTTAATCCTTTAATCTGTGGCCAATGTCTAATGAAAAAAGCTGTCTTTTATCTAAGATATAAATTTAGTGTTTTACCTTAAATAAAAAACAGCCTGATGTATTTATCCAAATTGTCCTACTCTGTAAGTTCCCGGAGTATTAGGAAAAGCAAGGTTAAAACGATTCCAGGTGTTGATGGTGGTAATTACAAGCGTAAGATCTATCAATTCCTCGTCTGAGAATTCGCTTTTTGCAATAGCGTAAACTTCATCATGAACCTGACAAGCGGTTACAGCTTCTGCCCAGGCCAATGCAGCTCTTTCTCTTGATGTATAATACGGAGTTTCTCTCCAGGCGCTTAAACCAAATAAACGTTGCGGAGTTTCGCCGGTTGCCAAAGCTTCTTTTGAGTGCATGTCTAAACAATACGCACAGCTGTTGATTTGTGATACTCTAAAATCGACTAAATCCAAAAGTGATTTTTCAAGTCCTGATTTTTTGATATAACCGGTAATGGCAAATAAAGTACTTAAGGCTTTTTGACCTTTTTCGAATGCATTAATTCTAGTTTCCATAATGTATAATTTTTAATGTTATACCCTAATGACAACTGAACTTTCGAGACTGGACAAATTTTAGAAAAAAAAGATAAAATTTTAAAAAAATATTTTAAAACCCTTGATTTTACTGAGGTTTCAAATTCTTAATTGACAATTAAATCTATATTTTTAGAATAGTTAGACAATAAAGGTTTGCCATTAAAACTATTTGTCATTGTCCACGGCACAAGCTGTCCTTTTTCGATGATTTCTTTTTTAGAATAAACCATACTAAAATACATTTCGAAATCATTTGGATTTTTTGGAATACCCTTATTTTTTGACTCTTCGGGAATATCTTCGTAATAGTATGTGGATTGTTTTAAGACAGGATATTTATTCAGTAAATAATCATTTAAAGTAAATCTCGGGCCATCACCGTGGTATAAATCTTCAAATAAAATGGGCGTAATGGTGAGACTTTTAATATTCTGTTTTAAACTTTTGTATTGATCTGAAGTGGTAGAAAAATCAGATTCTTTCAAATTATCTTTTTGAGACAATTGCCTGATAACTGACAGTCGGACATAATCGCCATGGATTTCGGTTACCTTAAATACAAAATAATATTTTTGGTAACTCTGACTTCCGTTAATGCCTGTTTCTTTACTAAAAATAAAGCTTCCTAATTGTAGTTGATGTTCTTTTGTATTGATGGCTTTTTTCCACATATAAGGTTTGTAAACTTTTTCTCGAATGAGATAAAAAACGATTAATGTGATAACGGAAATAAGGATTATTTTTTTCATTTGTCTGGATAGTAGGAGCGAAGTGCTTTTACAAATATCAACAAATTCCAATTATGATTGTAAAAAAAAATAATAGCCACAGATTAAAAAGATTAAAAGGATTTTTTTAAAAGATTTGCTAAATCTGCTGAATCTGCGTGAAAAAAATTAAATACATAGAGACATAGCTTTTAGGATCGTGTAAAAGGCGTTTCACTTAGAATATTATCACATAGTGCAATCGCGAAACGATCCGGGAAAAAATAGCCACAGATTAAAGGATTAAAAGGATTTTTTAAAATATCTGCTGAATCTGCTAAATCTGCTTGAAAAAATTTAAACACATAGAGACATAGCTTTTAGGATGATGTAAAAGGCGTTTCACTTGGAATATTACCACAAAGTGCAAATGCGAAACGATGCGGGAAAAAATAGCCACGGATTAAAAGATTAAAAGTATTTTTTTAATATCTGCTGAATCTGCGAAATCTGCGTGAAAAAAAAACAAACAGAAAAATAGATTTTGCAAACTAAAGATAGACATTGCCACATAGCTATGTGAAAGAAATGAGTTTCTCATTATCTTCTTTCTCAACTATAAAACCTATGTCTCTATGTGTTTAAAAAAAATAAGCACAAAGTATTAAGAATCCAGCCAATTCTTAAAATTATTAATTTCCTTTTTACTTAAAATAATAGGTTCAGTATCCGGAACATCGACATTGAATAAAATTTCGATTTTCTGACTCGAATGTTTGATGATTTCCTGAATATGATGGCGGTTGATGATGTATTTTCGATTGATTTTAAAAAAAAGAACAGAATTAAGTTTATTGACCAAATCTTTTAGATTGCTGTTATACAAATAGCTGCTGCCGGAATTGGTGTAAATATACATATGCTTTCCTGTAGCATAAAAATAGGTAATCGAAGTATCATTTATAGAAAGGAGTTTATCTCTGTGATTGACTAAAAAATGATACTGAACGTTGCTTTGATTTTCAATTTCGACCAAAGATTCAACAATCAGGTTGGTGTTGAAGGTTTCTTTTATGTTTTTGTATTTTAGTAAAGCTTCATGTAATTCCTCTTCTTCATATGGTTTTAGAAGATAATCGATGGTGAAATGTTTGAAGACTTTTACGGCATAAGAATCGTAAGCGGTAATAAAAATAACAGGACATGAAACAGTTGCCTGCTCAAAAATGTCAAGACTTTTTCCGTCTCCTAAATGAATATCCATAAAGGCAAGATCAACAGTATTTACTTTAAAAAAAGCAACGGCATCTTTTACAGATTTCAGTACCGTTATTTCATTAATCGAAATGATACTTTGCTGTTCTAAAATAGATTTGAGATAGCTTGAAGCCAAATGTTCGTCTTCAATAATAACTACTTTCATTACGTTTAGTTTTCTGTAAAGTTAAAAAAAAGCTCCGTTAAAAACGGAGCTAAT
>NZ_JADKPQ010000009.1:0-241583 GCF_015350725.1 Flavobacterium sp. CSZ
AAGGTCAAGTATTAATTTACTTGACCTTTTTTCATTTTAGAATCTTTACAGAAATGACGGACTCTCATCCGTTTTTTTTTCATTTAAAAACAAATCTCTTATCGTATTCATTAATAATACTCGAAATATTGTTCGGCTATTTGATTAATTTCTCCTTTGTCATTATAAGAAGTACACAGCAACCAATTACCATTTCTATCATATTTATAAGTATAAGCGGTCGTTTCTTTACTACTAGAATTGGTTTTCATTACAGGATTGCCGAATTCATCATTTTTATACGTAACCACACTTTTAAGTATTGGTTTATCTAAATATCCCGAAGGACCAACACTCCAAAACGATTCTTTTATTTTATAATTATCAGCATCATATTCATAATGTTTTTCCATATTTAGCTTCTCATCCTTATCATAATTCATATGTACAACTAAATTTCCTTTCTTATCACGAATGAAAACTGTTTTCGACTGCAAGATACTTCCCTCATAAAACCAATAACTTACTTCATTTTTAGCCGTATCCTGTTTTACAGTAATAAGAAATGATTGGCTCATTTTTGTTCCCGGATAATAATAGTCAGACGCATTAAGAACACCATCTGTATCATAATAATATTTTATTTCAAGTACTTTAGCATTATAAGAAACAGAATTAGATGAAATAAGAAAGCCTTTTTCATTGTAAGTATTCCCAATTCCCATTCGGCACATTTTATTACTAGCTGCAAGAGGCATCGAAACGCCTTCAAGAAAGCATTGTCCAAATGATTTTACATTCCCTTTCAGGTTAACATCTTTCAGGTCATTGTGATTGGTCTGTGCCAGCGATACATTAAAAGTAAAAAACAGAAGACAGAATGTTGTAAAAAGTGATTGCATTTTTGTTATTATGATTTCTAAGTTAGACCAAAATAAAACAATCTAAATTAAATTCAATTATTTCTGTAACCTTCTTTGATTTATTTCTTCTAATAAATGAACTGACTCTTTGCGCACTAGCTTATATCATGTTTAAGATTCATTCAAAACACCTCAGCCTACTAAAAAATAATGCAATCGTATGAAACATCTGCAAAAAGGTACATTTTACGGACAAACCAATGAAACCATTGCTCTGGATGGAATAACACTCACAGATACTGTTTACACCCACAGCAAAGTAGACTGGCATTATCATGAGAATGCTTATTTTACTTTTATACTAGAAGGAAATGTTATCGAGGGTAATAAAAAGGAAGTATACAATTGCTCTCCCGGAAGTTTGCTTTTTCATAATTGGCAGGAACCCCATTATAATATAAAACCTGACGGATTTACCAGAGGTTTTCATCTTGAAATCGAAAAACATTGGTTTGATACTATAGCATTATCAGATGAGAATTTGCAGGGAAGTATTAATATCTCTAAACCGGAAATCAAGTTTTTAATGTATAAAGTTTTCAGAGCAGCTAAAATTGAAGGCCCTGCTGTAGATTTTTCAACCCAAACCTTACTGATCGAAATCTTATCAAAACTCAGCGCGCATAACAATTCATTATTATACAAAAATCCAAAATGGGTACAAATTATTGACGAAATTCTTCACGACCAGATTGGAGACACCATCTCATTAGAATATTTATCTAAAATAGCCGAAATACACCCTGTTCACTTGTCAAGAGATTTCTCTAAATACTTTCACTGTACTTTAAGCGAATACAGGAGAAAATTAAAGGTCGAAAAAGCACTTTCGTTACTGTCTTTACAAAAACAATCCTTAACCGAAATTGCTTACGAATGCGGGTTTTCTGACCAAAGCCATTTTACAAGATGCTTCAAAGAGGTAAACGGATTAAATCCTTCTGCGCATTTAAAATTACTTTTAATGAAATAATGCAAAATGTTAATCTGGTACAATTTTTAATGCTGCCGGCTGCATAATTTTACACCTCAATCAAAATCAATCAAAAACATGAAACGAACATTTTTTCTATTTGCAATCAGCCTTTTCTGCCTTACTGGTTTTAGCCAGAATGCAGATCTTTTTAAAACCGAAGGAATTACCGGAGAACTTCATCAATCAAACATCGGGAAAGTTACTTTTATGGATGGCAACATTCCGTTAGACCAATATAAAAAAACCGATTTTCTTCAGTCGTTTAATCTTACATACAAATCCAACCTTAACATCAGGATTTTTCTGGATAACTCGATAACGAACTACTTACATGAATTAGCCCCAAATTTGTCGGCTGACAAACTTGTAGAAACAGGCAATCTTCAGTTTGCTTTTTATATTGATAACAAATTCATTTATAAAGATAATATTAACTCAGGATGCAATTTTGGATACGGAAGCAGCAAGAATACCTCAACAGCATTGACTATTCCACTAACCAGCTCAAAAGCCCAAAATCTATGGTCATTGCATATGTGGGATCGTTTTAAACTTAATGGCGGCGAAAAAGCATTAACAAACGGAACTCATACGCTAAGAATTGAAGTTAGACCTTATATCATAACGAATAAAGACAACGAAGCAATAGTGGGAAATTTAATAGCCATAGGACAAATTAAATTAATCATAAAAACTCCTAAAGTGACCGCCAAACAAATGGAAATACAACAGATAGTACCAAACAGCGGATGGGAGATTTCTGACTTTCAATTCAACAAGAAAAAAATCGAATTGCTAAACAAGGAAATTGCTTCTTACAACCTAAAAGAAATAACAAGCGTTGTTGCTGTTTATAATGGCAAACTTTTGATAGAAGAATATTTTAATGACGCCAATAGAAATACCTTGCATGACACCCGATCGGCAGGAAAATCTTTTGCATCGACACTTATGGGGATAGCTATAAATGATGGATACATTAAAAATGAAAACCAAACGCTTAATACTTTTTACAACTTAAAAGAATATACAAATTACAACGTAAAAAAAGACAGCATAAAAATAAAAGACCTTCTCACAATGAGCTCTTCATTTGAAGGTTCAGATATCGATAGCGAATCACCAGGAAACGAAGAAAATATGTATCCTACAGAGAACTGGGTAAAATTTACATTGGATTTACCCACTGATCCCGCCAAAACCAATGGCGGCAAATGGGATTATTTTACTGCGGGAGTAGTTGTTTTAGGAGATATACTGGATAAGAATACCCCTAAAGGTCTTGAAAAATATGCCGATGAAAAACTTTTCAAACCTTTAAACATCACCAATTACAAATGGCAATATACACCGCAAAAAGTACCAAATACCGCAGGAAGCCTTCAAATGACTTCATTGGATTATGCTAAATATGCTCAGTTATACAAAAATAACGGTTTTTGGAATAACCAGCAAATACTTCCTGTAAAGTGGGTAGAAAAAACTCTGACAAAACAAATCGAAATTCCGGGGCAAGACAACCAATTCTACAGTTATTTGTTTTGGAACAAAACCGTTAATTATAAGGGTAAAAATTATGAAACCTATTACTGCGCCGGGAATGGCGGAAACGAATTTATAATTTTTAAAGATTTACCGCTTGTAGTTATAATCACTTCAAAAGCTTTTAACAAACCGTACGGACATGCCCAGGCAGACAAAATAGTTCACGATTATTTATTGCCGGCGATTTTAAAATAAAATTGTCGGTTTGATTTTATAATTCACACCAAATAGCATAAAGAATTAAAAAAGGTAAAACATACAATCTGTTTTACCTTTTTTAATGCCATCAATAAGTCAGGCTAATTATAAATATCCAACATAAAAGCCTTACTCCTGCTTAAATGCTTTTAAACTTCCGTCATCATTAAACTGTATAGAATATCTTTCTCTGCTCCCATTAATACTCGAAGGATACCATCGCATCTGATTATCCCAAATAGAAACATACGCACTTGTAAGTGGTTTGGCTCCTTCTATTTCTTTTGTTTTCTCATTATAAGTAGTGGTGACTTTAGCAACATTTACAAATTTTATTTTATTAAGCGAAACTAAACGCTTTTGCACATCATCCCTAACCGACAACTGAAGAGGTTTAGGCTCAGACCACCTACCCTCTTTATAATCATAAATATCAACATATTTAGGATTTGTAGGATGCTGAAGCATAACATTAATGAGTCCGTCATTATAAAAATACAGCGTCGAATAAATAAAAATCTCTTTTCCGGCATATTGAGGCAATTTTCTCAAAGCCTCTTCCGCTTTTTCTAATTCCTTTGTATCAGTCAAAAGATCGACATTCTTACCTTCAGTATGTGTATGAGTTACAGAATGTGTTTCCAGTGCTGTTTTTATAATTTGCTGAACGTCAATCTGAGTATCTACTGTCGTTTCAGGCACAGGACTTTCTTTTTCCTTTTGAACTAACGTATCATTCGGTTTAAAGGTCTCATCGATACTTCTAGATACCTGCTGACAACCTAACAAAAGATGACAGCAAATTAGTAGTATAATTAATTTTCTCATTTTTAGTCTATAGTATTTAAATCGCTGGCAAAAGCAATTTGGTTTGGATTATCAGGCAGATAAAAAATTTCTATCTTTTCCTGTTTCGTAATATCGAGATCAAGAAGCCTGATCACTTTTTTCAGGCTATTGCGATGAACATGATGTTTATTATCCGTGTACTCAAGTTCAAAACGAATTTCCGGCTGATCATTAATATAAGTCCCGGTCTGGCTCACTTTAACCAATTTGGCCCAGGTTTTTATTCCCTTAAACTTAATCATGGATGAACTACTATTTAATCCTGTAAGCTTACTATAGATAAATTTTAAAAGATACCTAAAAAACAAAAGTACTATTGGACACACAATCAGCGGATGCCCAAAACTCATAAAACGCCAGCCCATACCATAACTTTCGGTTTGATACGAATAAATATAATAGCCAACTACTCCGGCCACAAATACCAGCCAGCCCAATACAATAAACCCTACTCTTATTACATTTAATCCCACTTCTGTAGTGGCAATGATAAAATGCGGAGCCTCTTTTGCATCTCTGTCGAGTATTAAACTTAATTTTTTCCCCGTTTCAAAACGACCTTGATGAGGTCTAGCATCCGTAATAACAGTCTTGCTTGTAATTTCTGTATCGGCCAGGTTTTTAAATGATAGTTCAAGTTCATAGGTATTGAATTTCTCATTGGGCTTAGATGTTTTTACAGCGCTTAAAATTTTTGCTTCACGCAATACGCCGCCTGACTTTAGTTTTTCTATATTTCTTTTTGAAATAAAAATTTGAAGAACCCATTTACGGAAATAGCCCATTAAAACAATCAGCCAAAGAATTATCGAAATCGAAACTATAGCCAAAGCCAACCATGGATCTTTATCTTTTAGCGTATTTATATCAAATTCATTATTTACAGAATAATAAATTATCATGGGAAAAGGAATCGCAAAAAATAACATATAGAGCGCGCCAAAAGCAAGGGCAAAATACTTTCTCATTCCTTTTTAATTATTATTGGGGGTTACTAATTAAAACGTTTATTTTAGAAAAAAAACATTACTTTTTTTGAGTATATCTATCAATTATAACATTGTTGTACAAATAGACACCAATCAAATTTACATAAAAAATTATAGCAGAAAAGAAATTAGAATAAAATCTCAATTAAGAAATGAATCCCTTTTTAAATAAAATTATCGTTTTATGAAAAGAAATAGAATAACTCTAAAATAGATTTTACCTACATTAGAGTATAAATTTTGTAACTAAAATCAATTCATTGCGTCTTATTTTTAAAACCTATAAACCCTTTTTAATCGGTTTTCCTAAAATACTAAGAGCCCTTATTTTGCGTTTGACATCGTTATGAAATTATATTTTTCTTTTTTCCTCTTTTTTATCCTTCCTTATTTTTGCCAGGCGCAGATTGACACAACGTATATTAAACCTTTTTACAATAAAGTTTCCCTAAGAACTTATCTATCGATGAGATTTATTTCGATGGAAAAGGAAACAGACGGAGAAATTAAAAATTTCATGCCCAATACACCGATGAGTTTAGGTTTTGGAGTTTCTATAAAAAATACCATCATCGATTTAAGCTATGGTCATAGTTTGAGTTTCCTCAAAGATGATGAAAAAGGAAAAACCAAAGCACTTGATTTTCAAATTCACCATTACGGAAAAAAGTTCATAATAGACCTTTTTATACAAAAATATCACGGTTTTTATACTTCAGATCAATCGGATAAAAACATACAATTATATCCTGACTTAAATATTCAGCAATATGGCGCTTTTGGCCAATATGTTTTTAATAATAAGAAATTCTCCTATAAAGCTGCTTTCAATCAAAACGAAAGACAATTAAAATCAGCCGGAAGCTTTTTGCTTGGCGGAGGTGCTTATTTTACCAAAATAGGTTCTGACAGCTCTTTTGTACACAAATCTCAAAATTCATTACGTAATTTCCAATTCGGAGTAAGTGGAGGTTATGCTTATACCTGGGCAATTAACAAAAGATGGTTTACCAGCGGATCAGCAACTATGGGGGTAAACTTTGGTACTGAAAGAATAAACGATTTTGGCAAACGAAAGATAGAAATCTACCCTACATTTTTTCCAAGAATATCTGTTGGTTATAATAAAGAAAATTGGTCTCTTGGTCTATCATATATCAATAACCTTATATTTTCTTCTTTCTCAGGCAATGACACTAACAACATTGCTTTATCGTCAGGAAATTTACAAATTGGGTATATCTGGAGGCTAAATTCCAATCCGTTTGTTCGTAATAAGAAACCAGATTAAATAATCTTTTTTTAACAGAAATAAAAACCTAGCTTACAAGGTTTTACCACAACAAAAAACAAATTTCCCAAAAAAAATAAATTAAATAATATTTATTTCACAAAAGAACTTTCCCAACAAAACAAAACTTTACTAAATTCGTTTCCAGAATTATTTAACCTACTAACCTAATCCCAAATTGGTTTATGAAACACTTTTTAATTGTATCATTTATTATGATCACTTGCTCTGCTTGGGCACAATCTGCAACCGGCTATTTTGACAAAGCCATGAAAAAAGCCGAAGCCGGCAACACAAAAGGCGCAATTGCCGATTACACAAAAGCCATTAGCATGAATTCTAAATTCGTCGAAGCATACCAAAATCGTGGTGTTGCAAAATTTAAACTCAACGATCTAAAAGGCGCCCAGGCTGATTTTAGCAAAACAATCGACCTCGACAGCATGAACGCAGATGCCTTTACCGGCAGAGCCAATGTAAATTACAAACTAAACAACTTTAAAGAAACCGTTGACGATTGCACCTCATCACTTGGTTTAAACCCAAAAGATTATATTGCTTACAACTTAAGAGCATTGGCCTACAATAAAATGGGAGACAAAAAAAATGCCTGCAAAGATTTCTCTAAAGCAATCGAATTAGGCAGCCAGAGCGCTATAAAAAACAAAGCAACTTTTTGTAAATAAAGCGACATAAAACATATTCACTACTAAAGCAATCTGTAAAAATCAATTATACAGATTGCTTTTTTTATTCCAAAAACTTCGACCTAATTTCATCTCAAAGTTATGCTTACATTTGTCCTTTAATCCAAAATTTTAATGGCACTTTTAAAAAAGATAAACCACAAAGCACAAACCGATAAAAACTCCGGCTTTGGAGCCAATGCAAACAGTTACGGAGGAAGATTTGTAAACAAAGACGGAACCCCTAATATCGAAAAAAGAGGCATGCACCTTTTTCGCCGCATCAGTTGGTATCACACCATGATTGATATGCCCAACTGGAAATTCATGTCGATTTTGTTTATTTTTTACATTGTCCTCAATTTTATTTTTGCCGTGATCTATTATGCCATTGGCATTGAACATCTCGACGGAATAGAACAATCTCAAAGCGTTTTAACCCAATTTGGCCAAGCCTATTTTTTCAGTGCACAAACCTTTACCACGGTAGGTTACGGACACATTAGCCCAACAGGTTTTTTAACAAGTGCCCTATCAGCAGCCGAAGCTTTAATTGGCTTATTAAGTTTTGCCATTGCAACAGGTTTATTTTTTGGAAGATTTAGCAAACCAACCGCCTTTTTAAAATTTTCAGATAATGCCCTAATTTCACCTTACGGAAAAAACAAAGGATTAATGATACGTCTGGTACCTTTTAAAAATACCAATTTTACAGATGCTACAGCGAAAATAACTTTAGTGATGAGTGTGGAAGAAAATGGAGAGCAAACCAATAAATTTTATAGTCTGGAACTCGAATTAGATAAAATAAATGCTCTTTCGTTAAGCTGGACTCTGGTACATCCAATTACCGAAGACAGTCCACTGTACAATTTTACCAAAGACGATTTCAAAAAAATACACGGTGAGATATTCGTCTTTATAACCACTTTCGATAATATGTATAGCAATACAGTAGCCGCGAGAACATCATATACTTTTAATGAAATCATTTATGGCGCCAAATTCGAAACTATGTACAATCGAAGCAAAGACAGTTCTAAAACAATTTTGCATTTAGATAAATTAAATAAATTCTCCAAGATCAAATTCGATTAATTCTCTAATCTTAAGAAGATTTTAAGACAAATCTCAGATTTTATCCTATTTTTGTTCACCAAATAACCAGTAATGATAAACAATATTAAGACTGTTTTCAGCATAAAAGACCTCGAAAACTTATCAGGAATAAAAGCACACACCATTCGTATCTGGGAGAAAAGATATAACATCTTAGAGCCAATGCGTACTGACACTAACATTAGACTCTATAACCTACAAAATTTACAGAAGCTTTTAAACATTACTTTATTACACGAATACGGATATAAAATCTCTAAAATTGCTACGTATCCCGAAGAAAAGATTCCGCAATTGGTTCGTGAAATTATTTCGAAGAAAAATTCTCAGAATTACGCCATAACTTCATTCAAAATGGCCATGATGAATTTTGACCAGGAAATATTCTTCAATACTTTCGATTGGCTAATCTCTGAGAAATCATTCAAAGAAGTTTTCAAAGATCACTTTCTTCCTTTATTGAAAGAATTAGGATTACTATGGCAATCAGAAACCATAACTCCTGCAAATGAACATTTCATGAGTCATTTGATCAAACAAAAAATATTAATCTATACCGAAAGTCTTCAAATATTAAAACCTACTAAGACCAATAGAATTTTTGTGCTTTCGTTACCATTAAACGAAATTCACCAAATAGGTTTGCTATACCTACAATATGAAATTTTATCCCATGGCTACAAAACCATTTATTTGGGCGAAAGTATGCCAATTGAAAATCTTCAGGATTTAACCAAACATTTCGAGAATATTACATTTATATCTTTCATGACAGTGCAGCCGGATCGCAGTGTTATCAATCAATATGTAAAATCAATGGGGCAAAAATTACTCCAAAAAAACAACGAAATTTGGCTTATGGGCAATATGGTCGAAAACATTGACCAGAAAATGCTGCCCGAAAGAATACGAATTTTCGACTCTATGGAAGAAACAATTAGCATGCTATAAGCTAATTTTGTTTAAAGTTTTTGTACATTTGTTAAACAAATGAAAAAAACAATAGCAATAATAGGATCAGGCTTCTCTGCGTTAGCCGCTTCATGTTACTTGGCACAACAAGGAAACAAAGTGACTCTTTATGAAAAAAACGAATCTATTGGCGGCAGGGCAAGACAGTTCAAAAAAGAGGGTTTCACGTTTGATATGGGACCAAGCTGGTACTGGATGCCAGATGTATTTGAACGTTTCTTTCAGGATTTCAATAAAAAAACTACCGATTATTACGAGCTTATAAAACTAAATCCTGCTTACAGGGTTTATTTTGGAGTAGATGATTTCATCAGTATATATGACAATCTCGAAGAAATAAAAACCACTTTTGAAAGTATCGAAAAAGGAAGTGGCCATGAACTCGAAACTTTCATCAAGCAGGCTAAAAGCAATTATGATATTGCGATTAAAGATTTGGTGTATCGTCCCGGAGTTTCTCCTCTGGAATTAATTACCGTTGAAACCACTAAAAAACTCAATCAGTTTTTTAGCACCGTAAGTACTGATATTCGCAAGAAATTCAAAAACGAACGACTAATTCAGATTTTGGAATTTCCCGTTTTATTTCTGGGCGCAAAACCTACCAAAACACCATCTTTCTATAATTTTATGAATTATGCCGATTTTGGCTTAGGAACCTGGCACCCCAAAACCGGAATGTTCGATGTTGTTCGCAGCATCGAAAAACTGGCTCTCGAACTTGGTGTTACGATTGAAACCAATGCTGCTATCGAAAAAATAGTAGTCGAGAATAAAACCGCAACAGCAATCGTCATCAATGGAAAAACGATACAAGCCGATGTCATTTTAAGCGGAGCCGATTATCATCATACCGAAACTTTACTGGATATCGAGCACCGCGCCTATTCAGAGAAATATTGGGAAAGCCGCGTTTTCGCGCCATCGTCGCTTTTGTTTTTTGTGGGTTTTGATAAAAAAATTGAAAACATTTCGCATCATGCTTTATTTTTTGATGTTGATTTCAACCAACATGCAGCAGATATTTACGATGAACCAAAATGGCCCGATGCCCCTTTGTTCTATGCCAATTTTCCATCAAAAACAGATCAAAGCGCAGCACCGCAAGGCAAGGAAAGCGGATTTTTTCTTATCCCGTTAGCGCCGGGAATTAATGACAATGAAGCACTTAGAGAAGAATATTTCAAAAAAATCATCACTCGTTTTGAGCAGCTTACCCAACAAGAAATTAAAAATAACATTATCTTTAAAAGATCATTTTGCAAGAATGACTTCGTAACCGATTATAACGCTTACAAAGGAAACGCTTACGGAATGGCGAATACCTTATTGCAAACGGCTTTTTTACGACCAAAACTAAAAAGTAAAAAAGTTCGTAATTTATATTTCACAGGACAATTAACCGTTCCCGGACCAGGTGTTCCGCCTGCTTTAATTTCAGGAAAACTAGTAGCCGAGTTAATTCAAAAATCTTTTAGATCGTAAAAAATGAAATCACTATTCGACACCGTTTCTTTCAAATGTAGCAAATTGGTCACCCAAAACTACAGTACATCCTTCTCGCTGGCGGTCAAAATGCTATCACCAAGCATTCGCGAAGCGATTTACAGCATCTACGGATTCGTGCGTTTTGCTGACGAAATTGTCGATTCATTTCATGATTACGACAAAGAAAACCTCATCAATGATTTCGAAAAAGAATATTACAAAGCCGTTGAGTTTGGCATTAGCTTAAATCCTATCCTCAACTCGTTTCAGCATACCGTAAAGGAATACAATATTACCGATGATCTTGTTCAGGCTTTCCTTAAAAGTATGAAATTAGACCTCATCAAATCAACCTACAGCTCCCAAACCGAGTACGAAGATTATATTTACGGTTCTGCCGATGTTGTGGGTTTAATGTGTTTGAAAGTTTTTGTAAAAGGAAACCATCAAAAATACGAGCAGTTGAAAAACGAAGCGATGCGATTAGGATCGGCATTTCAGAAAGTGAATTTTCTGAGGGATCTTAAAGATGATAATTTGGTTTTAAACCGAAATTATTTTCCCGGAGTCGATTTAAATTCTTTCGACGAAAATGCCAAAACCACCATCATCAACGAAATCGAAGAAGATTTCAGAGTCGCCTATCAGGGAATTGTAAAATTGCCTATCGAAGCACAATTTGGGGTTTACACCGCTTATATCTATTACAAAAAATTACTAAAAAAACTAAAAAAAACACCATATTACGAAATTGGAAGCTCACGAATAAGAGTCTCAAATTATACAAAAGCCGGGCTTTTAGCGCAATCTTTTGTAACTTACAAGTTAAAACTGGTTTAGATTTCGCATTTTTTATCATTTCGAGGTACGAGAAATCACACTCGTTAATCGACAAAGATTGACGCTTTTCTTTATGTTCCGAAGCTTCGGGATAGTGCGATTTCTCCTTCGTCGAAATGACAAGATTGATTGAGTTTAATTATAATAACAATTCAAAACATAAAAAATGATTTCTTTCTTCATCTTTTTAGGCGTTTTTCTCTTCATGGAATGTGTTACCTGGCTTACACACAAATACATCATGCACGGACTTATGTGGTATTTTCACGAAGATCATCATCAACCCAAATACGAAGATACTTTTGAGCGCAACGATATTTTCTTTGTCATTTTCGCCATTCCAAGTATTGTTCTTTTTTATTTTGGCGTTCAGGGCGGCTTCAATTATTTGTTTTTCATCGCTTGCGGCGTCACGACTTACGGCGCTTGCTATTTTTTAATTCATGATGTTCTAATTCATCAGCGATTTAAATGGTTCAAAAACACCAAAAATAAATACCTCATTGGTTTGCGAAAAGCCCATAAAATACACCACAAACATTTAGGAAAAGAACACGGAGAATGCTTCGGGATGTTATTCGTTCCTTTCAAATATTATAAAATGTAAACCGTTGGTACGAAAAAAATAACACATAGAAACATAGATTTTTTCTTTTTAAAGAAGATTAAAATAAATAATACATTATTTACACATAGCTATGTGCATTTAGATAAGTGAAACGCTTTTTTGATCATTCGAAATCTATGTCTCTATGTGTTAAAAAATAACCAACAAGTAAAATGTAAATCAATTTTATGAAAGTATATAAACTAGAAACCGTACAACACTTAAACGCCAGTATCGAAAAATGTTGGGACTTTTTTTCCAGTCCACAAAACCTGCAAACCATAACACCTGATGATATGAGTTTCGTAATTGAGGATTTCGATGGCAAACGCATGTATCCGGGACAAGTAATTACCTATACTTTAAAACCACTTTTGGGCATTAAAATAAATTGGATGACCATCATAACCGTTTCATCAGAAAACCAATATTTTGTAGACGAGCAACGTTTTGGTCCTTACGCATTATGGCATCACAAACACTTTTTTGAACCTACAGAAACCGGCACAAAAATGACCGATGTGGTACATTATGCCTTACCATTTGGTTTCTTAGGCCAACTCGCCAATACAATAATGGTCAGGAATAAACTGAAATCCATTTTTGAATATCGCCACAAAAAAATCGAAGAACTATTCAATTCAAAATAATAGTCTGTCACAGATGAATAGTAATTTTTAACGCAGATCTAAACAGATTTAAGCAGATACACACAGATTTATTAAATTAAAATCAAAAATAAATCTGCAGAATCTGCGTGAAACCAAAATCCTTTAATCTGTGATAAAAGAAATATAATAAAATGACAAAACAAAAAGTTACTTTTTTCTGGTTTCGACGTGATTTACGTCTAGATGATAATATCGGATTATTCAATGCCCTGCAATCTGAATTTCCGGTAATCCCGCTATTTATTTTTGATCAAGATATCCTGGAAAATCTTCCTAAAGATGATGCGCGCGTTAGTTTTATCTATGATTCGCTCAAAGCCATAAACAAACAACTTCACGCAATTGATTCCTCTATATTAATCAAAAAAGGAAAAACTTTCGACGTTTGGAAATCACTTACAGAAGAATTAGATATTCAGCAAATCTTCTTCAATAAAGATTATGAACCTTACGCGATAAAACGTGATTTGGCTATTTCAGCTTTATTAAAAGAAAATAACATAGAAGCTTTCTCATTCAAAGATCATGTGATTTTTGAAGAAAAAGAAATCAACAAAGCTGATGGACTTCCGTACACGATTTACACGCCTTATAAAAACAAATGGCTGGAGAAATACCATCTTTCAGGACAAGCTTTTGAATATGATACAAAACCTTTGTTCAGCAATTTTGCCAAAAATCAATTTACTTTTCCTGAACTATCCCAAATAGGTTTTGAAAGAAGCACTATAAAAGTATTTCCGCACAACTTAACCCAAATAGGTAATTATAAAGAAACCAGAGATTTTCCAGCTTTAGACAGCACCTCTTATCTTTCACCACATTTACGTTTTGGGACGGTTAGTATCCGTAAATTAGTCAATTGGGCGAATAAGAAAAACCAGACTTTTTTGAGCGAATTAATCTGGAGAGAATTCTTTATCCAGATTCTGTTTAACTTCCCAAATTGTGTCAATCACAATTTCAAGTCGGCTTATGATGGTATTCAATGGCGAAATAACGAAGAAGATTTTAAACGTTGGTGTTCCGGGACTACGGGTTACCCTATGGTCGATGCCGGAATGCGCCAGCTTAACGAAACCGGTTATATGCACAATCGCGTTCGTATGGTAGTAGCAAGTTTCCTGTGCAAACATTTACTCATAAACTGGCAATGGGGCGAAGCTTATTTTGCTGAGAAATTACTGGATTTCGAATTGGCATCAAACGTAGGCAACTGGCAATGGGCTGCAGGAACAGGATGCGACGCCGCACCATACTTCAGGGTTTTTAATCCGGAAATTCAACAAAAGAAATTCGACGAAAAAGGAATCTACATTCGCAAATGGATTCCGGAATTTGATTTAGGATATAATGAGCCTATGGTGGATCATGCTTTTGCGAGGGATCGTGCTATTGAGACTTATAAGAAGGGAATCATTAAGTAAAATTCCATTTTTTTTAATTCCAAATTCCAATACTTTTCGAAACTTTTACCCCAATCTTGTCATCCTAACGAAGGAAAGATCTCTGCAAGAAACTCCATTCCTAAAAGTAAACCCGACAGGTTTTAAAAACCTGTCGGGTTTGTTATTATAATAAAAATGAATTTCTAATCTTTGTCGAGTTACTAGTGTGATCCCTCGTTCCTACCAATGACGTTTTTTGGAATTAAATAAAAAATCTGTTTAAATCCGAGTCTTTGCAAAGCAAATCCGTGTCATCTGCCTATCATGGCAAAGCTTATTTCACAATCCCTTAGTGATCTCAAAGCAAAGCGAAATAAAGACAAAGCTTAGTGAACCCTGTGCAAACCTTTGCGCACTTTGCGGTAAATGTCATTTTATATTGTTTTTTTTTAGAATAAAAATTATTCCGAGATGACAAGATTGAGGTTGTAAATATTAATAGATAAAAGTTTTTATGAAAACTGTATCCCTAGCCTGGATAGCTATCGCGATCCACAAAAGATATAGCGGTTAGCAGGAAACAGCTCCTAAACCTACTTAATCAATTTATTAAGCATTCCGTTGAAAATAAAACCATGAAACGGTAAAACAGAATACCAATATAGTTTTCCTAAAATACCTTTGGGTTTGAAGGTTGCAGCCTGATATAAAGTATTGTGTATGATTTTGAATTCGAGCCAGGCTTCACCGGGAAGTTTCATTTCGGCGTATAAGATCAGTTTTCCTTCTTGTTTATTGGCGTATAAAACACGCCAAAAATCTAAAGCATCGCCGGAATGAATGTCGTGTTTATTGGTTCGGCCACGGCGCAAACCTACGCCACCAAAAAGCTTATCGATAAAGCCTCGTAAACTCCAGAGCCAATCGCCGTAATACCAACCTGTCTCGCCTCCTATTGACCAGATTCTATCTATGGTATAATCGCGATTTTCGATTTCCTTTTTTCTTCGGTCGATGTAACAATCTTTTTTAGGAACTTTTAGATGTGCTGAGATATTGCGGTTAAAACGTCCGCTTACAAGGGAATCTTTCCAGCTTGAGGCCACTTTATCTTCTTGGACTTTGATCAAAGCTCTCGAAAGCGCTTGTTTATAGGTCATGGGGTTCACTCGCAAAAGCTCATTAATGCGATGATCGTTGCAAATAACCTCGACTTTCATACTGCTTACCAAAGCCGATGCCAGTTTATATGACGTTGAGGTAACAAAATACAACCAATATGATGACAATTTAGGTGTCATGACGGGAATAGTAAAAATGTACCGTTTGAGATTTTTTGCTTCGGCGAAAGCCAATAACATTTCCTTGTAGGTTAAAATATCCGGACCGCCAATATCAAAGCTTTGGTTGTAAGTTACCGGATTTAAAAGTGATTTCGAAAGAAATTCCAAAACATCATTTATTGCAATAGGCTGGCATTTTGTATTGAGCCATTTGGGAGTAATCATCACCGGAAGTTTGTTGACTAAATCGCGGATAATTTCGAATGAAGCGCTCCCCGATCCTACTATAATTCCGGCTCTTAAAGTAGTCAGCGGCACTTTTGCTTTGGTTAAAATACTTTCGACATTTTTACGGGAAGCCAAATGTTTAGAAAGTGATTTATCGTTTACGATTCCGCTTAAGTAGAGGATTTGTTGTGCCTGAGTCTGATTTATTCTTTCGGTAAAATTAGCTGCTGAAATACTTTCTAATTCATCATAATTGGTATCAGAACCCGACATGGAATGAATGAGATAAAAAGCAGCATCGATATCAGCAGGAATTGCTGTCAGTGTTTCTTTTTCAAGAAAATCGACTTCAATGACTTGTACTTTTTGCAGAAAATCTGTAGGTATGTAAAATCTGTTTTTATCTCTTACACAGCAAATTACCTGATGTCCTTGGGCCACTAATATCGGTAAAAGACGTTTGCCAATATACCCTGTTGCGCCTGTTAAGAGAATTTTCATGGTGGTTTAAATTTTAAAATTCACTAAACCATAATCCATTTCGAAAATTTGACCTGAAATGGAATTTGCTTTTTCAGAAATCAGGAAATCAACCATATTTGCAACTTCGTCAGGTTTTAAATAATTTTTCATAGGATGGCGCTCGACCATATTTTCTTTCATGCGATCGTTTCGCAAGATGGAAGCAGAAAGCGAAGTCTCAGTAATTGTAGGTGCAATTGCATTAACCCTGACTACAGTTGCCAACTCAGCTCCCAGAGATTTTGTCAAACCCTCGACACCTGCTTTTGCCGTTGCAATACTGGCATGAAAAGGCATTCCTAATTTTACGGCAACGGTACTAAATAAAACGATCGAAGATTCGTAACCTCTTTTTAAAACAGGCAAATATTTTTGAATCGATTTTACAGCACCAACAACATTGATTTCAAAATCGTTTCTAAAATCATCAACACTTAAATTCGAAATAGGTTTTAGCGTAATTGAGCCAGGACAGTAAATTAAAGTATCGACTTCTGCAATATCCGGAAGTTCGTCCTTTAAAACATCTAAACTAAAATGCGTAAGGTTAGGATGCGTTAGCTTTGGTACGCTTCTACTGATATTATAAACCCGATTTGTCTCTAGCTGTTGCAACAAAATAGCACTTCCGATACCTTTACTGCCTCCGATGATTACAATATTTCTCATTTTTTTGATGTTTATTTTGATTCTCGGAAGATTATTTTCTTCTAATATTTTAGATAATTACTAACGACAATCTTCGCTTTCAAATCAAACATTAAATTGTACAAACCAAAGAAGGTACGGTTCATATAAATGAAATGTTTAGATCCACGATTTCCGTTCATTTTTTTGAGGCTCGTATCATTAGAGAAACGTTCGCCTAATTTGGCAATGCTGTCAAAGAAAGTTTCATCAGCAAAATCGAAAGTTTCATTTTGGAATGGTTTCGTAAAAAGGGATAACAAATCATGAAACATCTCAGTGAAATACTCGATTTCTGCCGGAGTATCATCCCGACGAAGGATTTCTAACTCGAACAACTTTTGATTAAAAAGTGCTTTATCAGTAATTACATTTTTATTAATTAACTCAAAATACGGCACATAAAATTCTTCGGGAATTATTTTCATACATCCAAAATCAAGCGCAATCAAACGGTTTTGATCGTCTACCAAAAAGTTTCCGGGATGTGGATCTGCGTGTACTTTTCTAAGAACATGAATTTGGTACATATAAAAATCCCAAAGTGCCTGCCCTAGTTTATCGCCAACTTCTTTGTCTGTATTGATGGCGGTAAATTCAGAAAGATGAATTCCGGTCATCCAGTCCATGGTGATGATTTTCTCTGACGAAAACTCAGGATAATATCTTGGGAAAAGTAAATTTTCGATTTTACTGCACGCTTCAACTACTTCTTCACTTTGTTTTAATTCGAGTAAATAATTGGTTTCTTCGATGAGTTTGTCTTCGACTTCTTTAAAATATTTATCAGAATCTTTTCCCTGAAGGTTAAACATTCGAATTGCGATGGGTTTTACTAAAGCTAAATCTGATGAAATACTATTGGCAACACCGGGATATTGAATTTTAACGGCTAACTTTTTTCCGTCTTTTACCGCCAAATGTACCTGACCAATACTGGCTGCATTGACAGAATTGGCATTGAATTCATCGAAGATTTCGTAAGGCGTTTTTCCAAAATTAGTTTTAAAGGTTTTTAAAACCAATGGAGCAGAAAGCGGCGGAACTGAAAATTGAGATAAAGAAAATTTCTCGACATACGCCTGAGGCAAAAAGTTCTTGTCCATGCTAAGCATTTGGGCCACTTTTAGGGCGCTTCCTTTCAGGCTTTTCAGTCCGTCGTAAATGTCTTCAGCGTTATTTTCGTTTAGTTTATCGCGTGTCAAATCAGGATTAACCATTTTTTCGGCATAATGCTTCACATAGTTTACACCTATTTTAGCACCGGTTTGCACCAGTTTACTGGCTCTTTCTATTTTTGACGTTGGTATATAATCGATTGTTTTCATTGTTTGCTGTAGATTTTTTCTTTAAAAAGAAATTTACCTAAATCTATCAAGTGATTTAGTGGTGTGACATTCATTAACTCAAATGAAGCATTAACTGATTTTTCGATGAAAATATCTGTTTTCTCAAAAGCGGCTGATTCATCATCAACCCAGAATTTTATCGTAAGCATTAATTGCAACCAGGCAGATTCCTGAATTCCTTTTTCCTGAAATTTCTGTAACTTTTCCTGTTCTAATCTGTAATCGTCGGTTAGGATTTCTGATACATATTCTTTAAAACTATTGCGAAGCGTAGTAAGCTGTACTAAGTTTTTTAACGGATTTCTATCGAATTTTAAGGATTGTAAAACATAACTTCTGTTGGCCGTCAGGATTTCAAAAAAAGTGAAATAAAAACTCAACATTTTATTTTTCATATCATATTCCAGGTAATCGGTGTTTTTATGCAACAAATCGACTGTGTTGGCAAAAAACAATCTGAATATTTCTTTTTCTAAACCTTCTAGTGTTCCAAAAAAGGCATAAAATTCGGCTTCGGTAAAATTATTTTCTTTTGCGAAATGATAAACCGATTTTGGCTTTTGTCCTTTTTCCAGAACTTCTTCCATATATATTGAAACGATGTCTTCTTTACTGATAGTCTTCTTTTTAGCTTCCATCTTATTAAATTTTTTAATTTGCCTTAAAGGTAATCAATGTTTAAGTATCTTTACTTATCGTTAAACAAAATACGCTGTTAAATAAATTATAAACTATCATGGCAAAAAATATTTTACTAACCGGAGGAACTGGATTTATAGGCAAACACCTTACTGATTTACTTATTGACAATGGTTTCGAAGTTTCAATTCTAAGCCGTTCTGATAGAAAAAACACTTCGTCGATCACGTATTACAAATGGGATTTGACCCGCAATTATATTGATGAAGAAGCGATAACAAAAGCAGATTACATTATTCATTTATCAGGAGAAGGAATTGTTGAAAAGCGATGGACTAAAAAACGTAAAAAAGACATACTCGAAAGCCGTACACAGCCTATCGATCTTATTTTTTCTGTCTTAGAGAAAAAGAATAAAAAGCTGGATGCATTTGTGTCTGCATCAGCAATTGGAATTTATGGTGCTCATACCAACCAGAATATATGTACCGAAAATACACCGCCGGCAAATGACTTTTTAGGCATTACTTGTCAGGAATGGGAAAAAGCGGCAGATCAAATAAATTCGTTAGGCATTCGAACCGTAAAAGTGAGAACCGGCATTGTATTGGGCAAAGACGAAGGTTTCCTTAAAAAAATTACCCCAAGTTTTAAAGCTGGTTTTGGTGCCATTTTAGGCACAGGCAAACAATATGTTCCGTGGATTCATATCGAGGATTTATGCAATATTTATTTGAAAGCAATTGCAGACGAGCAAATGCATGGTCCTTATAATTCCTGCGTTACAGACAACACCACAAACGCGAGTTTATCTAAAACCCTCGCAAACTTATTTGGATACAAAATCTGGCTCCCAAAAGCACCTGTATTTGTGCTTAAAATAGTTTTGGGCGAAATGAGTGTGGCTGTTTTAGAAGGCCAAAGGGTTTCATCTGAAAAAATAGAAAAAATGGGATTTGATTTTCAATTTACTGATCTAGAAACTGCACTTGCAAGCTGTCTGAATTAAATTTCATTTTAAAGTAAGATACATCGAATCATTGGTTTTAACGACTCCAATTAATTCGGTGTTGGCCGTTTTTGAAATTTTAGCCGCTATTTCGTTCGGAATCTGAATATTAAAATCAGATACAGAAATAGGAAAGTCAGATATAATCTGAATTCCGCCATCTACTTTTTTAATTAAAGCACTTACCAATACATCTTTCGATTTTCCGCGCAAAACCAATTTCCCTTTTATTTGATATTCTTTCTCCGTTTCATTGATATCCTTTAAATCAAACTTTTCGATTTTTCCTTTAAAAATAGCTTTTGGGTAACGACGGCTTTGCATATAGTTTTCGTTAAAATGTTCTTGCATCATGTCTAACTTAAAACGAAAATCTCTAACAAGCACAGTACAAATTAATGTACTTGTTTTAGGTTCCAGAACAATGGCAACCTGTCTGTTTACAGCTTTTACTTCTTCGAAGAAAGGTACCGAAGCTTCAAAATTGATAGTTCCTGTATTGGTGAAAAATTTATCCTGTGCGATAACAGAATAGGCCGTAAATAGCAAAATAAAAAAAGTAGTTTTTTTCATAATCGTCAATAATTTAAACAATTATGTCATTCGATTTTTTTTATTTTAAGAAGAGAAAAAAAACTGGACTTAATATAAGTTTTTAAAAATTGAATGGCAGTACTCCGTGAAAAAGTGATAACCAAATGTTTATACTTAAAGTTACGAAATTTTCACGGACACGGTTGCCGATTTTTGCCAAATATTTGTGAAATATTTTTTTGATGTAAAATATGGATTTTGAAAATGTGAAATGAAAGATAATGTCACATTATTATCGGCCCGTAGGGACTACATACACATCTAATAATTCCAATTTTCATATAAAATGAAATCATACTGAAAACATTATCCTTTTACTTCTGTACAAATCTCAATCAAAAAACCATCAAGATCCCTTAAATATGCTACAATTTGTCCCCACGGTTTTTGCGTTGGTTCTTTTACCATTATTGCACCAAATGAAGTTGCTTTTTGTACCAATTCGTCAACATTATCGGTGATAAAGCCTATCTCGATTGCAAAAGGTTTATCTTCAGGATTACTTTCGATAAAACCATCTTTTAAATTTTGAGCTGCTAATTTTTTTGAAGCAAATGAAATCGTTGTTTCTCCAGTGATCAATTCTCCATAATCCTTTTCAGGAGTTACAAATTTTCTTGAAAAACCAAATGCGTTTTCGTAAAATGCAATTGACTTTTCGACATCTTCTACATATAATATTGTGTATCCAAACTTTACCATATTCTTTAGTTTTAAATGGAGAGAATTATTCTAGCTAATTTCTAATAATACGTTGTATTTAGCTAAACCTGCCAAATCTTCAATAGAGCTTACATTGGTTACTTTTTCATGTTCTTCGACCTCTTTTCTAAGTTCAATATGTTTGATTGCTTTTCTAAAACGACGAACTTCGTCAAGGTTAGACAAAATTAATCCCGGTACCGGAACACTTTTCCCATCTTTATCTTTCGCTACCATTGTAAAATAAGAGGAATTGCAATGTTTAATTGCTCCTGTCTGAATATTTTCGGCTTCGACACGAATACCCACAACCATTGAGCTTCGACCTACATAATTTACAGAAGCTTTCATTGTAACCAGTTCACCAACCTCAATTGGTTTTAAAAAATTCACCGTATCAACAGAAGCCGTTACACAATAATTTCCTGAAAATTTTGAGGCAGAAGCAAACGCAATCTGATCCAGTAATTGCAGGATGTAACCTCCGTGAATTTTTCCGCTAAAGTTAGTATGCGACGGGAGCATTAATTCTGAAATACTGATTTTTGATGAAGATACCGGCTTAAAGTCTGTTGTCATATTATTTATATTTAAATGGGGAGTTTTCTTTTTGAATAGCAGTGATAAAAAAATGGGAATCTCCCCACCAGCTAAACGTTCTGTAGCGTTCTACATAAGTCAATTTTACATATTGTCCCTGTAGATTATTCAATTGATCTATTACTTCTTTATCACTGTCTAAAACCGAAAAGCTAAAAATTTGCGATCCTGAAACACCCTGGCTCAATTCACCTTCCCAGGTTTTCATTAGCACTCCTTTATGGCTCATTCTGATTAACTCGCCTGAACGATATCCCTCGCTGTAAGGAACATAATAGATAAAGGCGAAATAAGCCGTAAATGCCAATACACAAATTGCTGCGATAATGATTAGAATTCTTTTCATAAAATCTTAATTTAAAGATTGATTTTCGTCTATATTTGCAGCTCTGGCAACTATATTTTCCGGCAATGACTTTTTGGCCTTTGCTCCCATTTTCTTTAATTTTTCGACACTCGAAATTAAATTTCCTCTGCCATCAACCAATTTACTCATCGCGCTTTCATATTCTGTTTTAGTGTCTTTAATTTTGTTTCCAATTCTAACCAGATCGGTCACAAAACCTTCGAATTTATCATATAATGCTCCGGCTTGTCTGGCGATTTCAAAAGCGTTTTCCTGTTGTTTCTGATTGGCCCACATACTGTCGATGGTTCTTAAAGTAGCAAGCAAAGTACTTGGCGTTACAATTACGATATTGCGATCGAATGCTTTATTGTAAAGTGCAGAATCTTCGTTTAATGCAATGGCAAAAGCCGGTTCTATCGGGATAAATAGCAAAACAAAATCAGGACTTTCTATTTGGTACAAATCATGGTAATTTTTGTTGCCCAGTTGTTCCACGTGTCTTCTTATAGAATTTACGTGTTCTTTTAGAAAATCGATTTTAAGAATTTCAGATTCTTCGTTAATCCATTTTTCGTAAGCTACCAAAGAAACTTTAGAATCTACAATCATTTTTTTTCCGTCAGGCAAATTGATCACAACATCAGGAAAAACGCGATTTCCTTCGTTATTGGTAAAACTTTGCTGTACCTCGTATTCGCGTCCTTTTTCTAAACCTGATTTTTCTAAAACACGTTCGAGAACCAGTTCGCCCCAATTTCCCTGCATCTTACTATCACCTTTTAAGGCTTTGGTCAGGTTTAGGGTTTCCTTGCTCATTTGAGCATTCATTTCGCTTAAGCCTACTATCTGCTGACGAAGTGCTGCATGATAATCGATACTTTCTTTGTGGGTTTGCTCTACTTTTTGCTCAAAACCGTGAATTTTATCCTGCAAAGGCAGCAGGATATTTTTCATGTTTTCGCTATTTTGTTCGGTAAACTTTGCTGATTTTTCTTCGAGGATTTTATTGGCTAAATTTTCAAATTCTTTGGTGAATTTTTCCTGTAATTCCGTTATTTCGTTTTTTTGTTCTTTATGGCGTTCCCATAAATTTTCGAAATCTACTTCTTTCTTAGAAAGCTGAATCGCCAGACTGTCTTTTTCTGTTCGAACGTTTTCCTTTTCGACACCAACCAACTGAACCTGTTTTTCAAAATTATTCCTTTCCCTTTCAAATTGCTCTTTTTGCAATTGCAATTGGTTTATAGTCGAATTTAATCGCTCTTCGAGACTCACTTTTTCTGATTGAAATCTAGCCGAAAACAGCAACTTACCCAAAAATACTCCTAAAAATAAAGCGACAACAAAAGCTATTAAACAGGGAAGAAAATCGAACATAACGAAATTTATTTTTTAAAAAAGTAAAAGTAATCAATAATACGAAGTGCTTAATTTTTAAAATCGAAATTTCACATATTAATGCGCAGTCTGAATTAAAAAACCACTTTGAAAATTATTCGTCTTTAAAAAAAACTTTTTTTTAACGCAACCATTTCAAAACATGTGCATCTACAGTATATATAACCTATTAAAAAATTATCATGAAAAAATTAATGTTAAGCTTATTTATAGCTTTTGGATTCAGTGCATGCTCGCTTAATAATGACGATATAAAGGCTGATTGCGGGCCAACAGAAGAATCAGCTTTTATAGGAACTCCTCTTCTATGTGCATACAATGTAAAAACTTATCCAACTGTTCCCACTTATATATTAGTAAATTCAGATGAAAAATTACAAAGTTTCTTCACTAAGCGTGAAAGCTCTAGTGTTTGTCCAAATGCAGGTGATCTAAGCATCGATTTTACTAAAAATTATTTGGTTGGTCTTTTCTCAGGTCTTAAAACTACAACAGGTTATGGTATAAAAATAACTGGTATGGTAGAAAACAAATGCGAAATTCTGGTTACGTATTATGAAAAAGCACCTCAACCTGGAGAACCTATTAGTTCGACAGTAAACTATCCTAGCGATTTTATCTTAATTCCAAAAACTTTAAAACCAATTCTTTTTACTAAAACAAATGAGAATCCTGACAACATTGTAATAGGAAGCTATTTTAATCAATGTACAGGTGCAACAGACTGCAGAAAATTCTATCAATTGAATGATTATAATATCCTGAAATTCCAAAATGTTGCTGCCAATGGTTTTGATTTTAATCAATATAAATATACTGCAACAAGTAAAAAAGGAGATTATACACTGTTCTTAAAAAGCGTACCTGCAGAAATTTTAAGTTTAAAAGGGCAAACAAAAACTTACGGTTCGCCAAATGCAGCTGACCAGGGTGGTACTTATTTTGAGTTACGTCAGGCAGGAATTGTAACTAAGATTTTTATTGATAATAATGATACTAGTGATCAAAGTGCTGAAATAAAAACTTTCAAAAAAGCTATTCAGGATAAAATTGCGGCTCAAAAATAATCAGTCATGAAAAAGCAATTCTTATTATTTATCATAGTTATGTAGCTCTTTTCAATGGCTCATTCGTTAGAATCGACAAAAATGAACACCGGATCTATTGTAAAAACCTGGATCTGGCAAAAATCGACTGGAGGAGGCAGTAACCCATACACGGCGACACCTAAAACTATCGGATTTACAAAGAAGGTCATTTTTACTCCTGACGGAAGAGTTATCCCTTACAAAAACAATGTAGAAATTAGAAATAGTGCTTATCAAATAGAAAAAGGCAGCAGCTTTTTTGACCAGTCAGAAAACGACTTAATTACTTTTGAAGGCAAGACTTATATCACAGAAAGTCTTGACAATCAAAATTTAACGATTGTCAGCAATAACCAGGATGCAACCCTTACTATTTTTAAAAGGTAGTTTTATAAGCTTATAAAAACTATTTTTGCAAAACCAAACAATACTACTTTTTTGAAAGACGATTTAGAAAAATACATTCTACTGTGCATAAAAAATGACAGAGAGGGACAACTGAAAATTTATCAGTTGTTCTCTCCTGTTTTATATGGTATTTGCCTAAAGTATATGAAAAATGAGGATGATGCAAAAGATGTTTTTCAGGAAGCTTTTGTGATTGTATTTCAAAAAATAAGTCAATATAAATTTGAAGGAAGTTTTGAAGGCTGGTTAAAACGTATCTTCATTAACAAACTAATTGAAACCTTAAATAAAAAGAAAAAGGAAAGCTTTTTTTTAGATGTTTTTGATCCTGATACGGATTTTGTTGAGGAAGAAGAATTAGATATTGCTCCTATTGAACAAGAAAAACTATTAGAATATATCCGGGATTTACCTGATCAATACCGAACGGTTTTTAACTTATATGTTTTTGAAAAAATGAAACATCGGGAAATTGCAGAATTATTAAAAATTTCAGAAGGAACGTCAAAATCAAATTTAAACAGGGCCAAGCACATTTTGCAAAAAAGAATACTGAGCATAAAAAATTTTAAAATAGCATGAAAAAGCAAAATATAGAAGATATTTTTTCATCAATGGAAGACTTTTCGAGTGTTCCGCCTCCTGAATTATGGGGTGAAATTGAGAAAAAATTAGACAAACCAAAAAAGAAGAAAAGGGCTATTCTTTGGTGGTCGGCTGCGGCATGCTTATTATTAGGCTTGTTACTCCCTTCTGTTTTACATTTTAATTCAACTTCACGAATTAAAACGATACAAATTGATTCTCAGCAAAAAAATAATGTTGTTCTTGATGATCAGAAAAATGACACGAATACAAACAGAACAATCTCGACTAAGGAAAACAAATCAGGAAAAGTTGTTACCGAAAAAGAATCTGATATTATTAATGACGTTTCATCTATAAAAAACGAGGTTAATCAACCTAAAAATTCTCAAAAAAATCAAAATCAAAAAACAGCAGTTGCCCATTCAGACTCTAAAAATAATAGTAATAATGATATTTTAAATTCAAAAACAAATGCTGAAAAGCCAAATAATAATCAGGCTTTAGCCGAAAAAACACTTGTTTTGGATCAAAAAAACGGATTTAACTCAGATTCGCAGCATCAAATAGCGAAAGCTGATAAAAACGTTTCAAATCAGGTAGTATCAGAAAAAAATACTGTTTCAGGTAAAACAGCATTATTTAATCCAAATTCGAAAATTCAGCCTTTTACAGATAAGAAATTTTCGAACAAAACTTTGGCTGAAAAAGCTTTGGCAGCAGGCAAAACAAACGGATATAATTCAGTTTCTAAAAATCATATTGCAAATGCAGATAAAAAAGCCAGCAATCAGATCTTAGCCGAAAAAACGTTTTCTGCCGGTAAAGTCAATCCGTTTAATCCGAGTTCAAAAAATCAATTATCAAAATCAATTTTTGAAGATCAATCAACTTCAAAAAGCAACAATACTATTGCTTTTGCCACTGCAAACTCAAATTTGAGTGGTAATCAAAAAACTATAACTGACAATCAAGCGAAGCAAAACAGCGCTAATTTATTCTCTGAAAAACAACTGGCAAATAATCAAAAAAACAGTTCGAAATTTAATGATGTTCTAAGCAAAAAAGATTCTGTACAACTGGCAGAACTTCAAAATTTAGAAAAAGGTTTAAGCCCCGAAGAGAAAAAAGAAAACAAAGAGAAAAACAAACTTAATCCTAACGCTGAAAAATGGGCTGTTGAAGTTTTTGCCGGAGTTGCAAGTTCTGAAAACTACAAGAACGAAAAAACTCTGGGCAATACAAACGATTCAAGACAAAGTAACAGTTACGGAGTAAAAACCAAATACAAAATCAATAAGAAATGGGCGGTTGCTTCTGGATTAAAAATTAACGAATTAGGACAGAGTGTTGCAAACGTTTCGTATATAAGTGCAAAAAACAATACTTTCTTTAGTTCTAGTGACTATTTTAATCAAACTGCTTCGGCGGCTGTATCAGCACCTCTTACAGCTAATAATGATTACTTATTTGTTCCTAATTCGACTAGTGATGCATTCAAGCAAAATAACATCGAAAATAACAGTCTTAAAAATGGGAATCTGGATCAAAACTTACGATATCTCGAAATGCCTTTAGAAGTTTCGTATGTTGTTTTTAGTATGAACAGAGCAAGTGTCAATTTAAACACGGGTGGTTTTGTTGGAAAACTGATTTCTAATAATGTGGCATTAGATGGCAATTCGATTGGCCAGAATGTAAATGCAAATGATTATGTTTATGGGTCTACGTTAAGTAGTACATTGCAATATCGTGTTTACAAGAAAACAAACGTTTTTGTAGAACCTGCAATGAACTATTATATAAATCCGTTAAATAATCAATCTTTTAATCAGTTTCAATGGGGATTTAATTTTGGGTTGAATGTTTCTTTTTAAAGTTCTTTTTGTGGTATTTTTACCCAAATAACGCAACACACACCTCCCTTAAAATGACAATCAAAAACAATTGGAATGATCTAAAATCAGTGCCTAAAGATCTTATTATTGCAAAAGAATTGGTTTATGATTGTTGCGATTTTGAAATTGCATCACCTCAACCTGAAAATGAGAGTGCTGATTATGATGCCTATCGTTTTTATTTAAATCAAAAGAGGATCTGTTATCGGACGGCAAAAATTACTCCAACAAAAACAGGTCAGTTCGTAACTTTATGGAAAAGAAATCACAGCCGAATTATCGAGCCTTTTGATGCTTCAGATCCAATTGATTTTGTGATTGTAAGCGTTCGAAAAAATGATTTATTTGGACAATTTATTTTTCCGAAAAGCATCTTGCTGGAAAAAGGAATCTTTTCTACAGCAACTAAAGAAGGAAAAAGAGCCACAAGAGTTTATCCACCCTGGGATGAAACCACGAGCAAACAAGCGCAGAAAACACAACAATGGCAGTTGGATTTTTTCTATAAAATTTCTCCCGACATCGACTTAAACAAATTCAGAAGATTATTCTAAAAAATAAAGAGGCATCCACAACAGCAGATGCCTCTTTTATCATTTAGATTACTTTTATTTTTTTATAACCTTACCTTTATAAACAACTTTATTGTTCTCTGTCAAGGTATAAAAATAAATTCCGGATTGTAAATAACTTACCGGAATAGCGGTTGCACTCAAGTCTTGTGTTGCATTTATTTCTACAGAATTTCCAATTAAATGACCTGAAATATCATAAAATTTTAATTTTAGTTTCTTATTATCATTGGTTTTCACTTCAACATTTACAACATCTGTCGCAGGATTTGGGTATGCTTTTACCAGATATCCGTTTTTCAGCTCATAATCAATTATAGACAAGTTTCCTGTTAATTGAAAACGAGCTATTACTGGTCCGTGATCTGATGTTGTCGTGGTATAATTTGCAATATCCGTACGAGGATCATAAACTGCAATTGAATTTTGAATATACTGATCATTCAATTCATTAGAAATCATGATATGGTCTAAAAATCCTCCCGAACTCAGGAAACTATAAGCACCCGCCTTACTAATTTCTAAAGTAAGTGCAGTATAATTTGCGGTATCATCTACAAACATCTTATACGACGAAGGATTTGGAGTAATAACTGATGCTTTCACATCATCATTATAATCTCCTAAAATAATTAAATTAGAATTTGCATAATATTGATCTAAACTATCTTTTAATACCTGAGAATCATATTTACGCTGGTTGTATTTGCTAATATCAGTTCCGCTATTGGCACGAGCATGAAGATCAACCAAATTAAGCAGTTTTTTTACTCCGCCAATATTCGTTTCGATTTGCACCATATAAGGTAAACGTCCCGATGAAAAGAAACTTGAACCACTACCTCCTGGATAATTTGTTAAATTTTTTGTACCTGCACGAACTTCATCATACAAATCTTTGAACATTACTTTTGTAGCTTTGATAGTAGCAGTTTGTGTATTATAAAGAACTACGAGTTTTTGCGGAGGAAAACTAGGATCTGAATTTGGATCCCATGAATATGACCAAGATGTCGAAATTGTTTTATCGAAGGTCTTACCGTTTATATTTATTTTTTGAATTAAAGCATCAATTTGAGCATCACTGGAAACTTCCTGAACCACATATACATCAGCATTTAATTTATTCATGACTTTTGCCACGTTTTCAAGCTGTATCGTTTTGTCTGTGGGTCCGTAAGCCGCCGTTGGGGCTCCAAAAAATTCTAAATTATAAGTAACCACATCAAAAGTATCTTCTTGTGGTAATGAAGATCCGGTGAAAAACCCAATTTTCTTATTTAAAGAAGTTCCTGTTACCGTTAATGCTCCCGAAATTGCAAATGTTTTTACAGAAGGTACAAATCTTGTAAAAATTGTTTTGGTTGCTAATGCATCTGCCGAAGTAACAAAAACACTAGATTGAAACGAAACATTATCCAGCGACAATTGATAATCTGCCGGCGCTGTTAAGGTGATATCACCATAATTTTCAGCCTTAAGTGTAAATGACTGACTCGCAGAAGTATTTCCCTTATTTACTACTCCAAAATTTAAATTAGGATTCGAATCGACATAACCTATTTCATTGGTAATGGCAAAATCATCTATAGACCATTCTGCTGCATTATTTGTTCCTCCGGCTGTTGTTACATAAACCCACGCCAAATACGTGTTGTTGGTTTTATAAGCATCTAATTTGATGTATTGAGATTTAAAATACGATCCTGTTGTTATTGGAAATTTACCATCTAATTCTGTCCAGGTAGCCGTTTCAGGATTGCTTTTACCATCGTAATTAGTAGAAACCATTAATTTTAAATCGCTTCCTGAGTAGAACTTGCGGGAATAAAACGAAAGCAATGCCATTTTATCAAATTTAGCTGTATTGTCTAAACGTAATCTTGGCGAAATCAACCAGTCTTTGCTGGCTCCTGTATCAGAATATCCGTTCATCAATACTGCACCAGCTCCTGAGTTTACGTTTCTTGCTACTGTTGTTGTACTCCATTTATTTAATGGCCCTGCTACATCATATTGCGTCCAGGTACCATTAGTAAGAACATTTGAGTTATTAAAACCTTCCACATACGGATTAGTTCCTATTCCTGTAAGCATAACTGTTTTTGTTGCACCTTTGGTAATTTCATGTGCAATTTGTCCTGAAAAACTTTCAGCCACAGTTGGAGCAAATCTAACATAGACTGTCGGCGTCGCATTAGAAGCAAAATCTGTTGCTGCATATAGTATCGATGTGGCAAAATTGTTTCCGTCTTTCGAAACTGTAAAATTTCCTGTAGCACTTACCGTAACGTCTGTTGAAATATTTGCTCCCTGAATCTGGTAACTTAAATTTTCTGAATTATAATCTTGTTCTACTAATCCAAAGTCAAGAGAAGCAACTGTTGTTGCCAAAGATGGCACTAATACACTTGCAGTAGTCACATCTGTTTTAGTTACATTATCCTGAATATTATTGAAGGGATCTTCAGAAATAGAAAAAACAGAATAGGCAGTATTTAAACTTAATCCTGTAAAGCTTTTTACATATTCCAGAGAAGCATTTGTAATGTCAAGAAATCCAGATTGCAAAGCTGCAATTCCATTTGAATCCTGACCTACTTTTACTTGAGCAATTGTTGGAGCTGTACTTCCGCCTGGTAGTAAAACATAATAAGTCTTACCTATTTCGTCGATTTTATTAACAAAATCAAATCCTTGTCCCAAAATAGCAGCTGCCTTTGGGTAGCCAGTCTCATTAATAGGAGCGGCATCATCTCTTCCAACTATTATATTATCAATTGCAAAAGAAGGACGTGAACCTCCTCCTGATTCCTGTCTTGAAATCCATCTTATTTGAACTAATGGTTTATTTTCGCACTCAACAGGTAATATAATTTTTTTTGTTTCGAGTTTTTGATCTTTTACACCACTCAACTGATTTTCGGTATTATTTCTATAAGCTGTTGCATCTAACGTAACAAAAGGAGTGTTATCTCCAATTCTATATTGCAAAACCATTTCATTAATCCTGCTATTAGTCGTTTTTGGAGGAATATCATAAGGATTTCTAATCGTCATTGCATCATACTGAACCGGTATAGCAGTTTTACCTATAGTTGAAAAAGCAAAACCAAGTGTAAGATTTAGCGCACCTGTATTTAGAAAACCAATTTTTCCATCATAGTTATAAAAACTACCAGCAGTATTCGCAGCATCTTTACCAGCTATTATGGTTCCGTTAGCTGTTAGAGTAGCATCAGTAACATATGAGGTTTGACCTGCAGTATTACCACCCGCAACCCATCCCTGAAAACCAGGCAAAAAGTTTGTACCATCTATTGGCCAGGTACTAAAATCTTGTTTATAAGGCAATTTTAAAATTGGGTCAGGCATTATAATCTGCGCCAGAAGATTTCCAGAACAGCAACAACAAAAAATTAAAAGTGCCATGAGGTGGCGTACAGAGTAAATGTTTTTCATACGTTGAATAATAGAGTTTTTAGAAATCAAATTTATATCCTTTAAAGTTAAGAGAATATTGTTAAACCTTAAACTTATCGTGTCCAATTTTATAAAAATTCGCCAACTAAATTCACTTTAAAACCAAATTAATTAAACATTTATCAGACAAACACTAGCTTTACAAAATTATATGTTATTGAAAGAATTTACTTCAATTAAAATAATTAACAAGATAAAACTTATTTCAAATACCTGATTAGAAATAAAAAAAGCTACCTCAAATGGAGATAGCTTTTCTTAATTTATAGTAAAAAACTTTAGATTGCAGTATAACCACCATCTGCTATTATATAACTTCCGGTTGTGAAAGAAGATTTTTCAGAACTTAAAAATACTACTAGTTCTGCAATTTCTTCGGCAGTTCCTAAACGGTTCATAGGTGCCTTTGCGGCAATAGCTTTCATTGCATCATTATTTAAATGATCTTTTAATAAGGCGGTTTCAATGTATCCTGGCCCAACTGCATTACAACGAATATTTTTCAGCGCATATTCTGCTGCAATATTTTTGGTTAAACCTACCACTCCATGTTTTGATGCTGTATAAGCAGGACTAAGCGGAGCGGCAACCTGACCGTGAATAGAGGCAATGTTTACAATACTTCCTCCGCCATTTTTCTCCATTTGTTCTAATTGGTAACGACAGGCATAAAAAACTCCGCTTAAATTCAGCGCAATTACTTTATCCCAGGCTTCGGGTTCATATTCTCCTGTTGGTTTTGCGGGGCCTCCCATTCCTGCATTGTTGCAGGAAATGTCAAGTCGGCCGTATTTAGAAACGGTTACTTCGACCATATGTTTATTTTCGCTTGCACTGGATGAATCTCCTTTTACAAAAAAAGCTTCACCACCTTTGTCCTTTATAAATTTTACGGTTTCCTCGCCGTGTTCTACGTTAATATCTGAAAGTACTACTTTTGCTCCTTCTCGAGCGTAAGCTTCTGCCACTGCACGTCCAATTCCTGAACCTCCACCAGATACAAAAGCTACTTTGTTTTCTAAAAGTGCCATTTTTAATATATTTAAAATTTGTACTACAATTTACGAAGATCCACAGGGACGACCAATCTCAAAATCAAGTTTAAAATAACATTAACGTCGTTTGCCAATCAAATGTTATTTTATAAAAAAACGGCTAAATTCAGCAAGATATTCACTATTTAAAGACAGGACTTACTCCTCATCTAATTTCATGTTTCCACGATCTTCATGACTTTCAGGATTAGAATTAGGATAACGATTGGGTGTGATGTCTGAATTTCTGTCTTTATTCTCTACCGTTTTTTTTGCCTCTTCATCTGATGCAACTCCGCGATTTGCATTCGCACTAGATTTTTCATTATCTTTTACTTCTTTTATATCCTCATTTTCATTTCGGGCTCTGTCTACTACTTTTTTGTTTCCGTCAGTATCTGTAACAACTTCTTTTTTTAAATTCGGATCTTCTGTTTTTCCATCGTGCGAGATGTTTTTCCCTTTAGATTCATCTATATTTTTTTGTACTCCATTTATCTTTTTCGATCCTAAATTATTAGCTTCCATAATTTTGTATTTTAGTGTTAGTATTATAATATTACGAATTCTTAGGATGAAAACTAAGTCCTTTAACATTGCATTTGGATTATTCCATCAATATTTTAATTCCATCTGAAACAAAACTATCTTTGCAGTCAAAAAATACGGCATGCATCAACATTTTATTCTTTTTAAACCTTACGGCTATCTGAGTCAATTTATTTATGAATTAAAAAGAAAGAAAAAGCTTTTGGGAGAATTATATGATTTCCCCGAAGGTACAATGGCTATTGGCAGGCTTGACGAAGATTCTGAAGGATTGCTTTTATTGACAACCGACGGAAAAGTGAGTGAACAAATACGAAGCAAAAAAGTCGATAAAGAATATTATGTTCAGGTTGACGGCATTATTACTCCGCAAGCGATTGAAGAATTGCAAAAAGGTGTAGAAATTGGTTTTGATGGCGGCAAATACAAAACGAAACCCTGCTCTGCTTTTATTGTAACCGAAATTCCTGATTTTGGACCAAGGGCAAAAAAGATACGGGACGAACGTCACGGACCAACTTCATGGGCATCAATAACGGTAAACGAAGGAAAGTTTCGTCAGGTGAGAAAAATGACCGCTGCTGTTGGTTTTCCTACTTTAAGATTGGTTCGTGTTCGTATAGGAAATGTATATTTGCAGGATCTAAAAGCCGGTGAGGTTTTAGAAGTTCCGGATTTTTTCAAATTAGAAAAATTTTAATTAGACAATGTGTCAATTTGATAATTTGATAATTATTAAAAACTCATAATTCTTAATTCTTAATTCATAATTCATAACTCAAAAAAATGCTAAACGTTGTTCTTGTAGAGCCTGAAATACCAAATAATACTGGAAATATTGGACGATTATGTGTGGGTACCGAAAGTAGGTTGCACTTAATTCATCCGTTTGGATTTGTAATTAATGATAAAAACCTAAAGCGTTCCGGTTTGGATTATTGGGTACATCTTGATGTTACCGAATATCAAAATATTGAAGAATGGATTCAGCAAATTCCGGATCAGTCACGCGTTTTCCTAATGAGTTCTCACGCTGAAAAATCATATCTGGAAACTGATTTCCAGGATGGAGACTGGTTGGTTTTTGGAAAAGAAAGTGTTGGATTAAGCAAAGAGGTTTTAGCTCGTTTTGACAATCATTTAACGATTCCGATGTCCAAATTAATCAGAAGTTTTAATATTGCGAATTCTGTGGCTTTTGTAGTTGGCGAAGCTAAAAGACAAATTGGATTGAAAATCTAAATATGAGACCTCTAATAGACGCAAATAATCTAAACTATTCTAAAGAAACTTTAATTTATTACACAAGGACAAATATTCTTTTGAGGATATTACTTTTAATTGGACTTGCTGTTGCTGCAATATATTATTTAAACCAGAATCTCTCTACTGTATCGCTTTTATTGTCGGGTATTTTTCTATTTCAAATCCCTTACTTAGTTAAAGAAATAAAGAGAATTGATGAAATTCAGTTTAGAATTAATTCGAAAGGAATTCAATACCGAAATTTAATTCTGGTGCCGTGGAGTAATATTGAAAATGAAAGAGTGGTTACTGAGTATGTAAATTCCGAAAACAGCAATGATTATTTCATTTATTACATCATTGATTCAGGTCAGGTAATGAAATTTGATCTTTCAAAATTAAGTACGGATATTAGTGAATTATCGATCACTCTTAGAATACACAGAAATAGATATAAGAGAGAAAATAATATCGTTTAAGTAATTACAAACTTCCCTTTTTCTGCATCAAAAATAATATGTTCGTCTTTGAACAAATTGGCAAAACTTCCGTTTGAAATTAAATTACAAGGTTCATCCTGAACAATCAACTCCGGTGTCATAATGATCATTTCGTCGCTTAGCTGAATCGCTAAGTCGATGTCATGGGTCGAAAACAAAATACATTTTTGTGTTTCCTGCGTTAGTTTTTTCAGCAATTTAAACAATGAAACTTTGTGTAATAAATCAAGATGTGTTGTGGGTTCATCTAAAATAATAAGCGGTGTATCTTGTGCCAATGCTCTTGCTATTAGGACTTTCTGCAATTGTCCGTCGCTAATTTCGTAATGTTTTTTTTGAGCCAGATGTTCGATTTGAGTCAATTGTAATGCTTCCTGGACTTTCTCGATATCGGTTGGAGTCAAAGTGCCAATCCAATTCGTGTAAGGCTGACGGCCTAATGCCACCAGTTCGAAAACGGAAAGATTACTTGGCGGCAATTTTTCTGTTAAGACTAAACTTAAATTCTGTGCTAAATCAAGAGGTTTATAGGTATTTATATTTTTATCGTTCAGAAAAACATTTCCCACCAAAGGTTCCTGAATTCCTGTAATGGTTCTTAGTAAAGTCGATTTCCCGATTCCGTTTGCTCCTATTAATGAAATGAGTTTTCCTGCAGATAAGTTCAAATTAAGATTCTCTGCAATAACCACAGTTGATTTCTTGGACTTATAGCCAATGCTTAAATTTGAAGTTTTTAGGATTGATTTCATCTTTTAAAGTTACTAAGATTCTGAGATGCTAAGTTTTTTTTGCCACAGATTATAAGATTAAAATGATTTATCAATCTGTGCAAATCTGTTTAATCCGCTTAATCTGCGGGCCAATTATTTACTGAAAATTTCTTTTGCGCATTAATAAATACACTACAACGGGTGCTCCAATTATTGATGTTATGGCATTAATAGGCAATGTCGTATCTAATCCCGGTAATTGTGATGCCATATCACAAAATAGCATGATTATACCGCCGTAAAAAAATGTGCTCCAATATAAAACGGAGTGATTACTCGTTTGAAATGTCAGTTTTGCGATATGCGGAACCGCTAAACCTATAAAGGCTATTGGACCTGCAAAAGCGGTAACACTTCCGGCTAAGATACTTGTGGCGAATATGATGATCAGTCTTGCCTTTTTATAATTCAATCCCATGCTTTTAGCGTAATTTTCGCCAAGAAGTAGTGCATTTAGCGGTTTGATGCTGCTAGCGCTTAAAAGCAAACCAAAACCAACACAAAATGCCAGGATAGAAATCGATGTCCAGGAAAGGTTTCCGAGGCTTCCTAACGACCAAAAAGTAAATTTTTGTAACTGTTCTGCCGAACTAAAATAAGTTAAAACGCCCACGATAGCGCTTGTAAAGCTACCAAACATAAGTCCTATAATTAGAATTGCCATTGTGTTTCGTAAACGCTGTGCTACTAACAAAACCAGCATTAAAACCAAAACACTTCCTAATGTTGAGGCAAATACGATTCCGTACGGGGACAATAAAATTACGTTTAAAAACGAGGGTAAAAAACCTGCTCCTAAAATTACAATTGCTACGGCTAGTATTGCTCCGGAACTTAATCCTAAAACATCCGGGCCCGCCAACGGATTCCTAAATAAGGTTTGCATTAAAAGTCCGCTTATAGACAAACCTACACCAACTAGCATTGCCGTAATTGCTTTTGGCAAACGATAATTAATTATGATATATTCCCAGGTCGATTTACTGGCCTGACCTCCTGTTAAACTCGTACATACTTCTTTGAACGGAATAGTAATAGAGCCCAGACTAATGTCCAGAAAAAACATAAATAAAAGTGCTAAACCAAGTACTGAAAACAGGATTATATTTCGCTTTTTATTGATCAATACGCTTAGTTTAATTTTGATGCAAAAGTAAATTCATAGCTTGGCAATAGATCAGGATGAAAAATCTTGATATAATCTTTTAGCACTAAATCCGGACGACTTGGAGCCAATTCATAATAAACGGTTCCTCCGGTTGCGCCGTATTTACCTTCGAATGTATAAACGTTTTTATTTTTAAAGGCATCGAACTGACTGTAATGCGGATTTGTCTTTTCTATTTCGTCTAAAGTTTTAAACGATCCTGAAGCAATCCAGAAATTGGCAGTTTTGGCTTTTACCAATACTTTTTCAAAGGATAAACCTTCGCTTCCCGTTCCTTTTAAATCTGCCCATAAATAATTAGCATGGGCATCTTTCATAAACTGTGCTACCCAGCTATTTCCTTTGGCTACATACCAAACATCTTCGTACATAGAACCGTATAAAACAGTTGAAGTGGCAGGTTTATCGGCCACTAATTTTTTGGCCTGATCGTAACTCAAAACAATTTTATCAAATAATTCTTTGGCTTTGTCTTCTTTACCAAATAAAGCCCCGTAAAGTTTGATCCATTCTGCTTTTCCTAGTGGAGACTGCTCCATCCAGTCGGCTTGAATTAAAACATTTAAACCACTTTTCTTTAAATTATCCAGCGCTGGATTATTATTGTCTACACCAAAAGTTACAATCAAATCCGGAGACAATTCGATTAATTGCTCGATATTTAACTTTTCGTTTTCACCAACATTTTTAACTGATCCTTTATCGATTAGAACTCTTGTTTTCTCAGATGAAACATAATCAGTATGAGGAAATCCGATCAATTTATCTTCGACTTCTAACATTTCAAGAAACGGAATATTGGTTGTTGAGGTTACTACAACAGATTCTAAAGGAACTTTTATTGTGGTATATTTTTGTAAGCTGTCCGGAACTTTCGCTTCTTTTTCTTTTAGAACATAAGTAAACTTTGCATTGGCATTTGGCCACGGTTCTGTTACGGTTACAACTGAATACCCATCGTGCTTTACGATAGATAGGCCAGATGCGTATTCGATACTATTTTTTGCATTGGCAGATTTTGCAACAGTTTCAGTTTCATTTTTTTTACATCCTACAAGAAGAAAAAAAGGTAAAATAAAAATCAATTTAGAGAATAAATGTTTCATATATAGGTTATCTTATTTTAAGGAATAGTTATTGATTTCATGATTTTGACATTTAATTTAAATCATCACCATTTCATCATTTACGTTTTGATAGTGACAAAGGTAACGCAATTTCTATTTTTTTTATTTACCTTTATTCTTACAAAACGCAACAAATACCACTTTTAACCTATGAATAGCATAAAAACAAAAGTTTGTTCCAGCTGCGAATCTTCTTTTACTTGTGGAGATATTTCAGCAGAAAGCAAATGTTGGTGCAATGATTTTCCTCCTATTTTTAATCTTTCTGAAGGTGGCGATTGCCTCTGCCCGGTTTGTTTTAAAGAAGCTTGCGAAGACAAAATTGATGCTTATGTAGAAACGATTACACCTCAAAAAGCGCTTAAAAACAAAGCTATAACTTTATCCAAACAGGAAAAATTAATTGAAGGAATCGATTATTATATTGAAAATGGCAATTATGTTTTTAAAACATGGTTTCATCTAAAAAGAGGCTCTTGCTGCGGAAATGATTGTCGTCATTGCCCATATTAAAAGTTATGAGTTATGAATTATTAGTTATAAATTTATAACTGTTTTTTTTAATGCTATTGGTCTTTTGCGTTAGGGATAGCAGCGGTATCTTTTTATTTTTTTCTTTAAAAAATAAAAGATATAGCGGATAGCCCGACCGTAGGGAACGCCATAACAATTCACAACTTACAACTTACAATTCACAATTATAATGATTTACTTAATTACAGGAGGCGAACGATCAGGAAAAAGCAGCTATGCGCAAAACCTGGCTTTACAACTTTCAGATTCACCGATTTATGTGGCAACGGCAAGAAAATGGGATACTGATTTCCAGAACAGAATCGATCGCCATCAACAAGAACGTGATGAACGATGGACGAATATTGAAGAGGAAAAGTATTTAAGTAAAATTGATTTTACCGAAAAAATAGCCTTGATCGATTGTGTAACGCTCTGGCTGACCAACTTTTTTACAGATCATCAATATGATGTGAATTTAAGTCTGGACGAAGCTAAAAAAGAGTTTCTTTCGATTGCCAATCAAAAAAATGCCACACTAATTATTGTCACCAACGAAATTGGAATGGGTGTTCATGCCGAAACTCATATTGGCAGAAAATTTACCGAATTGCAAGGCTGGATGAATCAGTTTTTGGCATCTAATGCTGATGAGGTGGTTTTGATGGTTTCAGGGATTTCGGTTAAGATAAAAGGCTGACAATGGCAATTTCAAAAATCAATGTCAATGTCAATAAAAAATCTCAAATTTTAAAATCCCAAATTCCAACGCTATACTTTATCTTTACTTAAATATTAAAATTTCACATTAAAATAATTTTTTGTCATTGACATTGAAATTGTCATTGATATTGAGTTGGAATTTGGAATTTATATTTTGGAATTTTCCACATATTTGGAATTTAAAAAAAATGGAATTTAATAATGAGCTACTTAGATGATATTTTAAAATCGCGCCGGGATACCCGACATTTTACTGCCGATGAAGTTCCTGATGAAGTAATAGAGAAAGCTTTACAGGCCGGACATTGGGCACCATCTGTTGGTTTGACTGATGCTACGCGCTATTTTATCATTAAATCTGATGAAGTTAAAACGGCTGTAAAAAATCTGTTTTTAGATTACAATAAAAAAGCAGAGGAACTTACCGATAATCCGGAACAAAAGGAGCACTATAAATCCTTGAAATTGGAAGCGATTGAAGAAGCACCAATCGGGCTTATTATTGCTTATGATCGATCGGTTCTCAATCAGTTTACGATTGGGACTGTAGGCAGTAACGAAGCGGTAAAATTTAGTTCGGTTTGCGCTGCCCAAAATATCTGGCTTTCGCTTACAGAGCAGGGTTACGGCATGGGTTGGGTTTCGATTTTAGATTATTATCAGTTTAAAAAGATCCTTGATTTACCTGAAAATATAGAACCTTTGGGTTATTTCTGTATTGGAAAACCAGCAACGAATTACGATAATCAACCTATGTTGCAGCAGTTACATTGGAAACAAAAATCTGAAGCTCCGATTTGTACAGAAATTAAAAACGTTACCGAAATTCCTGTTTTAGATTTTAATCTAAAAGTTGAAAAATCAGCTGAACCAAAACCTGATTTCACTAGACTTTTACAGGAAAAAATAGATTCTAAAACCAAACCTATTGGTTCTTTAGGAACTCTGGAAAAGCTGGCTTTTCAGATGGCAACGGTTTTTGAAACTCTGAATCCAAAAATAACAAATCCTAATATTGTGGTTTTTGCCGCAGATCACGGCATTGCCAATCATGGCGTGAGTGCTTATCCGCAAGATGTTACCCGACAAATGGTGGGTAATTTTCTCGAAGGTGGTGCAGCGATAAATATTTTCTGTAATCAGAATGACATTCAATTATCGATTGTAGATGCTGGTGTAAATTATGATTTCCCCACCAATGCGAATTTAATTCATGCGAAAATTGCAAAAGGAACGCAGTCGTTTTCATACATTCCTGCTATGAGCGAAACCGAATTACAGTTGTGTTTCGATAAAGGAAAATCGATTGTTGAGCACATTGCTAAAACCGGTTCTAATTGTATTGGTTTTGGCGAAATGGGAATTGGAAATACTTCTACAGCTTCGGTTTTAATGAGCCTTTTAACGGGTTTACCTATCGAAGATTGTGTTGGAAAAGGAACTGGAGTCGAAAATGAAAAACTACTTGAGAAACAAAATATTCTAAAAAAAGCGATTGAAAATTATTCCGGTCAAGCCGAATTAAAACAACAGCTCTCCTATTTTGGAGGTTTTGAAATTATACAAATCGCCAGCGGAATGTTGACCGCTTTTGATAATAAAATGCTAATTTTAGTTGATGGCTTTATTTGCAGCACCGCATTTTTGATTGCTTTTAAAATAAATCCTGACATTAAAAATAACGCCGTTTTCTGTCATTGCTCTGCCGAGAAAGCGCATCAAAAACTTCTTGATTACCTAGATGCAAAACCTATTTTAAATCTTGATTTACGTTTGGGCGAAGGAACTGGATGTGCAATTGCTTTTCCAATTTTAAAATCGGCTGAAACTTTTTTGAATGATATGGCAAGTTTTGAAAGTGCGGGGGTTAGCAGGAAATGAAAAAAGTCGCAGTTTGCAGTTTCAGTTTGCAGTCCTAATCGTAAATATATAATCACAATTCTTAAATGAAAAAAGAACTACATATTTTCTTTACCTCTTTAATGTTTTACACCAGAATTCCTTGTCCCAAAAACATTGACCATCATCCTGATTATTTAAACAAAGCCACTCGGTATTTCCCTTTGATTGGCTGGATTGTGGGGAGCATTTCTTTTCTGGCTTTCTATCTTTTTTCGTTTTTTCTTTCAACAGAAACAGCGGTAATTTTTGCCCTTATTGTTTCTGTTCTTACTACCGGAGCTTTTCACGAAGATGGCTTTGCAGATGTTTGTGATGGTTTTGGTGGCGGCTGGACCAAAGAAAAAATCCTGATTATTATGAAAGACAGCGCGATTGGTGCTTATGGAGCTATTGGTTTGGTTTTGCTTTTTTTATTAAAATTCAAATTGCTTTCAGAATCTGTTTCGCTTTTTAAAGGAGATAATTCTATTGCACTTATTCAGGTTTTTATTTTGTTTATTTCTGCTCATGCTTTGAGCCGTTTGGCTGCCATCTCTATTATTTTTACGCATGAATATTCCAGAGACGATGCTTCGAGTAAAAGTAAACCTATTGCAAAAAACCATAGCTGGAAAGAAATTTTCGGTTCGTTTTTCTTCGGATTACTTCCTCTTTTCGTTTTCTCTTATTTTCAATATAAATTCCTTTTGGCTTTAATTCCTGTTTTTATAGCAAGATTTTTTCTTGCACGTTATTTCCAGAAATGGATTGATGGTTATACTGGAGACTGTCTTGGCGCAACACAACAGGTTTGCGAGGTTGTTTATTATTTAAGTATTCTTTTGATATGGAAATTTATCTAGTTCGTCATACCGAAACGATTTGCGAAAAAGGAGTTTGTTACGGACAATCTGATGTAGATTTGGCAGAACCTTTTGAATCTGTTTTTGAAAATATCGTTTCGCAATTACCTCCTGAAGCAATAATTTTTTCGAGTCCACTAAAACGTTGTGTCATTTTAGCTGAATATATTCAGGATCATATTAAAACAATTGCATTTGAAAAAGAAGATCGTTTAATGGAAATGAATTTTGGCGATTGGGAAATGAAAAACTGGAATGAAATTCCGCCGGAGCAACTTAATCCCTGGATGGAGGATTTTGTAAATATCAGGGTTTCAAATGGCGAATCATTTGTTGTATTACACGAACGAGTGGGGATTTTTTTATCTCAAATTTCAAAAGAAATAACAAAACCTATCATTATAGTAGCGCACGCAGGAGTAATACGTAGTATTTTATGTCATCATACTTCGTTGCCTCTAAAAGATACCTTTAATAACAAAGTAGATTTTGGTGAGGTAATAAAAATAGCACTTTAAATACCTTTTTGTTTAAATTTTATCCTTAATAGTCAAACAAATTAGAAAATTCGATATTTTTAACTTTATCTTTGCAACCAATTAAGGTTGTGTTATTTCAAAACACATTAAAAGGGAATCAAGTAATAATCAAAATCTTGAGCTGTACCCGCAACTGTAAGCTTAGTTCTAAAAAGAATGTTTGTTGTTAACTCTAATACCACTGCTCGCCCCGGCGAATGGGAAGGTAAACAACAAGACGCAAGCCAGGAGACCTGCCTTTGTAACAAATATCAAGCTCTCGGGAAAAAGAGTTTAGAAATTATGACTTTAAAAAAACTTTTCGCATTTTGTTTATTGCTGCTGTGCCAAATTATTATGGCGCAGAATGATACTATTAATAAACTAAAAGAAGTTGTCGTTTCAGACGCTAATCTTAAAAAGTACTCTGCCTCACAATTGGTTCAGGTATTAAATGATTCCGTTATCAGTAAAAACGCCTCTTCTTTAACTTCTCTTTTAAATTTCAATACTGTCATTTATTTTAAGGAAAATGGTTTTGGTATGACATCCGGACCTTCTTTCAGGGGAACTACTGCAGCACAAACTGCTGTTATCTGGAATGGTATCAACATTAATTCACAATTTTTAGGTCAGACGGATTTCAACACCATCGGAACAAGGGATTTTAATTCTATAGCTGTGAAAGCTGGTGGAGGAAGTGTTTTATACGGAAGCAGTGCCATCGGCGGAAGCATTCACCTTAATAATGATTTGAGATTTAAAAACGAATTCTCTAATCAGGTATTTTTTAGCCTGGGAAGTTACAATACTTTGAGTGCCAATTATCGCATCAACGCATCTTCTGATAAATATAGTTTACAGGTCAATATCTCCAGAAATAGCTCTGATAATGATTTTAAATATCCTGGCACAACAGATCAGAGAAACATAAATGGTGAGTATTATAACACCAGCATGAACACCACTTTTGGGTATAAAATAGATGCTAAAAATACCATAAAAGCATACAGCCAGTTTTATGATGCAGAGCGTCATTTTTCTTTAATCACACCCACAGAAACCAAAACAAAGTACAACGATTTTAATACCCGAAATTTATTAGAATGGGAAAGTCTGTTTAATAGTTTTACATCAAAATTGAAATTGGCACATATTGGCGAGTCCTATAAGTATTTTGCCAATATAAATTCTGAACTGTTTACCTATGGAAAAGTTGAAACTTCTATCATAAAATATGATTTGGCTTTTGATGTAAATGATAAAATCAAACTAAACACTATTGTCGATTACAGTCGTAATAAAGGATATGGTTCGAGCATCGATAATGCAAAAAGAGAAGTTGGCTCGGCTAGTTTGCTGTTAAGTCATTTAGTTACTGAAAAATGGGATTACAATGCCAGCATACGCCAGGAAGTAACCGATAATTTCGGGAATCCATTCCTGTTTTCTTTTGGAACACGTTATCAATTTACTGATTTTTATCGTGTGAAATTTAACGCTTCAAAAAATTTCAGAATGCCTACATATAATGATTTGTTTTGGGAAGGAAGCGGTAATCCTGATCTAAGACGTGAAACTTCTTATCAGGCAGAAATTGGCAATGAGTTTTTTACAAAGAATTTTTCTGTCTCTCTGACAACCTATTATAATTCGATCAAAGACTTATTACGCTGGGTTCCGACTGAAGGAAGCGGTGGCGCCTGGTCACCGGAAAACACAGATAAAGTAAGAGCTTATGGCGCCGAAATAGTATTAGAATGGAGACCCAAAATAGGAAACAACAATTTTACCGTTAACGGAACTTACGCTTATACGGTTTCTGAAAGTAAACAAATAATAAAAGGAGAATCTGTTTACAAGCAATTGATTTACGTTCCTTACCATAAACTAACAGGATCGGTTTCTTATAATTGGAAAAAAGTATCTTCTTATTTTCAATACTTATACAACGGAGATGCTTATACAACGCCTTTTAATAATCCTGCGAGTAAAGTAAAAGATTATAATATTGGGAATATTGGTGTTGATTACGATTTTGGAAAAAAGAACAGTTATAAACTTGGCATACAAGCTTTAAATATCTGGAATGAAAATTATCAACCCGTTACCAACAGACAAATGCCGGGAAGAAATTATACAATATACATAAACCTTAATTTTTAAATACGATGAAAAGATTTAACAAACTATTTTTAACTGTCATAATAAGCTCGGCATTTTTCGTGTCATGTAGCAGCGATAATGATGATACTGCACCAGAACCTCGCGGAAATTACGAAGGTGGATTATTTATTGCAAATGAAGGTCAATTTCTTAAATCGAATGGAAATGTATCTTATCTATCAGATGATTTAAAAATTGAAAACAATGTTTTTTCTTTATTAAATCCTGAAAAAACAACAAATGACATTATTCAATGCATCGGTTTTAATGGAGACTTCGCTTACCTGGTTGTAAATAATTCTAATAAAATTGAAGTAGTAAACAGATATACTTTCAAGAGCATCGCTACTGTTACTGCAAACATCAAAACCCCTAGATATATCGCTTTTGCAAACGGAAAAGGATATGTTACAAACTGGGGGGACGGAGCTGATCCAAATGATGATTACGTAGGGATTCTCGACCTTACCACAAACACTATAACATCTAAAATTCCTGTAGTTGAAGGACCTGAAAAAATAATTGAAAACGGCGGTAAACTTTATGTAACTCATAAAGGAGGTTACAACTTCGGAAATTCATTAACTGTAATTAATGCTGCAACTAACTCGGTAGTGACTAACTTCGTGGTAGGTGATATGCCTGGAGGATTGGTAAAAGACAATGGAAGCTTGTATATTTTATGCGAAGGATATCCTTACTATGCTCCCACACAAACAGCTGGTAAATTAGTAAAAGTTAGTTTAAGCAGTAATACTATTACATCTACTCTTAGTTTTGATGGTGTAATACATCCTGGATATTTAGATATTGAAAACGATAAATTATATTACACTATTGACAGTAATATTTACTCTCTTGCTACAAGCGCTACAGCTTTACCAACTGCTCCAATTTTCAAGGCTACTGAGGTTACCTCACTTTATGGACTAGCAGTAAAAAATAGCAAGATATATGTTGCAGACAAAGTAAATAATGTAGATAATGGAGATATTTATATCTATTCTCTAACAGGAAAACTTGCTAATGAATTTAGCGTAGGTGTTAATCCAAACGGATTTTACTTTAACAACTAATCTAAGAATAGAATTAGTTTATTATTTTGGATAAAAAAAGGCTTTCATTTCTGAAAGCCTTTTTTATGTTTATTATTTTAATGATCTTAAAAGTCCCTCCGGAGCATCTTTAACATACATCTGATTTCTGATACCATCCATTGCTTTGGTATCTGTAAAATTCTTTAAAACAATACCTTTATCCAGTTGCGCTTTTTTACCCGTTGCTCCTGTAATTTGCGAAATAGCAACACTTAATAACGGTTCTGATGTATCACCTAAAACTCCCAGATTAGTAATACGCTCTAGTTGTTCATAAGTTGGTTTTAATCCATCTGTATACTCTCCAAAATCAGCAGCATTTACTATTTTTAGCACCAAAGGCTGCATAGCGTATTTGTGATTTAGATTTCTTTTTGCTTTTCCAAAAGTTGGAGAATCATATAAAGTAACAGAACCAACGTTTTTACCCACTGTTGTTTCCCCTATCTGAACTACTGAAATATACGGCACCAAACCATTTATAACTAATTCACTCGCAGAAGCTGTACCTGTAGTAGTTAGAATATATACTTTAGACAAGTTTAAACTGCTTATTGCCGCTCCATCTACTTTGTCTACAAAACGATTATTTAGATATTCCGGATTATCAATTTCAAAAGCTGCATTTATTTTTGCATTCCATTTTTCCTTAGCAAAAATCTTGTCCGTAAACTGACCTGTAATCATACTTGCCAAACGCGTTGCAGTTTGTATAGAACCGCCGCCGTTATATCTTAAATCCAAAACAAGATCTGTAATTCCTTGCGATTTCAATTCGGCGAAAGCAGCATTTAATTGCGCATCGTAATTGGCATAAAAACCATTATACATTAAATAACCAATTTTATGACTACCTGAAGTAATCACTTTATTGATAAAAATAGGATTTTCGTCTAAAGTTGTTTTTACTAAAGAAACTGTTTTTCCATTAGATTCAAAACTTGTACCATTAAAATCAGCCATATTTAGAGTATAACTATCGGCTGCCAAAAGAGATTGATAGTTTGAAACGGTAAGTTGAGTTCCATTTATTGCTGTAAAAAGATCTCCACGTTTTATTTGTTTTCCTGAAGCATCAGAATTAGGAATAATATAACGTACATAACCCACTAAATCAGTTGTACTATTAGGCTTATAACTTAATCTAAAGTCGACACCATTATTTTTTGTAGTTCCCTGAAGTTCCTGTTCTAAAACAGTATAATCAGATACAATCCAACTAAAGCGATCAATTGCCTGACCTTTTGGAAATTTGCTAATAGGTTTATTTAATAAAGCCTGGAATAAATCTTCCGGTTGAGAATATCCTCGTAAAAAAGAATTTAATAATTCCTGATTATTATTAAAACGTTCATCGGCTAAATTAGGTACATCGGCTTGCCATAAATAGTATTGATTTAAGCCTTTCCAAATAAAATCATTCACCTGCAAATCAGCCGGAGCGGCAACATCATCCTGATCCTCACAAGACTGCAAAGAAAAAGCAAGTAAAAATAATAACAGTACGCCCTTTAAAATTGTTTTCATATAGTAGGTATCTATGTAGTATTAACGTAAAAATAGTATCTTTAGTTTTAACTATGATATTTTTAAAGTGTTTTTTATTATAAAAAAAATTATACTCTGCTGTAACAAAAATAATAGTGCCTCGTCTTGACTATATAAGCTAACGAATAACCAACCAATTTTATGAATCAGAATGTGTTTATAGAATTAATAAATCCTTTTAAAGACAAAGTTTTTCGTCTGGCAAAAAGATTATTAACCAGTACAGAAGAGGCCGAAGATGCTACGCAGGAAGTAATAGTTAAATTATGGAATAAAAAAGAAAATTTAGACAGCTATAATAGTGTCGAGGCACTAGCGATGACAATGACAAAAAATTATTGTCTGGATCAGTTAAAATCGAAAAGAGCAGGAAATCTTCAAATTGTACATAATAACTATACCGACCGGGAACCTCAGTTGGATAAAAAATTAGAGGATTCGAATAGCTTAGAATGGGTGGAGAAAATTATAAGTCAGTTGCCCGAGCAATTACAAATATTAATTCAGTTACGCGATGTTGAACAATATGAATTTGATGAAATTGCTAAAATTGTCAACATGAATGAAACGGCTATTCGGGTAGCACTTTCGAGAGCGAGAAAAAAAATTAGAGAATCAATGGTTAACACACACAGTTATGGAATTCAATAAAATAGAAGATCTATTAGAAAAATACTTTCAGGGAGAAACCAGTATTGCAGAGGAAAAAGAATTAAAAGACTATTTTTCTTCACCAAATGTTGCGCAGCATTTAAAGCAATACAAACCTATATTTGGTTATTTCTCTCAGGTAAAAGAACAAAAATCGACGCAGGACATACCACTAAAAACTAAAAAACGAAATGTGGCGTGGTTATCGATAGCGGCTTCTGTTGTTGTTTTATTAGGAGTTGGAACCTATTTTTATGTAAGCGAAAAAAATGCAGCTCTGGCTGTAGCGCAAACAGAACTAGGAACCTATGATAATCCGGAAGAAGCATTAGCAGCAACTCAAAAAGCTTTAGCCTTATTATCAAGCAATGTTAATGTAGGTATTGGAAGTGTACAATACATTAAGGAATATGAACAATCAAAAAATAAAATTTTTAAACAATAAAACATCAATCAAAATGAAAAATTTCATCATAACACTAGTTTTCGCATTCGTTACCACTACTTTTTATGCACAGGGTGCATTTGACAAATTTGATGGTCAGGACGATGTAACCTCTGTAATTGTAAACAAAAAAATGTTTGATTTAATGAGCAAAGTAAAAGCTGATCCCTCTGATAAAGAAACACAACAGTACATTAATCTCATTAAAAAATTAGACAACTTAAAAGTGTTTACTACTAAAAATCCTAAAATTGAAGCTGATATGAAAGCCTCTGCTGACAAATATGTAAAAACGGCAGGATTAGAAGAATTAATGCGAATTAATGATGGCGGGAGAAACGTTAGAATATCTGTAAAATCAGGAGCATCAGATTCTCAAATAAGAGAATTATTAATGTACGTTGACGGGGCGAAAAACGACGAAACTGTTTTATTATCATTAACAGGTAATTTTGATATCAACGAAATTTCAGTACTTACAGATAAGATGCAACTTCCTGGTGGTTCTGATCTAAAAAAAGCCTCTAAAGGCAAAAAATAAGATGAAAACCAACATTTTTACCTCAGCCCTTTTAGTATTACTGACTTTAGTAAGTTGTAATTCTGATCCTTCGTTGCAAAAATATTTTGTAGAAAACACAGATAACAAAAATTTTATTGCTCTTGATGTTTCTCCAAGTATTTTAAACGTAGAAAAAACAAAATTATCTGCAGAACAAAACGAAGCTTTAAAATCATTTGACAAGATGAACATTCTGGCTTTTAAAGCGAACACTACCAATCAGGTTCAATTTGAAGCAGAAAGAGCCAAAGTCAAAGCGATTCTAAAAGATCCTAAATACCAGCAATTGATGAGTTTTGGCTCAGGTAAAGATGGCGCGTCAATAAGTTATGTAGGTGCTGATGACAACATCAAAGAGTTTGTAGTTTTTGCCAATAGAAAAGAAAACGGATTTGCAGTAGTGCGTGTATTGGGCGAAAACATGAACCCAAATAACATCATGACTTTAATGTCTGTTTTAAGAGAATCAAAAATCGACATGGAACAATTAAAACCTTTACAGCAATTGGTTAAATAATACATCTATCTTACTTTAAACGAGAAAGCTCCATAATTTTGGAGCTTTTTTTTATATAACATTTTTAGAAGATTATACTGAATAATACTTTATTTGAATTGCTTTGATATGAACCTAATTTATCTATATTTGTTATTAACCAAAACATGAAAATAAATTAATATGGTACAAAAAACATCGAATGCCTTTATAGCGGCATCATGGGTAGCTCTTGGAGCAGGAATGGTTGGATACATCGTTGGACTTGCTAGAGCCGAAATGCTACTAAATGAAAAAGGATATTACTTTACAGTTCTAATGTTTGGTCTTTTTGCTGTAGTTTCATTACAAAAAAGCGTTAGAGACAGACTTGAAAAACTTCCCGTAACAGATATTTACTACGGAATTTGCTGGTTCGGAACACTTTTATCAATTGTACTATTAGCTGTTGGACTTTGGAATGCTACCATTTTACCAAGTGAAAAAGGTTTTTACGCATTTGCATTTTTATTAGCATTGTTTGGCGCTATTTCAGTACAAAAAAATACGAGAGATAATATGGCATTTAGCCAAAATGAGTAATCTCTTAGCATTATAATCAAGCAAAAACAACTTCCAGGTCAACAAAACGAAAAGCTCCATTATAGAGCTTTTTTATTACAAAATATTGTACTGCAAATTTAATATTAACAAAAATTAATCTACATTTATCCCTTAATTAACATCTAAAAATCATTGATGAAAACTACTTTAAAAACCCTATTACTTTTTTTAATTCTTTTACTAAACAGCTGTTCTAGCGATAATAACAGCGAAGAAAATCCTGAAACCCCTACTTCACCAACCTCAAAATTTGCAATGACAGCAAAAGTTGATAGCACATTGTGGGAAGTCAACAATCCTTTTAACTCAAATTTTGCCACAAAGCCATTATTTGATTATTATCCTGCAACAGAATATATTCAACTTGTAGGAAGAAAAGGATTAGAAGAAATTAGGCTTTACATTAAAAGAAGCGATCTTAAAATAGGCAGCTATACTATTACCAAAAGCACATATGACGCCTCAAAAACACAGATTGAAGTTTCGATGGCTTTGAGTAAAGAAAATATGCAGGAGGTAATTGAAGGAAATATATCAATAACTTCGATTGACTTAAGTGCAAAAACCCTTGCAGGTACATTTTCATTTAGTTGTGTTGAAGACGATTCAAAACCGGTAAGCGCTTCAAACCCTATTACAACAAAAGTAACAGATGGTACTTTTAATTTTAAATATGATTTTGCTTATTAAGAATGAAGATTGAATGTTGCAAAACTATACCTGATCTCTTTTTAAAGAATCAACATACCATAAAACTAAAAAAGCTCCAATTTTTCATTGGAGCTTTTCTTTTTATATTAGAATTTGAGATTATTTACTCAAATACATTTTTCTTCTAGAGTACAATTCGTAGAATTGATCGTCTTTTAAGTCATCAATAAACAAGATACTTTCTCCTGTCGATTTCATCTCTGGTCCTAATGCTTTGTTTACATTATGGAATTTACTGAAAGAGAAAACCGGTTGTTTGATCGCATAACCTTTTAATTGTGGGTTAAAATCAAAGTCAGTTACTTTATTATGACCTAACATTACTTTCGTAGCATAGTTTACATAAGGCTCTCCGTAAGCTTTTGCAATAAATGGTACCGTTCTTGACGCTCTAGGGTTTGCCTCGATAATATAAACTGTATCGTCTTTTATCGCAAACTGAATATTGATTAGACCAACTGTTTTCAGCGCTCTTGCAATCTTTTTAGTATGATCTTTAATTTGTTGCATTACGAATTCTCCTAAGTTAAAAGGAGGCAATGTAGCATTACTATCTCCAGAGTGAACTCCGCAAGGTTCGATGTGCTCCATAATTCCTATGATATACACATTACCATCAGCATCACAAATTGCATCAGCCTCAGCTTCGATTGCTCCGGCTAAATAGTGATCCAGCAATAATTTATTTCCTGGAATCGTTTTCAATAAATTGATAACGTGTTCTTCTAATTCTTTTTTGTTGATTACGATTTTCATTCCCTGACCTCCTAATACATAAGAAGGACGAATCAATAATGGAAAATCTAAAGTATCAGCAAGTGCAGAAGCTTCGTCAGCCGTTTCAGCAATTCCAAATTGTGGGAAAGGAATATGTAGTTCTCTCAATAAATCTGAGAAACGTCCTCTGTCTTCTGCTAAATCAAGTGCATCAAAACTAGTTCCGATAATTTTTACTCCGTATTTAGATAATTTTTCAGCCAGTTTCAAAGCTGTTTGTCCACCTAACTGTACAATAACACCTTCTGGTTTTTCATGCTGAATGATATCGTAAATATGTTCCCAGAAAACTGGTTCAAAGTATAATTTATCAGCCGTATCAAAGTCAGTTGAAACCGTTTCAGGATTACAGTTGATCATGATTGTTTCGTAACCACATTCTTTAGCAGCCAAAACTCCGTGTACACAAGAATAATCAAACTCAATTCCTTGTCCAATTCTGTTTGGTCCTGAACCCAGAACTATAATTTTCTTTTTATCGGTTACAATACTTTCGTTATCTACATAACGCTCACCATTTGCTTTTTCGATTTCAGCCTCAAAAGTAGAGTAATAGTAAGGTGTTTTTGCCTTAAACTCAGCCGCACAAGTATCAACCAATTTAAACACACGGTTGATGTTTTGATCCATACGTAAAGTATGCACTTCACTTTCTAAACAATTTACCATGTGAGCAATTTGTCTGTCGGCAAAACCTTTTTGTTTCGCTTCAAGCAAAAGTTCTTTTGGAAGATTAGATATCTTATAGTTCGAAATTTCTTTCTCTAAAGTATAAAGTTCCTCGTATTGTTTCAGGAACCACATATCGATTTTAGTAATTTCATGAATACGGCTCAACGGAATTCCCATTGCGATAGCATCATAAATTACAAAAACACGATCCCAACTTGCAAAAGTTAGTTTCTCTATAATCTCTTCGTAGTTTTTATATCCTTTTCCGTCAGCACCTAAACCATTTCTCTTAATTTCAAGAGATTGAGTTGCTTTATGTAATGCTTCCTGGAACGAACGTCCAATTCCCATTACCTCACCTACAGATTTCATCTGAAGACCTAAAGTTCTGTCGGCACCTTCGAATTTATCAAAGTTCCAACGAGGTATTTTTACGATTACATAATCCAAAGTTGGTTCAAAAAGAGCCGAAGTCGATTTTGTAATCTGGTTTTGCAATTCATCTAAGTTGTATCCTAAAGCCAGTTTAGAAGCTATTTTAGCAATTGGATATCCAGTTGCTTTAGAGGCTAAAGCAGATGAACGAGACACACGAGGGTTAATCTCGATCGCTACGATATCTTCTTTTTCATCTGGCGAAACTGCAAATTGTACGTTACAGCCTCCTGCAAAATTACCGATACTACGCATCATCAGGATGGCATAGTCACGTAATTTCTGGAATGTTGTGTCTGATAATGTCATTGCTGGTGCCACCGTAATCGAATCTCCAGTATGAATTCCCATTGGATCCATATTTTCAATCGAACAGATGATGACAACATTATCATTTTTATCTCTTAAAAGTTCTAACTCATATTCTTTCCATCCCATCAAAGCTTTGTCAATCAAAACTTCGTGAATTGGTGATGCTTCAAGTCCGCGAGTTAAAAGCTCATCAAAATCTTCTTTTTTGTAAACAATTGCTGCTCCAGTTCCTCCAAGTGTAAACGAAGGACGAATTACAAGCGGAAAACCAAATTCCTGTGCAATTTCTTTTCCTTCTAAGTACGAAGTAGCTGTTTTTGCAGGCGCAGTTGGTACATTAATTTTTTCTAAAAGCTGTTTAAACTGCTCTCTGTCCTCGGTAATATTAATAGCGTTTACGTCAACTCCAATTAATTTTACTCCAAAATCCTGCCAGATTCCTTTTTCTTCAGCTTCCAAACATAAATTCAAAGCCGTTTGTCCGCCCATTGTTGGCAAAACAGCATCAATTTGTGGATGTTCTTTCAGAATCTCAATAATCGATTTTGTAGTTAAAGGTTTCAAATATACATGATCGGCCATTGTTGGGTCGGTCATAATAGTCGCTGGATTTGAGTTTATCAAGATAACTTCAATCCCTTCTTCACGAATAGAACGAGCAGATTGAGATCCTGCATAGTCAAATTCGCAAGCTTGACCAATAACAATAGGTCCTGACCCTATTATTAAAACTGATTTTATTGATGTGTCTTTAGGCATTTTGTATGTATTGTGTAGTTATTATATGTATTCAAAAACATTCACAGTGCTTTAAAAACTAGAATGTTACATTTTTTTTTACCGACAAGGTATAAAAAAAGGCGATACTAAAAAAGTAATCGCCTTATGTATGTTTATACAAACATTATTTTTTGTGTCTAGGCTCGCTAGAAACAGTTAATTTATGTCTTCCTTTAGCTCTTCTACGCGCCAGAACTTTTCTTCCATTCGCAGAAGCCATTCTGTCCATAAATCCGTGCTTATTTCTTCTTTTTCTTTTCGATGGTTGAAATGTTCTTTTGCTCATTGCTTTGTATCTTTAAAATGGTGTCTATTTTCTGTTTTTCTGTTTTGAATATCGTTATTCCAAAACCGAGTGCAAATATACAAAGACTTTTTTTTCTCGCAAGTAGTTTTATAAAAATATTTTTAATTCATTTTACTATATTTGCAATCACAAATATACATCTATTATGTTTCACAAAAATATTAAACTTATTTTAGCCGGACTTCTTGTAGTTGCTGGCATCTGGCAATTTACGGAAAGCAATATCGGGAACGGAATCTTCCTTATATTATTGACGGCAATTCCAATATTTCTTTACTTTAAAAACGAATTTATCCTTTTAGCCTTCCTAAAATTAAGAAAACAAGACTTCGAAGGTGCTAAAAAATGGCTGGCATACATCAAAAACCCGGAAGCGGCTTTAGTTAGAAAACAACAAGGATACTTTAATTACCTTCACGGAATCATGTTATCTCAAACAAATATCAATCAGGCTGAGAAACATTTCAAAAAAGCAATCGAACTAGGACTATCAATGGATATGGATTTAGCCGTAGCAAAATTAAACCTTGCTGGAGTTGCAATGTCACGCCGCAGAAAGCTTGAAGCAACAAACCTACTTAACGAAGCGAAGAAATTAGACAAGCAAGGAATGCTGAAAGAGCAAATCACAATGATGAAAGATCAAATGAAGAAAATCTAGATTTCTTTAAATCACAATATTTTAAAATCCCAAATTCCAAAGAGTTTGGGATTTTTTTGTTGTCAGGCTCATGGGAATCGAAGCGTCAACCCAATCTTGTCTTTGCAAGGAACGAAGCAATCTCATGCAGCACATCTTGAAAGCTTGCTTATTGTTTGGATGGTTGCTTCGTGCCTCGCAATGACTTTGTTTGCGCATACATTTTTCACGCAACTACCTTTATATAAGATCCCTAATCACAAAACATTTGGAATTTGGGATTTAAAAAAAAAAAAAAAAAATGCAATTTCCCAAAATTTAATCTTCCAAGATGATCGAAGGTAAATTCTCATTCAGCCATTTATATTTATTCAGGATCATAATATGAGTTCCGCCTTTTACCACAATACAACTGTTGATATACTTTATAGGAAAAACATCATCCTGATCGCCATGAATATGAATCACTTTTGTATCGATTTCATTTCTGTCCCATAAAATAACCGATTCTACTGCCCATTGCAAATACTTAAGATCACGAACCGCTAAAAACTTCTCGTATAATTTAATTCGTTTATTGATTTTTTCTCCAAACGAATATTTTGCCAGATTTTCGATATTCAAAATCAACTTCATCGGAATCAGCTTGTAGGCTTTTGTAGTTTTACCAATTTTCATTCTTCTTGGAAATTCAACATTACTTCTCACACTCGAAATAATAATTACTTTTCGGGCTTCGATATGTTTTGCGATTTCCTGAACCAAAATTCCTCCAAACGAAACCCCAATTAAAACCGGATTCTCATGTTTGATATTTTTCGAAATTCTAAGCGCATAATCAGACAAGGATTCTTTGGGTTGCGGAATCTCCCATTCTAATAAACATACCTCAAAAACAGATTCGTCTAATTTGATTCTTTCAAAAATAGCAGGACTAGCCGCCAGACCAGGCATAAAATATACAGGGATTTTACTCATTTTAACAGAAACAGATTATGGTTACAGCTTTTAATTACAAGCTAAAATTACTTTATTTAGCAATATGCACTGCAAATCTTACACCATAATTATTTTAAACAAAATAAATTTACAAAAAAGCATACGTAACCCAAGCCTTTACCGGACTATCAAAAAATAATTTTATATTGAAAATCAAATGATTACCTTTGCACTCATTATAACCAATATCAAAAGATCCGTCCAAGATCTTTTGCACAATACTATTAACGTTCTTTTTCTATTATTTTTTTAATTCAATCCCCAAAAAACATGACTAATATGGAACCTATTGAAACTATGGAAATCAAAGACAATACTTTTGCAAGACAATTTGAAACCATAGTCCCTGAAGGATTACTTTCTGTTGAATATTCATTTCAGGAAAAGAAAATCTTTCTAACCAAAATCAACTCACCAGAAGGTTTTGACAATCAAGCATTAATTGATGTCGTACTTAAAAACATCATGGAACTAATTATCGAAAAAAAATTCAGATTAATGCCTATTCATCCCAGAATTGTATTATTCATCAAAAAAAATCCTCAGTACAAGGAATTACTTCCTCCCGGAATTCGAATTTAATTTTTAAAAATACCCAATAAGTCTTAGCCATAGCCCACCGATAACCATGTAAATAAGTAACATTGTTAATCCGGTGACTAAACCTTTGACCCACCAGCTTTTTAAATCAACATAGCCGCTCCCAAAGAAAACAGGTGCCGGCCCATGACCATAATGCGTTAAAGTTCCGTAAAGAGATCCGACAAAACCAAGCATAAAAGCTAATAACAAACCAGGAATTCCAAGCGAAACCCCTACACCAAGCAAAGCCGCATACATCGCAGCAACGTGTGCGGTCGCACTTGCAAAAAGATAATGACTAAAAAAGTACACCAGTATAATAATAGGAAAAGCCATTTGCCAGCTTAAACCTCCTATTTCGGCTTTTACCAAATTACTAAACCAGCCTATAAATCCTAATTCGTTGAGCGAACTGGCCATCATCACCAAAACCGAAAACCAAACGATGGTATCCCACGCTCCTTTTTCGGCTTTTACATCTTCCCACGTCAATACTGATGTTAAAAGCAAAACGACCAAACCAATAAATGCCGTTGTGGTAGCATCGATAGAAAATAAATCTCCTGTCATCCAAAGAAATAACAAAATAAAGAAAGTCAGCAACATCAACCATTCATCGCGAGTGATCGCACCCATTTCTTTTAGCCTCTGACCTGCAATTTGCGGAGCATCTCCTGTTTTCTTTAATTCAGGCGGATAGATTTTATATAACACAAAAGGAATCACAAAAAACGAAACCAAACCCGGAACGATTGCAGCAGTTGCCCAGGAAATCCAGCTTATTTTAATTCCTAAATCAAGGGCGAATTTTTGACACATTGGATTACTGGCCGTCCCCGTTAAAAACATTGACGAAGCGATCAGATTGACATTATAACTACTCAAAGTCAGGTATGAACCCAATTTCCTATGTGTTTCCGGCTTTTCAGGATCTGAGCCAAAACTCATTGCCATCGATTTCATGATAGGATAAATAATCCCTCCTCCTCTTGCTGTATTACTTGGCACGGCTGGAGCCAAAACCAAATCAGCTAATCCTAAACCATAGGCCAGACCAAGAGAACTTTTTCCGAATATTCTAATAAATAAAAAAGCGATTCTGTTTCCTAATCCTGTTTTAATAAAACCTCTCGCAATAAAAAACGAAATCCCGATCAGCCAGATTACTTTATCCCCAAAACCTCTCAGTGCCAAAGTAATTGATTTTCCCGCCTCACCCGGAGCTAACACTTGCGAAAAAGCTGTTAATGCAATAGCAATCATACACATGGTTCCCATTGGCGCCGCCTTTAGAATGATCCCTAAAATAGTAGAGACAAAAATGGCAAATAAGTGCCAGGCTTCATTTTTTACTCCATCCGGAGCAGGAATTAACCAAATTGCAATTCCAGCTACAAGTGTGATTATGGCTTGAGGAATTTTTACTTCTTTCATAAGATGAGAATTAAATTAAACTAAAGTCTGCACTGAAACTGAATTAAAAACAGGTTGTCATTATAATATGCTGTATTAGGAATATTTTTATCGTATTTATCGATTTCAAATCCCATTTCAATACGACCTGTATAAGCTTTACCAAATTCAAGACTTATCATTGGCGTATAAGTTCTCCTTAAATTTGGACTTGTTTTAAAATTATTATCAAAGGATTCAAATCGGCAGGATAACTCCAATGCAGTCAGTTTTTTATAATCGACCAGATATCTTAAATTAGGTAAAAAATAAATACCACGCATTTGATAATCATCAATTTTAGCAGTTCTGCCTTCCGGAGGCAAAGAAAAATATAAATTTTGATTCGTTCCCTGTTTATATTCAATTTGCAAATCAAAAGTAAATTTATCGGTAAGCTTAAAATCACTTGTAATATCTGCCCCTACAGCAAAAACCTTTTGATTAGATCTTTTTCCAATTCCACCATTCAAACCCAAATTTATTTTATGAACTTTTGATAATCCAAAAACCCATCTGGTAGCATATTGTTTTCCGTTATCATTGTCCATTTCCTGATTTCTTCCGTTTCCGTTTAAAACTGAAATAGCATAACTTATAGGGATTTTACCTACATCGACAGATCCTGTTGCAGAAGCTCCGATTTGAAAACTCGTCCATCCGTTTTTCCCAAATTCATAATACTGGTTCGAAAAGTCAAATGATTTTATAATATCTACCGGAACTAATTCTTCAATACCAAATGCCGGACGAAACTGACCTCCGGTTAAAGCGATATATTTATTAAAAGTATATTTTGCATAAGCATTTTCAAGCACCTTCCCTTTAGGATCTGATTTGAAATCGGCCAGATTCACTAAAATTACAACTTCAGTTGCTTCACTTAACTTTGTATTTAGCCCTACACGCATTCTTTTAATATCAAACGAACTTTGAGTAACCTCACCTGTCGAATGATGAACTCCCAAAACATCTACATTTTCACCAAAACTTTCTAAATATCTAGCCTGTAAAAGACCTTTAAACTGAAACTGTGGATACTTAACACTACTTTCAGAGTCTTCAGGCGCAGGCTCAATGCCCGTTTGGGCATTCATAAAAAGTGGCAGTATAAAAAAAACAAAAACGATTATTACGTGTAAATTTTTACTCATAAGTACTACAAATAAAAAATTAAGCCAATATTGGCAATTGTAAAATTTCGAGCTCTTACTCTTATCTTCTATTCGAACCTCCATTCGCCGGTCTGGTCGTTGCTGGTCTTGCTACGGGTTGTGTTGGTCTAACAGCCTGGCGTGTAGACGGATTAGTTGGAGTAACCGGTCGCGTAGTTGGCCTTGTTGTAGGCTGTGTTGGCCGTACGGCAGGTCGGGTTGAAGGATTGGTTGGAGTTACAGGACGCTTTACAGGTCTTGTTGTATTTGCTGGTCTTGTCGATGGATTAGTAGGACGCGTTACAGGTCGGGTTGTATTTCCCGGCCTTGTCGAAGGGTTAGTCGGACGTGTTGCTGGTCTCGTTGTATTTCCTGGTCGGGTTGGTCTGGTAGAAGTTACCGGCGCCGGTCTTTTATAATCCCTGCCATTATAGGTAGTATTATAGCGACCGTTTGTACGGTTATCTCTCACGATTACCGATGTATTTCTTCTTGACACATAGTTATTGTAATATCTTGGATTTCTTATTACAACCGTTCTGCGATAATAAGGACTTCCGTAATAATGTCCGTGATAACCCCAATAATCATGGTAATAAACCGGACGCCACGGATGCCAGTAAGCAGGATAATATCCCCAATGCCATGGAGATCTATAAGCAACATATACAGGCGAAAATAAAAATAATACAACTGGCCATGCGCTCACACTAGGACTTACATAACTCGGGTTAGTGGTTGTTGTATTATAATTATTGGTTGTGTTATTATTTACAATTACACTACCATCACTTTTATAACCGGGATTTGGTGTCCCTGAAACACTATCTGAAGGTTCTACAATATAATTTTTACCATATAAATCTTCATCGCCAATGGCCTGAACGTGCACATTATTCTTTTTATCTTTATCAACTTCGATAACAGCGACATCTTGTGTTTCGTTATTATTAACAGCAACCTGAAGCACAATTACATGTGTATTGCCTTCCTTATGACTCTCGACCTCGATATAATCGATTTCTCCATCATTATTTAAATCTAAATTATTAACCTTATTATCCGGATCGTTTAATGCTTTTTCGAAATCTTCTAAAGTTTTAGATTTTTGAAAAATATCCAATACTGCATACAAATTAAGATTGTCCCCTGGTAAACCTAAAGCAACAGGCTCATTATCTGTTTGAGAAAATACAGGCAGACTAAATAAACCAGTCATTACAATAGCAAAAAATAAGAAGCGCTTTTTCATGTTAATAATTAGTTAAATAGAATTATGATGACTAAGGTATAAAAAAAACGTAAGAATTTAACCTCATTACATAACTTTCTATAATTGAGACAAAAAAGAGTCTAAACGTATTTTTTCTAAACCATTTTACTTGCAACAAAGCTTCTAATGTAAGATTAATATTCTTAACTTTGTAAATACCCCTCAACCTCTTAAGATATCTTTCTTTTATAATATCTTACAAAATACTCTTTAAGATTTATTACAACTTTAAGAAACAAAATTACGATGAGAAAACATTTACCTATTTTCATTTTCTTTCTTTCACTAACTTACAGCTACGGTCAGATTGAAGTTTCGAGAACTCTTGAAGATGCTATAAATAAAGCAATAGAAAAGAGTGTTTCATTAAAAAATAAAGACCTGGATATAGAGAAATTAAATCTTCAGGAAAAAGGTGTTTGGAACAAGTATATCCCTACTGTTGAAGCCAGCGCGCTATATACTTATTTTGATAATAAACTAACCGTCGATCTTCCTACGGCTACCATACCTATTGTAAATTATCCATTATTTGATGGGAAAACGGCTTTTAAAAATTACGGAAATATTTTTAACGGAAGTGTAATGGCCAAAACAGTTCTCTTTAGCGGAATGCAAATCCCGAACGGAGCCAAGGCAATTCAAGAAAAAACCAAAGGAACTGAATTTTTAAAAGAATCTGAAAAAGATCAAATCATAAAAGACGTCATTAATACATTTGACCAACTTGAGCTATTAAAACAAATAGACCAACTTATAAAAGATAGCGAAAACCGACTGGAAACAGAAACCAAACGTGTTACAAAAGCCATAGAACAAGGACTTGCTGTTCCGTATGACAGAGATAAAATTAAATTGGCATCATTAGAACTGGCTTCAAAAAAAATTGAACTGGACGGAAAACGAAGATTGGTTTATAAAAAGATTCAATATCTGACAGGATATTCTATTGCTGAAATTGAGCAAGTTCAATACAATTTGGTTCCGTATTTAATTACAGATGAAAAATTAAGCACGCAAAACAAGCAGGAGATAAAAGCTCTGGAGTCGTTTAAAACCGCTTACGAATATTTATTAAAAAAGGAAAAAGGCACTTACTTACCTACTTTAGGCGCGTTTGGAGGTGTTTCCTATTCGAGTTTATTTAATGCAAATGCGACAACACCAATCATTACAGGAATAAACGAAGCTTTATATTTAGGATTAAACGAAGCAACGATTAGCAACAACTGGGTTGTGGGCGCGGCCATGAAATGGGAAGTTTTTTCAGGTTTTGAAAGAAAACACAAAGTACACGAAGCCAAGATAAACATAGAACAAGTTCAGAACCAGATCGACGATACCAAAGAAAAGTTAGAATTACTTCTCGAAAAAAACTTTGTTGATTATAGCGTTCTGACTCAAAAAATCGACATTACGCAACAACAGGAAAAAGTAGCAGGCAACAATTTGAATCTGGCCATAAAACAATACAAAGAAGGTTTGATCAACATATCTGAACGTTTGGAAGCCGAAAATGATTCTTATAAGGCATCGGTAAATAAAACCACTACTTTAATCGAACAGCGATTATCAGCCATTGAAACCATCATTGCTACCGGCGATCTATCAAAAAAATTATCTAAATAAAAGTTCTATTTTATGAAAAAAGTAATCATCATAATCAGTTTAATTTTCATTTTTATAAGCTGTCAAAAAGCTAAAAAAGAAAATGTAATTCAGGGAAAAATAGAAAAAGAACAAATTGCCGTTGTGAGTAAAATTCCGGGCAAAATTTTAAAAATCTTTGTCAAAGAAGGAGATATTGTCCAGAAAGGAGATACGCTTGCGATCCTTGATATTCCGGAAGTAGATGCTAAAAAAAGTCAGGCCGAAGGCGCTGTAATATCGGCCAAAGCACAATATAAAATGGCTGTAAAAGGAGCGACCGAAAATCAAATCAAACAGCTTGAAGCCAAAAAAATGGGGTTAAAAGAACAATATGAATTTGCTCAAAAATCAATTAAGCGACTGACCAATATGCTAAAAGATTCTTTGATATCACAACAAACTTATGATGAAACTTTTGCCAAATATCAAGGCGCTCAGGCACAATATAATGCCGTGGTTGCCGAATTGGACGATGCCAAAAAAGGTGCCCGTATCGAACAACAAACAATGGCTCTTGGTCAGCAAGACAGAGCTCTTGGCGCATTGCAGGAGGTAGAAACTGCTGATAAGGAACGTTATATAATTGCACCACAAAATATGAGTATCGAAACTATTACTCTAAATCTTGGCGAACTGGCTTTACCTGGTTATACTTTATTCAACGGATATATTGCCAATAGTACTTATTTTAGATTTACCATACCAGAAAATCAATTGGGACAATTTAAAAAAGGTCAGCAAATAACGGTTCATGTTCCATATAAAAAAGAAGATATAAAAGGAACGATTTCTACCATAAAACAACTTGGAGCTTACGGGAATATTGCAACCGCATATCCGGATTATGAAATGCAGGAAAGTTTATTCGAAATAAAAATAACACCTTCTAACGTAGACGGAACAAAAGATCTTATTACCAAAACCACTGTTACTTTATCTCTTTAGAACTATGCAAAATTTCTTTTCATTGCTTAAACGGGAATTCAGATTATTCTGGAGCAATAAAGTCCTGAGATTGCTTTTTATTGGAGCACCAATTCTCTATGGCGTTTTATTGGGTTATGTATACGGAAAAGGCAAAGTGACCGATTTACCTATCATCATTGTTGATCAGGATCACTCTGAATTAAGCTCAAAAGCCATTCAGATGTTTGAGGATAATGAGGTGCTTTCGATTGCTTCAATCTTGTATGATCAAAACAATCTTTCGCAAATTGCCATTCAAAAAGAAGCGACTTGTGTTGTTATTATTCCGAAGGATTTTGAAAAAATGACACTTACCAAAAAGTATCCGGAGATTACCACTATAGTAAACACCTCAAATGTTCTAACCGCCAATTATGCTTCAACAGCCATACAGGTTTGTCTTGGAACATTGAAAGCCGGAGTTCAAATTGAAACCTTAAGAAAACAAGGCGTTTCTGAAAATTTACTGGCATCGCAATACGAACCTTTTAAAACTACTTTCATAAAAAAATACAACCGGAGCACCAATTATATGTATTTTCTTTGGCCGGGTGTTTTGGCGACTGTTTTACAACAAGTACTTTTATTAGGATTAGCGCTTTCATTTGCATCAGAATTCGAAAATGGAACTTTTAAAGATTTAGTAAAAAGGTGCCCATCAATTTTAAATCTATTAGCTGTAAAAATCATTCCCTACATGATTATGAGTTTAGGAATTTGGTTCATTTACTGGCTTTTTACTTTATGGTTCCGATTGCCTTTTTACGAAAATTTATTGCCGCTTACTTTTATTGCCGGCATATTTGTGCTTTCGGTTTCTTTTATTGGTATTCTGGTGAGTATTTTAGTTCCTAGTCAATTAAAAGCAACAGAGATTTTAATGGTTATTGCAACTCCAAGTTTCATCTTAAGCGGATTTACCTGGCCTTTAAGTCAAATGCCACAGGCTGTTCAGGCAATTGCGAATGTGATTCCGTTAACGCATTTCCTAAAAGCTTTTCGAATATTGATCATAGAAAAGGGAACTTTTTCTCAAACCACAAAACCTATTTGGAACATGATAATTATAGGGATAGTTTGTTTTATTGCAGCTTATATTGCTTTATACTTTAAAAAGAAAAGCGTTTTGAAATAAATTTAAAACATCTCATTTAAAATCGGATAGGAGCCTAGGAATTAATTCCCTAGGCGACCTCCCACACCACCCGGCATACGGATCCGTACCAAGGCGGTTCTTAATTTACAATACATTTTTTAAATGTACTTCCTTGAGGCTGTTTTCAGTTATCCCAATAAAGGTCTGCTCTTCTTGGTAGCTCTGGGATTCCGTCCTATCCTTCCCAAGGTAGTTATCAAGTTACTTGATATATTCTGCATTCGTGCCTTCATAGGTAACATTCATTTACTGTTCATACTTAAATTCAGTCCTTCAGTGCTAAAGCACCTACTATGACCTCTGATGACTGCTTATAGCAATTGTTATCCACAGTTCTGTAAAAAAACTATGTCTATAAGACCTCCCCAGGTAAGAACAACAACTTTCCTCTCATCTGCCTGCTATATTTAACATGATGTTTTTGTGCAGTTTAGGGCTTCAGCTTGTGTTGCAACCTTATCCAACATTTCTGGCCTTATATAAAGTTTCTCTTCGTCAGGCCAAGAGTTTGCCTACTGCTTCCTTTAGATTCCACTCACGCGATGGACACCCTTGCATTCAGATAACACTTCCCACTGTAAAGGCGTGCTTGGGACTTACACCCTAGAGTTATCACCCATGCTGGGCGCACAATAAAAAAAGGCGTTAGAATTAACTAACGCCTTTTATATTATTATGTTTTTAACTAATTATTTTTCGATCTCTCGCATAGAATCCATTTTTTTATGCGCAAGGAAACCTGCTACATCTTCAAAATGTTCTTTGACACGTTTGTTTCCAAACTCAAAAACTTTAGTAGCTAATCCGTCAAGGAAATCACGGTCGTGAGAAACCAAAATCAAAGTACCGTCAAAGTCACGTAAAGCATCTTTAATGATATCCTTAGTTTTCATATCTAAGTGATTCGAAGGCTCATCCAGAATCAATAAGTTAACAGGTTCTAACAATAATTTGATCATTGCCAAACGTGTTTTTTCTCCTCCTGAAAGTACTTTTACTTTCTTGGTAATATCATCTCCCTGAAACATAAAAGCTCCAAGAATATTTTTTATTTGTGTACGAACATCTCCAACGGCAATATTATCGATGGTTTCAAAAATCGTAGCATTTTCATCTAATAAAGAAGCCTGGTTTTGGGCAAAATATCCAATTTGAGAATTGTGTCCAATTTCTACACTTCCTTCATCGATACCAATTTCTTTCATGATCGCTTTGATCATAGTCGATTTTCCTTCACCATTTTTACCTACAAAGGCTACTTTTTCACCTCTTTCGATCACAATATTAGCATCTTTAAAAACCACATGATCTCCGTATGATTTAGAAAGTTCTTTTACTACAACCGGATATTGTCCTGAACGTGCTGCAGGTGGGAATTTTAATTTCAAAGCTGAGTTATCTACTTCATCAACTTGTACAATTACCAATTTTTCAAGCATTTTAACACGAGACTGAACCGCATCTGTTTTAGAAAAAGTTCCTTTAAAACGATCAATAAAAGCTCTGTTATCAGCAATCATTTTTTGTTGCTCATCGTACGCTTTTTGTTGGTGTACACGACGATCTTTTCTTAATTCTAAGTAATGAGAATACTTCGCTTTATAATCGTAGATTCTTCCCATTGTAACTTCGATAGTACGATTGGTAATATTATCCACAAACGCTCTATCGTGCGAAATTACTACAACCGCCTTTGCTGAATTGATCAGGAATTCTTCTAACCATTGAATACTTTCGATATCCATGTGATTGGTTGGCTCATCCAGTAAAATCAAATCCGGCTTTTGCAATAAGATTTTAGCCAACTCAATACGCATTCTCCATCCTCCTGAAAATTCAGAAGTCTGACGTGTAAAATCTTCGCGCTCAAAACCTAAACCAACTAATATTTTTTCAACTTCTGCTTCGTAATTTATTTCTTCGATGGCATAAAATTTTTCACTTAAGTCAGAAACTCTTTCGATCAATTTCATGTAAGCATCACTTTCGTAATCGGTACGAACTGTTAATTGTTCATTGATTTCATCGATTTCAGCTTTCATTTTAAAAATTTCACCAAAAGCTTTTGATGCTTCTTCCATTACAGTCGAACCATCTTTGGTTAATAAATGCTGAGGCAAATAAGCCACAACAGCATCTTTTGGAGTAGAAATACTTCCCGTAGAAGGTTTGCTCTGACCTGCAATTATTTTTAAAAGTGTCGATTTTCCCGCACCATTTTTACCCATAAGGGCAATTTTATCATTTTCATTTATAGCAAAAGAAACATCGCTAAATAATGTAGTTCCACCAAACTGAACCGAAATGTCGTTAACTGTAATCATTTAGATTTTTAGATTTTTAGACTGCTTAGATTTTTAGACTTCTTAGCAAGTGTTTTTTTGAAAGCGCAAAGATAGATTTTAATTAGAATGTGCCAATGAGATAATTAGATAATTTCTTAATTAGAAAATTTGCCAATTTGAGAATGTGCCCATTAGAAAAATCTTAAAATGAAAAATATCATAATGACATATTTTTTACCACACTCAACAAATTATCTAATTGACACATTGACTAATTTTCTAATTAAAAAAATGTTCCCAAATGTTTCCAGAAACGGGGTTTTATTTTGAACTTGTATTCATACATTTGAAATACAGAAAACAGGTAAAAGATGAAAATTTTAATAATAGAGGATGAAGCTGGTTTACGTGAAGTGATACAACAATCACTTGAAAAAGAGAAATATATTGTAGAAACTGCATATGATTATATTTCAGGGCTAGACAAATTGGGCGCTTATGATTATGATTGCATTTTAATTGATATCATGCTCCCAAACGGAAACGGACTGGATTTACTGCAAGAATTAAAACGACAAAAAAAGCAAAGTGCCGTGATTATTATTTCGGCAAAAGATGCTGTCGATGATAAAGTAAAAGGACTCGATCTGGGTGCAGATGATTATTTGAGTAAACCTTTTCATTTATCTGAATTGCATGCCAGAATCAAATCCGCCATACGCAGGAACAATCATAATGGAGATAATCTGATTGTCTGGAAAAACGTAACGCTTTCTCCGGAACAAAGAACGGTTTCTATAGATAGTAAAGAGCTAATTTTAAATAGAAAGGAATTTGATTTGCTCTACTATTTCATCATTAACCCAAACCGACTTATAAATAAAACCGCTATTGCGGAATATGTTTGGGGCGACCATACCGATCAGGCAGACAATTTAGATTTTGTATATTCGCAGATTAAAAATTTACGAAAAAAACTAAAAGACAGTGATGCCGAAGTTGATATTCAGGCGGTTTATGGTATTGGATATAAAATGAATTAATGAAATTACAAAATTATACTCTTCGCTATCTGGCCATAACATTATTGCTTGTAATCCCAATTTGGGCAGGGATTTTTTATGTGCTGATTTTAGATGAAGTATATGACAATATTGATGATGATTTAAAGAACTCCAAAATCATGATCATTCGTCATGCTTTTGCCAATAAGGAATTATTGAACTCTCCTGAATTCGGAATCAATAAATTTACCATAAAACCACTTCCTAAAGGGGAATATTCTAATAAAGAGGAATTTTCGACCTCAAAAGAATTTATGGAATATGATAACGACAATGAACCCATTCGAACTTTAAAAACTGTTTTTAATGATGATAAAGGAAATCCTTATGAATTGACCATAAAAGCCTCGATTGTTGAAGAAGATGAGTTACTCGAAGATTTATTTCTGGCCTTAATAGGTTTATATGTTATGCTTGTTATTAGCATTCTGGCCGTTAACCATTTATTATTACAGAAAATCTGGAAATCTTTTTACACCATTTTAGAAAATCTGAAAGAAATAAAACTAGGAACCGGAAGCCAACTAAAAGCAATCGATTCTCCTATTGACGAATTTAATATTCTGGAAAAAGAAGTCGAGAAAATGCTCAATCGTAATGAATCGATTTATTCGAGCCAAAAACAATTTATCGAAAATGCTTCTCACGAATTGCAAACGCCTTTGGCCATTAGCATCAACAAACTCGAATTGTTTGCAGAAAATAGTGTTCTTGCCGATGAGCAATTAATGGAAATAGGAAAAATTACCGATACCTTAAGCCGATTAACGAGATTGAACAAATCTTTGCTGATGTTGTCGAAAATCGAAAACCAACAATTTTCTGAAGAGGAAGATGTTAATTTCAATAAACTTATTTTAGTACTAACAGAAGACTATTTTGATCTGGCCGATTTTAAAGAAGTAAAAATTACGGTAACCCAAAATGATACTTTATATTTTAAAATGAATAAAGGTCTGGCGATTGCTTTGATTAGTAATTTATTAAAGAATGCTTTAATACACAATCATCATAACGGTTTTGTGAATTTCATCATCAATAAAAACAACATCACAATCTCGAATAGCGGCAATAATTTTCCTTTAAACTCAGACCTTATCTTTAATAGATTCTACCGTCATACTACGACAAACGAATCTACCGGTTTAGGTTTATCGATCGTGAAATCTATTATCAATAATTATTCTATTACGATCGAATATCTATTTACCAATATTCACCAATTCAAAATTATTTTTCCAAAAAAATAGTATTTTTCTTATTTTCCTAATTGTTTCCAAATTCAGGTTATACACTTGTATCAGAATTAAAACATACAATTATGAAAACGAAATTAAATCTGGCTGCATGCCTAGTTGTAGGATTAACATTTGGACTTTCTGCAAATGCACAAAAATCAGTGATTACAAAAGCTGCTTTACCTGCAAATGCACAAACTTTTTTAAAGACTCATTTTACAGGACAGGAACCAACTTCTATAATTGAGGATAAAGAAACATTCTCTAAAGATTACAAAGTAAGATTTGCCAACAACATTGAGGTAGAATTTGACGGAAAAGGAAATTGGGAAGAAATCGATGGTAATCACCAAACAATTCCCGCTACTGTAATTCCTAAAAATATTGCGGCTTACATAAAAACAAATTTTCCCAATACCACAGTTACTAAAATCGACAAAGGAACCTGGGGCTACGAAGTAGATTTAAGCAATGGCATAGAACTGGAATTTAACTCAAAAGGGAATTTTTTAAGAATCGATAATTAAACAACATCAAATTAAATAATACAATCATGAAAAAAATATTTTTAACCGGCTTTATCGCTTTATCACTTTTATTTACCACTACATCATGCGATAGTGACGATGATAATAACGAATCTGTAATTAATGTTAGCGATTTACCAAAAGCTGCAGATACATTTGTTACGACTTATTTCCCTAACACGACTTATGTTACTATAACAAAGCAAAATATTGCTGATATAGACGGATCTATTTATGATGTTAAACTAAGCAATAATTTCGAAATTGATTTTGATGCCAATGGAAACTGGATCGATATAGACGGGAATCATCAGGCAGTTCCTGTTGCTCTGATTCCGGAGAAAATACAAACGTATGTAACAACAAATTACCCTAATCAGTTTGTGACTTCTATTGATAACGAAAAAACAACTGTCGAAGTTGAACTTTCTAATGATTTAGATTTAATTTTTGATCTTCAGGGAAATTTCCTTCGAATTGATCAATAAGAATCATACATAATACTAAAAAAAGCTCCGAAATTAAAGTCGGAGCTTTTCTGGTTTAAGCTATTTCCTCTTTTAAATTCAAATCTATATTCTTACATCTTTAAAAATTTAGCCTTATCTTGTATAACAATTAAAATCAGCAAATTATGAGAACGAAATTAAACTTGATAGCCTGCCTAATTGCAGGATTAATATTTGGCCTTTCTGCAAATGCACAAAAAACCGTTATTAAAAAAGAAGCTTTACCGGCAAATGCTCAAACTTTTTTAAAAACTCACTACGGATCAAAAAAGCCCAGCTATATACTAGAGGACAAAGAATTACTTTCTACAGAATACAAAGTTCAGTTTAACAATAAAACCGAAATCGAATTTGATAAAAAAGGAAACTGGAGAGAAGTAGACGGTAATGGGGATAAAATTCCTTCGTCTATTATCCCGAAAAAAATCGCTTCGTATGTAAAAACAAACTTTCGCAAAGAGAAAATAACCAAAATTGAAATAGGAACTTTTGGCTACGAAACGAAACTCACCAACGGTTTAGAATTAAAATTCAACTTAAAAGGAGATTTTACTAAAATCGATAAATAGTATTTAACTAAAATCTTACATTAATTTTTTGCCACAGATTATAGGATTATCACTGATTATTTCTCTAAAAAAAGTATAGCGTTTTCAAAAAAATCTTTTTTAATTTTATAATCTGTGGCAAAAAATGCAAAAACAAAACCCGACAAGTTCTACAACTCATCGGGTTTACTATTATTATCTCATTATCAAATTGACTAATTATCTAATTAAAATCAGTCTTTTCTCCATTTTTTAGTTTCCTCAAAAATATGCTCTAAGATGGCAGATTCTGTTTCGTCGAAATCTATATTTCGTCTTCCCATCACTAATTTGGCAGTTTCAAATGCTTTTTTGGTTACATAAGTAGTAAATCCGGCAGCTCCACCCCAGGAAAAACTCGGTACAAAATTGCGAGGAAAACCACTTCCGAAAATATTGGCACTTACTCCTACTACAGTTCCGGTATTAAACATCGTGTTGATTCCGCATTTACTATGATCTCCCATCATCAAACCACAAAACTGAAGTCCGGTTTTGGCAAAACCTTCGGTTTCGTAACTCCATAATTTTACTTCTTCATAGTTATTTTTCAGGTTCGAATTATTACTATCAGCTCCAATATTACACCATTCGCCTAAAACAGAATCTCCTAAAAATCCGTCGTGCCCTTTGTTTGAATTGGCAAAAAGAATCGAATTTTTAACTTCTCCCCCTATTCTTGATCCCGGACCAACTGTTGTTGCACCGTACACTTTGGCGTTTAGTTTTACCTGTGCATTTTCGCATAAAGCAAAAGGACCACGAATTACGGTTCCTTCCATAATTTCGGCATTCTTACCTATATATATAGGTCCTGTTGAAGCATTCAGCGTAACAAACTCTAGTTTTGCTCCTTCTTCGATAAAAACATTCTCAGGCGCTATAACATTTACGCTTTTTGGGATGGGCTGCGATCTTCTTTCTTCGGTTAGGTAAATAAAATCTTCACGAATCGCCGCGTCGTTTTTAGAGAAAATATCCCATGTATGTTCTACAGTCAGAGCATCTCCGTTATATTGGATGATTTCGTATGAATCAAAATCTACTTCTTCCTGATTTTCTGTAGTAAAAAAAGCGATAACATCCTCCCCTTTAAAGATGGCTTGATTTTCTTTTAAATCAGAAACCAGTTCTGCAAGGGTATCATTTGGTAAATATGCCGCATTGATCATCACATTTTCTTCCATTTCCACCATTGGGAATTTGGTTGATAAGTAATCTTCGGTAATCGTTGTTATGGTCGAACCTAAACGCGCTTCCCATTTTTGGCGAATCGTCATGATTCCGATTAGTATGTCAGCAACAGGTCTTGTAAAAGTAAAAGGTAGTAAAGCATTCCGGACGGGACCGTCAAAAAGAATGTAATTCATAAATATAAAATTTGTACTTGTTAAAATCTTGATTTGGTTATCGAGATCAAAGTTACAAATATTTTATTGGTTTCATAAAACCGATTGAAATCGCATATTGAAATTTTACCACAGAGTACACAAAGTTTTTTTTCAGCAGAATTTTGTAAAAACACAAAGAACACCAAGCTTTGCGAACTTGTTTTAATAAAACTTCACTAAAATCTTTGTAAACTTTCAGAAACCTTTGTGAGCTCTGTGGTTAAAAATCGATGTTATTAAAGCAAAAATAATCCCATAAAAAAAGCCTTCCGGATTGGAAGGCTTTTGTATAAGTAAAAACAGTTATTAGTTTTTAACGTGTTTTGCATATTTAGTTTTGAATTTATCAATACGTCCTGCAGTATCGATAAGTTTAGATTTACCAGTATAAAAAGGGTGAGATGTTCTAGAAATCTCCATTTTTACAACTGGATACTCAACTCCGTCAACTTCAATTGTTTCTTTTGTATCTGCAGTAGATTTAGTGATAAAAACTTCGTCATTTGACATGTCTTTAAATGCAACTAATCTGTAATTTTCTGGGTGAATTCCTTTTTTCATCTTTTCTTTTTATTTTATTGTTTAGAGCATTTCTATTTTGAAGCTTTTTCATGGTTAGAAAAAGGTGTAAACAAAGGATACTCTTTTTTTGTTTAAAACTTTTAATTATTTCAGTTTGCAAATTTACAATTCTTTTTTAATCTACAAATGTTTATCCCACTTTTTTTTAGTTAAATTCAAAAAGCTTTTTTATCTCTCATATATTGGGAATTGCTATATTTGTGGATTAATTAAACTAATAATTATATGGATAAAAATATATCTCCTGCCAAGTCGGGAACTATGTACGGTCTTTTGTTCGGTGTTATAATGGTTTTAGAGTTTGTCATTATGTATGTAATTGGCATGAAATCATTAGTAAACTCAAGTGTTGGAGTAATTGTAAATATAGCCAACTATTTAGTTCTGCCTCTTATATTTATATACTTAGGTTGCAATCATTATAAGAAGGATATCAACAATGGATTCATATCTTTTTCTGAATGTTTAAAAACAGGAGTTTCAATTACTGTTATTGCAGGTCTGGTATATGCCGTATTTAGTGTGATTTTTAATCTGATATTTCCTGAATTCATAAACGAAATGTTAGAAATTTCTAAAGAAGGAATGATAACTCAGAATCCTAATATATCGTCAAAAGAATTAGAAATGGGACTTAGCATGGTTAAAAAATTCATGAACCCATTAATTGTTCTTCCAGTAACACTTGTCATGTATTCATTAATTGGATTAATTTATTCTTTAATTATTGGAGCAATAGTAAAGAATGACAAACCTTAAGTCTATAATAAAATATAAATGAATCTATCTATACTTATACCGCTTCTTAACGAAGAGGAATCACTAAAAGAACTCTATTCGTGGATTATTAAAGTGATGCAATCTAACAATTACTCTTATGAAATCATTTTTGTAGATGATGGAAGTACGGATGATTCTTGGAATATTATCGAAAGTTTTTCTAACGAAAACCCTAACGTAAAGGGAATTCGTTTCATGAAGAACTTTGGAAAATCACAGGCCCTTCATGCTGGTTTTGCAAAAGCGCAAGGAGACGTTATTATTACTATGGATGCCGATTTGCAGGATAGCCCGGATGAGATTCCAGGATTATACGAAATGATCACGGCTCAAAAATTTGATTTGGTTTCGGGCTGGAAAAAGAAACGTTACGACTCTGTAGTGGCAAAAAACCTTCCGTCTAAACTTTTTAACTGGGCAGCCAGAAAAACTTCAGGGGTTGAATTGAATGATTTCAACTGCGGATTAAAAGCCTACAAAAATACGGTGGTAAAAAACATTGAAGTTTCGGGCGAGATGCACCGATACATTCCTGTTTTGGCCAAAAATGCCGGTTTTAATAAAATTGGCGAAAAAGTGGTGATTCACCAGGCACGTAAATATGGCGAAACCAAATTTGGAATGGAACGTTTTATAAACGGTTTCCTTGATTTAATCACAATTTGGTTCTTGTCAAGATTCGGAAAAAGACCAATGCACTTATTTGGAGCAATGGGTTCTCTGATGTTTATTATCGGATTTTTACTGGCGGGTTATATTGGCGTTTCGAAATTGTACCATATGTATAACGGAATGAAATATAGCTTAATCACCAGTAATCCATGGTTTTTTATTGCTTTAACCACTATGATTTTAGGAACTCAGTTATTCCTGGCTGGTTTTCTTGGTGAAATTATCCTGAGAACTAAAAACAATGAAGCACGTTATAAAGTTGCCCGAGAGGTTAATTTTTAACGTAAAGTCCTAGCCCTGATAGAAGGGAAAATCCTTTTTTATTGTTTTTTCTACAATAAAAAAGATTAGAATGATAGCAGGATTAGCTCCTGAAAATTATTACTATTTTAAATTAAAATTATAAAAATATACGAATGATGAATATAGCACCTAATATATTGAATGCTGTAAACGAATGGTTAACACCTACATTTGACAACGATACACAAGCTGCGGTTAAGGAATTAATGACTACCTCACCAAAGGAACTTGAGGAAAGTTTTTATAAAAACCTTGAATTTGGAACTGGCGGAATGCGCGGTGTTATGGGCGTTGGAAACAACAGAATTAACAAATATACCCTTGGAAAAAATACTCAGGGATTATCTGATTATTTACACCAGGTTTTCCCAAACCAGCCTTTAAAAGTTGTTATTGCTTATGACTGTCGTCATAACAGTAATACGCTGGCTAAAGTTGTGGCTGACGTTTTCTCAGCAAACGGAATTCATGTTTACTTATTCTCTGATTTAAGACCAACTCCTGAATTGTCTTTTGCTCTTAAATATTTAGGCTGCCAATGCGGAATCGTACTTACGGCTTCTCATAATCCGCCAGAATACAACGGATACAAAGTTTATTGGGAAGATGGCGGACAAATTGTTCCTCCGCAAGATGCTGCCATTATCAATGTAATCGAAAATTTAAGCTACGATAAGATTAAATTTAACGCAAACGAAAGTCTTATTGAATATATCGATACTGAAATTGACAAGGCTTTTGTAAAATCATCTATCGAAAACGCAAGTTTTAATACTCCGGCTAAAGCCAAAGATAATCTACATATTGTTTTTACTTCGTTGCACGGAACTTCTATAAAATCTATTCCTGATACTTTATCGCAAGCGGGTTATACAAATGTGCATATTGTTCCTGAACAGGCAGAGCCAAACGGTGATTTCCCAACGGTTAAATCTCCAAATCCTGAAGAGCCCGAAGCTTTGACTATGGCTTTGGCATTGGCAGATAAAACCAATTCTGATATTGTTGTAGGAACTGATCCTGATTGCGACCGTCTTGGTGTTGCCGTTAGAAACAACGAAGGCAAAATGATTTTGCTTAACGGTAATCAGACGATGATTTTGATGACTTCTTTCTTATTGAAACAATGGAAAAAAGCAGGCAAAATCAATGGTAAACAATTTGTAGGCTCTACAATTGTTTCTACTCCGATGATGATGGAATTAGCCACAAGTTATGGCGTAGAATGCAAAGTTGGTTTGACTGGTTTTAAATGGATTGCCAAAATGATCAAAGATTTCCCGGAACTCGAATTTATTGGAGGTGGTGAAGAAAGCTTTGGTTTTATGGTGGGTGACGCCGTAAGAGACAAAGACGCTGTTGCAGCTACATTATTAATATGCGAAGTGGCAGCTCAGGCAAAAGCAGCAGGAAGCAGCGTTTATAAAGAGCTTTTACAGCTTTATGTTGAAAATGGTTTTTATAAAGAATACTTGGTTTCTTTGACCAAAAAAGGAATAGAAGGTTTGGAGGAAATTAATCAGATGATGATTAATTTACGTCAAAATCCTTTGAAAGAAATCAGCGGACAAAGAGTAATTATGGTGGAAGATTATCAATCATCGATTGCTTTGAATTTATTGACTGGTGAGGAATCTACAATGGATATTCCGAAATCTAACGTATTGATTTATTATACTGAAGATGGTTCTAAAATTTGTGCAAGACCAAGCGGAACTGAGCCTAAAATTAAATTCTACATTAGTGTTAATGCAGAATTAGATTCGGTTGCCAATTTTGATGCTGCAGAAAGTTTCTTAGACCAAAAAATACAAAATATCATTGCAGGAATGCAATTGAAATAATAACATTACCGAAATAGCAATCAGATTGATTATCCAACTAAAAGTTGAAATTGCATAACGATAAAAATCAAAATGCTCTATTTCAATAAATTATAATTGTGCAGACAATGTCTGCACAATTTCAGCTACAATTCTAAGTAAATTATTATAGAATTATTACTGAAAAACTCGAAAGAGTAATTGCTAAAGCAGAAAAAAACATATATAAATAAATGAGTAACATAAAAAAAATAATTCCTTTTATATATCCGTATAAAAAATATGCATTCTTAAACATTTTTTTCAATGTTTTGTATGCGCTTTTTAGCACGCTTTCGTTTGTTGCTTTAATACCAATGCTTCAGGTGTTATTCGATAAAAACAAACAAATTACGGAAAAACCGGTATATCATGGAATTTTAAAAATTCAGGATTACGGTCAGGATTATTTAAGCTATTACATTACCACCACAAAAGGTACGCATGAATCCGGGTATGTCTTATCGATAATGGTCGCGATTATTATTTCGATCTTTTTGCTTAAAAACTTAGCCGATTATGCCGCTATGTTTTTTATCACTTTTTTACGAAATGGTGTTTTAAGAGATATGCGAAATGCAATGTACAAGAAAACACTGGAGCTGCCTTTGGCTTTTTATTCTGAAAAAAGAAAAGGAGATGTTATCTCAAGAATTTCAGCTGACGTAAATGAGGTTCAAAACTCATTTCTGGCTATTCTGGAACTTATCGTAAAAGAACCTCTGACGATTATTTTCACCATAACTACAATGCTGATTATTAGTCCCAAACTAACGCTTTTTGTTTTTATTTTTATTCCTGTTTCTGGTTATATTATTTCATTAATTGGAAAACAGCTAAAAAAACAATCTACTAAAGCACAACAGGAACAAGGTACTTTTTTATCGACTATAGAAGAAACTATTGGAGGCCTGAAGGTGGTAAAAGGATATAATTCTGAAAATTATTTCAACACCGTTTTTCAAAATTCCACAGAACGTTTTTTCAACTTATCAAATAGTATTGGTAATCGCCAGAACTTAGCCTCTCCTGCAAGTGAATTTATGGGAATCACTGTAATTGCGATCTTATTATGGTACGGAGGACAAATGGTTTTAATCGACAAAAGCTTAGATGGCGCTGCTTTTATCGCTTATATGGGATTAGCATATAATATCTTAACTCCGGCAAAAGCGATTTCTAAAGCTTCTTATGGAGTAAAAAGAGGAAATGCAGCAGCAGAACGTGTTCTTGAAATTTTAGATCAGGAAAACCCAATTACATCTAAACCTGATGCTATTGTAAAAACATCTTTTGATGATAGTATTGAGGTTAAAAATATCAATTTTAAATATCAGGACGAAACGGTTCTAAAAGACTTTTCGCTTAGTATTAAAAAAGGACAAACTGTAGCCCTTGTTGGGCAATCCGGAAGTGGAAAAAGTACTATTGCCAACCTAATGACCCGTTTTTATGATGTAAATGACGGTACGATTTCTATAGACGGAATCAACATAAAGGACATGAACTTACAATCGCTTCGTGGTTTAATGGGATTGGTTACGCAAGACAGTATTTTGTTTAATGATACTATAAAAGCGAATATCTCATTAGGAAAATTAGACGCTACAGATGACGAAATTATCGAAGCTCTAAAAATTGCTAATGCTTTTGAATTTGTAAATGAATTGCCTTTAGGAATTTACACTAACATTGGAGACAGTGGAAACAAGCTTTCAGGAGGACAAAAACAACGTTTATCAATTGCCCGTGCGGTATTGAAAAACCCTCCTATTATGATTCTGGATGAAGCAACATCGGCTTTGGATACTGAGAGCGAAAAATTTGTTCAGGTAGCTTTGGAGAACATGATGCAAAACAGAACTTCGATTGTAATTGCGCACCGCCTTTCGACCATTCAAAAAGCGGATCTTATAGTTGTAATGCAAAAAGGAAAAATCGTTGAGCAAGGAACTCACGACGAATTGATTGCACACAACGGAACTTATAACAAACTAGTTACGATGCAGTCTTTTGAATCGTAAAATAAAAGAATCAACTTTTAGCCACAGATTACACAGATTAACACGGATTATTTTTCTACTAAAGAATTAAAATCATATATTTATTTGTATAATCTGTGGCTTTTTTTTTAGAATAAATCTTAAAACTCAAAAAATGTATCTCAACAATCCAAACATAACACTTCCTGATGATCCGGATACCATTGTTTGGAAATACTTAGACTTATCTAAATTTCTTGATTTATTATTGTCGAAGAAATTATTCATGTCCCGATCTGATAAATTTGAAGATCAGTACGAAGGTACTTTTAGCGAGCCTACTTTTGAGGAGATCAAAAAACTTGCCGTTGACAATCCAGAATTCTTAAGTTATTACAAGACACATCGCGAAAAAGTAGCCATTAGCAGCTGGCACATTAACGAATACGAATCGTTTGCCATGTGGCAGATTTTTACTCAAAACAGCGAAGGATTAGCCATTCAGTCTACTATTGGCAGATTACAAAAAGCAGTAAGACCTGAAAATAATTTTGACCAGTATATTGGCGAGGTCAATTACATCGACTATAAAAAAGAATACATTCCGTTTGATGATTTATTCTTCCCGTTTCTATTTAAAAGAAAAAGTTTCCAGTACGAGCGTGAAGTCCGCATTCTTACCGACACTTCAAAAAGTGAGATCAAACTAAATGACGGTTTAAAAATAAACGTTGATCTTAAACAATTAATTGAAAAGATATACATTCATCCAAAATCTGAAAACTGGTATAAAAAGCTGGTTATTGAGCTCGTAGAACGCTTAGGATTTGGTTTCGAGATCGAAAAATCTGATCTGGAAAGCGATATTTTGATTTAGATTTTTTTTTAAGCGGCTAAGATTTTAAGACGCTAAGTTGCTAAGTTTTTTTTGCCACCGATTACACATATTAAAATGATTTATATTCTAGTCGCAACGGATTGTGTTGATTACAACGAAATTCATTTTTTTTTTAAATCGCTAAGCTAAACTGGACTGAAGTCCAGCTCTACAATATTGGCCGAGCCTAACGGCTCTTTTTTATCGTAAAAAGAAAAAGCCCTTTAAAAATTAAATTACTTATTTTTTAAAGGGCCTTTTCTTTTATTTTAAAATCTTAGCAACTTAGAATCTTAGTAGCTTAGAAACTTTAAATAGGTTTATAACTCTTAACCTCCCATTTTTTAGATCCTAAATCAATGTAGTTATAATGCAAAACGTCGTTTTTATCGAATTGTCCGTTTTGGTTGGTATCTTCTATTGTTCTAAAGTATAAACGGCTTTTAGATTCTACTAAACTCCAATCTATTAATTCCTGAAAATCTTCGGAAATCTTTGTGAAGTTTTCTCCACTAATACTGCTTAGATATAATGTTTTAATATCTCCTGAATCAATTTTACCGTCTTTATTGGTATCAGAATCCGCCAGAGTATATACCATAATCTGGTTTTGGGTTCTATCTGCAACTGACTTTAAATATGTAGCCGTCAAGATCAAAGCCGGTTTATCTGTTAAAGGACGGATAGAATCTGAATCTACTTTTTGAAATTTTAAATTCTGTAAATATCCCGTAATTTCATATTCGCCTAAATTCGAAATTGTAAAGCTCACATCGTTTACACTCGAAGATCCATATCGGGATTTAGTTCCTTTTTCGAAAACGCGTAAATCGCCAACAGGATGAATTAAATAACTCGTTCCTTCCATCTGAATAGGCAAATCGGCTATTTCAATCTGTGTAGAATCTGTTTTGGATACCACATTTGATTTGTTGGCTGCATCATAAATCACTTTCGGTTTCTGAACTTCGTCTTTACAACTCACTAATGTTCCGACGATTGCCAAGGCTATATAGGTTAAAGATTTTTTCATGTATGCTAATTATATTAGGATATCAAATATAGTATTTTTGATTGTATTATTTCGTTTTATTGAATTTTACTAAGGTAAAGATGTTGAGAACTACGATTCCCAGATAAGCTAGAAAAAGATACCAATACTTTTTATACAGCGCCAAAACATATTGAAATTGCTTTTCTTTCCGTTCTTTTAAGATAAACTCTTTATTAGCTTCCCAATAACCACATGTAATGGGAGTTATTTCTCGTAAATTTTTATCAACCTTCGGCTTCGGCAATATTAAAACAAAAAAATCATTGTTATATTGTTGGTAAGTAGGCATTTGTTCAATTGCTAAAATATCTAAAATTCTAACATAAACTTCATAAGCCATTTTATTTCCCAAATGAATCTGAACACCATTTATAGTATCATTTTCACGATTCATCTTCCTTAAAACAGCCTGAAGATTTTTTAAGCCTTTAGATTCTAAAATTTCAGAACTATTAAAATTAAAAACCTGATAATTTCTTTTAATAGATTCCAAATTTGACTTGGCAAGGGACTTTTCAGAAAAATAGACATCAATATATCCCTCGCTCTTAAAGACATCTTTTCTACACCAAGAATACAAACATAACAACGGAATAAAAACCAAAGATATTATTCCTGGCACGTAAAAAATCTTTTTTCTCTTTTCACGTTTGCCTGTCATAACCGCGCATTGAGCTTAATATTAAAAACTCTCGAAGTCATATAATTCGGAATAGCGTATTGATTTTTAGAATACACATCACGAACCCATGTATTGGTTATTGCGTTTTGATTATTAAAAAGATTAAAAATCTCTAATCCCAGAGATAATTCCTTAAAGTTTTTCAACCATTTTGCTTTTGCCACTTTAGTACTATTATCTACAAAAACTTTAGCAAAACCAACGTCTACCCTACGATAATCGTTCAATCGGTTTTGATACAAATAAGGATCAGAATAGGCCGGAGCCCCACCAGGCAAACCTGTATTATAAACCAGATTAAGATATAATTTTACACTTGGGATATTTGGCATATAATCCTGAAACAACATGGCAAACTTCAAACGCTGATCTGTTGGCCTGGCGATATATCCTTTGTTTTCGTAATTTTCTTCAGTTCTTAAATAACCAAAACTAATCCAGGATTCAGTTCCCGGAACAAATTCTCCGTTCAGCCTAAAATCAAGACCTTGCGCATAGGCAGTTGCGTTATTATTGGCGATATAACGAATTCTCACATTATCGATCGAATATACATTGACATCTGAAAGTGATTTATAATAAAATTCCGTCACCCATTTAAAAGGGCGGTTCCACATTTTAAAATTATAATCATTACTCAAAACAATATGTACCGATTCCTGAGCTTTTACGTTTGGATTCACAACGCCATCCAGATCTCGAAGTTCTCTATAGAAAGGCGGCTGATGATATAATCCTCCCGAAAGCCTGAAAACCATATCCATATCCCAGTCGGGTTTTATGGCAAACTGAGCACGCGGACTGAACACAATTTGATTTTTTCCTTCAACGACAGCACCTGAAACATCCCAACTCTGGAAACGTGCACCTACATTATACCAAATCTGATTAGATCCCAGTTCTGATTTTTTATTGTATTGGGCATAACCCGAAAACCTGTTGATGGTATTAAAATTTGTAGCACGAACATCCTGATATGGCAAAAGAGGTCCTGTATAAGGTTGGTAGGGCTGATTGTTTTTAGGCAAAATAACAATTGGAGGATTAATAGAAAATCCAGCTGAATCAATCATTTCCCATTCTACAATTCTGTCACGAATCGATTCTCTGGTATATTTTAGACCAAACTCTAATTGACTGTCGTTTTTCCATTCTTTAAAACCTTTAATTTCTACATTTGCGATCAAAGCATCAAGATCGTTTCTGGCGTGATTAAGTTGCGAACCAATTCCGCGTGTAAAATCAACCTGAGTTGGTCCTTCCTCCGCTACATTCCCTAATCGATATTGTGCCAAAATATCAAAATGCTCCTCCTCTATAGTATGAAACAGTGAGCCTATAAATTTTAAAGTTAAACTTGACGAAACTTTATAAGTTGTTTTTAAAGCACCAAAATAAGTATCATACTGATCGCGTTCTCTTCCTTCATAATACACCGCCAGCGACATGGGCTGATCGATTGTTCCAAATTTTGTTTCGCGTGTTAATGGCTGATACAAATATTTATTCTGAGAAATATTTCCCAAAAAACTCACCTGCCATTTATCAGAAATATCATAATTTATATTGGTCTGGATATCGGCAAAAGTAGGTGTATAATTGGTTTGTGTATCCTGGCTATTGACCAGTAAACTATTATTTCGATAACGAACACCCGTTACCGCCGACCATTTTTTATTTTTAGAAACGGCATCAACAGAAATACTTCCGCCCAATAAACTGGCTTCTAATGAAGCACCAAACTGAGTTGGTTTTCTATAGGTAATATCCAAAACCGAAGATAATTTATCTCCAAATTTGGCCTGAAATCCTCCAGCCGAAAAATCAACATTCTGAACTAAATCGGTATTGGTAAAACTCAATCCTTCTTGTTGTCCGGAACGAATTAAAAACGGACGATAGACTTCAACTTCGTTTACATACACTAAGTTTTCGTCGTAATTACCACCACGAACTGCATATTGTGTACTGAGTTCATTGTTTGAATTTACGCCAGGCAATGTTTTTAGAATATTTTCAATTCCTGCGTTTGCGCCTGGAATTTTCTTAATGGTAGCGGCATCAATTGTTGCAATTCCCTGAACTCGCTTTTTATTTCTGGAAGAAACAAAAACTTCTCCCATTTGCTCCTCTGAACTACTCATAACGGGATTAAAAACAAAAACTTCATTTGGTTTTAAACTCACTGTAAGGCTCATCATTTTTAAAGAAATATGAGTAAAAATCAGTGACAACTTTTTATTTGAAGGCACACTGATTTCAAAAAAACCATTGGCATCAGATTGCTTCGTAATACCTAAAGAGGCAATATTTACATCTGGAACAGGACGGTTATGATCATCTAAAATAACACCTTTGACACGAGCATTTTGAGCAAACGAAAAACACGTAATGCATAAAAAAAGAAAAACGAATAGTAGCTTATTATGGTTCAATCGCTTTGGTTTTATTTTTGTTGACTTCTAAAAAAACGAGTTTCAAAGATAGCAGAATTACCCACATTATCAATGACTTCTATTTTTAAATCGTTTTCTCCTTCCAGCAACAATTCATCATCAAAAGTATGCGTAATTCTTCTGGCCTTATTTTCATATTCAAATAAAACCCATTTTCCGTTCAGATATCCATTATATGATTTTATACCAGATGAGGAATCGCTAATTGTAAAATCGATTTTTTTCTGGTCACTGATCCATTTTCCTTCAACAGGTTTTGCAAGTTTAATAACCGGAGCAATTGTATCGAGAACCAAACCGTATTGACCAAGTATTTTAGCTTTGGCAGTAAAAACGTCTCCTTTTCTAAATGTTCCGTTATAACTGGTACCTTTCCCGATATACAATTTCTCACGCAAAGATTCAGGATAAGTACTGTCCTTAATAGTAATGGTAAAGTTTGAATGTACCGGAACTGTATCATCATGAATATAAACTTTGTTATTCCTTACATCAAAATTCATATTAAAATCTTCGTAGAAAGTTCCTGCCGGAAAGAAAACCGACATATTATCTTTCTCGAAATTGGAGTCCTTGTTATATCTGACAAAATATTTTGATGTAACAGGTTCTGCCTGCACGGGCGGTGTTGCAGTATCATACTCAATTGGAACTGTAATTGAATTGTGATTTCCGAAATAATCAGAAACTTCAATTCTATAAGTCGAAGCCAGATTGGGTTGAGCCGAAATTATACCGCGTTCTGAATCTGTTTTAATAATACTTAATGCAAAAGGCGTTTTCATAAAAAGTTTCTGAATACGCTGACTTGTCTTTTTATATCTTGAATAATCAATAAAAGCATTGATATAACGCATTTCGTCAAACGAATAGGTATTAAACTGATAATTATAATTTTGATTTCCGTTTAAAAAAGTGGAAACATTAAAAACTCCATTTTTGTTATGAGAAACATCATCATTATCAACCGCGTTAATTCCAAAACCAATTTTTCCGTTTGTTTTAATTTTTCCTGCCAGATACGTTCCGTCTTTTTGAAGGGTCATATTCACCAACAGCGGTTGTTTGGACTGATTAACCGTTGCATTATCTAAAGGATAAACATATAAACTGGACAGCGTTGGTTTTTTGGTGTCCTTAATATTTTGATCAAATCCAAAAAACATCGGATTAATCACAAATTCTGTTTTGCTATCGCGAATTTCAAAATGCAAATGTGGACCTTCAGAAGAACCTGTATTTCCGGAAAGCGCAATTATTTGCCCTTTTGTAACAGGTAATTCAAAAGGTTTGGGAAACACTTCTATTTCATATGCTTTTTCTTTATAATGCGTTTTTTTTACATATTCCTGAATTTCACCAACAGGAGTTTGTAAATGCCCGTAAACTGAAGTATACCCATTTGGATGTGTTATATAAATACATTTTCCGTTTCCGAACGTCGAAATTTTTATTCTTGAAACGTATCCTTCAGCAATTGCGTGCACACTTAATCCTTCTCTTTGATTGGTTTTTAAATCGAACCCTGCATGAAAATGATTGGGCCTTAGCTCCCCAAAATTACCGGAAAGCTGCATCGGGATATCAAGTGGCGGGCGGAAATCGTTCTTTGGATATTGCGTTTGAGCAAAAATAAAAGGGCAAAAAAACAAGGCAAGTAGTGAGAATTTCATAAGCAACATTTTTGCTAAGATAAAAAATTAAGAGGCCAAAACCGAGTAAAAAGCTACAAAAATACAATTGATTGAATTTCATTTAATTGGTTATTTTTAATGTAAAAAAATCGATAAAAAATTGCATTAATAAAAAGGAATACTAACTTTGTATGATTAAGTAATGAATAGGATTTACAATGAGTGTAATTGCAGAAATAATTGATACTCTTGAATATAAAGTCGAAAAGCTTTTTGAGAAGTCAAAAGCCTTAGAAAAAAATAATCAGGTATTACGATTAGAACTAGCCAAAGCTGCGCAAATTATCCAGAAACAATCTGAAGAAATGGAGGCTTTGAAAAAGCAATATGATACACTTAAAATAGCCAATTCGTTGCTCGGCAGCGACAATAACAAGAGAGAGACAAAGCTTAAAATAAATTCATTAATTCGCGAAATTGATTACTGTATAGCACAACTATCAGACTAGAAAGACATGGACGGAAAGCTAAGAATTAAAATATCAATTGCAGACAGAGTTTACCCGCTAACGGTAGAACCTACTCAGGAAGAAGGACTTAGAAGTGCTTCAAAAAAAATTGATGCTATGATCAAGCAATTCGAAGAAAGTTACGCGGTTCGTGACAAACAAGATGTTCTGGCGATGTGTGCCTTGCAATTTGCATCACAAGTAGAACAAAAACAAATTGATAACGCAATCGATGGCGAAGAAACCATCGAAAGAATTAAAAGATTAAATTCGCTATTAGATCAATATCTCGAAAATTAAACGTTCTTTACAGAAACTAAGATACTGCCTACATTAGTTCACAATTGGTAAACTCAACACTAACAAATTAAAGTGAGTGAATCTTCGCTACTATAGTATGCCATGCTTCGGCAAGGAAACTTGAACAGTGAGTTAGCTCAAAACTTGTCTTTACGAGTTTATTCAAGCAATTAATGTAGGCTTTTTTTATATATAAATTTTAACAAACATGGACATAATAACGATCATTATTTCAGGTATTATAGGGATTGCGGCAGGTTTTGCAATCGCTAAAATTATCGAAAAAAGCAATATTTCTAATCTAATCAAGAACGCAAAAAAAGAAGCTTCTTCAATTTTAAAAGATGCTAATTTAGAAGCCGAAAACATTAAAAAAGATAAAATTCTTCAGGCAAAAGAAAAATTCATTGAATTGAAATCTGAGCACGAGCAAGTAATTTTAGCCAGAGATAAAAAAGTAGCCGAAGTAGAAAAAAGAGTTCGCGATAAAGAATCTCAAATTTCTAACGAACTTTCTAAAGCCAAAAAAGTTAACGACGATTTTGAAGCTAAAACAAACGAGTACAATAACAAAATTGAAGTTTTAGACAAAAAACAAGCTGAAGTTGACAAATTACACAAAAGTCAATTGCAGCAACTTGAAGTTATTTCAGGACTTTCTGCAGAAGAAGCAAAAGAACAATTGGTTGAAGGTTTAAAAGCTGAAGCCAAAAGCAAAGCAATGTCTCATATTCAGGACACAATTGAAGAGGCAAAACTTACAGCGCAACAAGAAGCTAAGAAAATTATCATCAACACTATTCAAAGAGTTGGAACTGAAGAAGCAGTTGAGAATTGCGTATCTGTTTTCAACATTGAATCTGACGATGTAAAAGGTAGAATTATTGGTCGTGAAGGACGTAACATTAGAGCGCTTGAAGCTGCAACCGGAGTAGAAATCATTGTTGATGATACACCGGAAGCAATTATTCTTTCTTGCTTTGATCCAGTTCGTAGAGAAATTGCGCGTTTGTCATTGCACAAATTGGTAACTGACGGACGTATTCACCCGGCAAGAATTGAAGAAGTTGTCGCTAAAACAGCCAAACAAATCGATGACGAAATTATCGAAGTTGGTAAACGTACGGTTATTGACTTAGGAATTCACGGTTTACACCCTGAATTAATAAAAGTAGTAGGTAGAATGAAATACCGTTCTTCTTACGGACAAAACTTATTGCAACACTCGAGAGAGGTTTCTAAACTTTGTGGTATCATGGCAGCCGAATTAGGCCTGAATGTAAAACTGGCAAAAAGAGCAGGTTTACTACACGATATTGGTAAAGTGCCGGATACTGAAAGTGATTTACCTCACGCATTATTAGGTATGCAATGGGCGGAGAAATATGGTGAAAAAGAAGAAGTTTGTAACGCTATTGGAGCTCACCACGACGAGATCGAAATGAAATCATTACTTTCTCCTATCGTTCAGGTTTGTGATGCTATTTCAGGAGCAAGACCAGGGGCAAGACGTCAGGTTTTAGATTCATACATTCAGCGTCTGAAAGACCTTGAAGAAGTGGCTTACGGTTTTAGCGGTGTAAAAAATGCATACGCAATTCAGGCTGGTAGAGAACTTCGCGTAATTGTAGAAAGCGAAAAAGTTTCTGATGATAATGCAGCCAACTTATCTTTCGAAATTTCACAAAAAATCCAAACCGAAATGACTTATCCGGGTCAGGTAAAAGTGACAGTAATTAGAGAAACAAGAGCAGTGAATATTGCGAAGTAATCTCTAAACACTATAAAATAATAAAGGCTATCTTCTACAGATAGCCTTTATTATTTATATCAATTTATGATTTTAAATATCGTTAAAGATGATTTTAAAACTAGTCCCTACTCCAACCTCGCTTTCAACAGAAATTGTCCCTTTCATAGCTTCAATTTGATTTCTGGTTATATACAAACCAATTCCGCGGGCTTCCTGATGTTTATGAAATGTTTTATACATTCCAAATAACAAATCACCATATACATTCAAATCAATACCCAATCCGTTATCGGTAATTTTTAAAGATTTATGTCCTTCGGGTTCAATCGAAAAATCAAACACAATAACAGGATCACGATCAGGATGCGCGTATTTTATGGCATTTGTTGCAAAATTCAACAAAACACTTTCCATATAAGCCGGATTAAAATTAACCGTCAAGTACTTCGGAACATTATTTATTATCGTGACATTCTTTTGTTTATCAAACCCTTTTATAGTCGAGATCGTTTTGTCGATATAATCACAAAGTTTTAAGGGTACAACCGCAATATTAATATTGCTTTGCGTTTTTACAATCTGGGTTAAATTTGAAATCGTATCATTTAAGTCATTAGAAACAGTTCTTAAATGTTCCAGCATCTCATTTACAGTTTGTCGCTCGATATCGGCATCAATAAAGTCCAAAATCGATTTTATATTGCCTGCCTGTGTATTTAGATTATGCGAAACGATATGCGAAAAATTTACCAGTCGGCTGTTTTGATCGCTGTATAATTTCATGGTTTTCAAAAGCTCTAACTCTTTTTCTTTTTGTAAAGAAACATCGGTATGCGTACCAATAACACGTAATGGTTTTCCGTTCTCATCCCTTTTGATCACTTTTCCGCGATCCAGAATCCATTTATAATTACCGCTGGAAGTCATTACACGATGGTAATTTTCGTAATATGGAATCTTATTGTCAAAATGTTCCTGAATATCCGAATAGTATTTGGGCAAATCATCCGGATGCACAATTTTATCCCAGCGTTCCGGATCATCAAAAATATCAGTCGACTCGAGTTCCAGAATTTTAAGCGATAACGAAGAATAAAAAACATTATTGGTCATCATATCCCAATCCCAGATTCCGGCCGTAGAAGCTTCAAGAGCAAACTGAAAACGCTCTTCGGATATACGCAGCTTTTCTTCTTTATCTTTCAATTCTGTAATATCAGAAACATGGCCATAAAAACTAACGCAACCATCCGCAGGAGACAATTCGGTTTTAGAAGAAATTTTAAACCAACGCAATCCCTTTTTTGGAAGAACAGCCCTAAATTCAATCTCCCAGGGTTTTATGTCTCTTCGTGCTCTGACTAAGGAATCAAAAAAGAAATCGCGATCCTGAGGAAAAATTCTATCATAGATAATGAGTTTAGGATCACTTGAAAACATTTCGGCGGTAAGCTCAAAAATTTCATCAGCAGATTTACTGACAAGAGGAAAAGTATAATTATTATCGCAATCAATAACAAAGTGAAAAAGCAAATCAGGCATTTCTGCAAATAACTTCTTGTAAAAATTATTCACCTCTAAGCAGTCCTCACTTCCGTATAAATCAAAAACCATATGCTACTTATTTTTACTTAAATTTAGTGATCAAAATAACATTTAAAACAATAAAAGCGCTGTTTGTCGATCTTATCTGCCTTTAGTAGAAAATACATCACAATATATTAAATTTTCACTTAAAATAACTTCTCATAGCAAAAAAATTATTTTCGGGGATGATAAGAATGCATGACTTCTTTTAGAAAACTTCGATCCAAATGCACATAAATTTCAGTCGTTGTAATAGATTCGTGCCCCAACATTAACTGAATCGATCGCAAATCGGCGCCATTTTCAAGTAAGTGAGTAGCAAATGAATGACGCAAAGTATGAGGACTAATACTTTTATGCAAACTAATTTTTACCGCCAAATCTTTGATAATCGTAAAGATCATGGCTCGCGTAAGCTGGTTACCTCTTCGGTTCAGGAACAAAGTATCTTCGTGACCTTTTTTTATGGTTAGATTTACACGAACTTCCTTGTGATAAATCTGTATGTATTTTTGAGTCAATTTCCCAATAGGCACAAAACGTTCTTTGTTTCCTTTTCCGGTAATTTTTATAAAACCTTCATCAAAAAATAAATCCGAAATTTTAAGCGAAATCAGTTCTGAAACCCTGAGTCCGCAACCATATAGAGTTTCTAACATGGCGCGATTTCGCTCCCCTTCGTTAGAACTTAAATCAATCGCCGCAATAAGCGCATCAATTTCCTGTACAGACAAAGTATCCGGTAATTTACGGCCAGTTTTGGGGGTTTCGATTAGCTCCAGTGGATTATCATTTCTATAATCTTCAAAAACCAGGTAATTAAAAAAACTTTTTAAGCCTGAAATAATCCGGGCTTGCGAACGCGGATTAACCTCTTTGGCAACAGCATATATAAATTGCTGTATCGTTTCGTCATTAATTTTTAAAGGAGAAACTTCAATGTGATTCGTTTCCAAAAAAAGACGCAATCGTTCGATATCAAAACCATAATTTTCGATGGTGTTTTTCGACAACCCTCTTTCGATTCGTAAATACGATTGATAATCTTTGATGTATCGGCTCCAATTCATACTTACAAAGTAAAACATTTTTAAGCATAAAAAAACCTTCCTGAATCAGGAAGGTTTCTTAGTATGAAATTATCTAATTAGATTAGAATTTGTAGCCTACAGATAAAGAGAAAACGCTGTTTTTAACTTTTGCGTTATCGCCTTCTTCGTTTTTATTAATATTTGATAAACCAAGATTATAACGTAAACCTACAGAAAGATTTTCAGTAAAATCATATCCAGCACCAAAGTTTACCCCAAAATCAATTGATTCGAAACCATCTTTTACATCTATATCCTCTGAATATTTTTCACCATCTACAGTTTCCTCATACTTTGATTTAGCACTTAGTAAAAATCCAATTTGCGGACCTGCTTCAAGACTAAATTTTTCAGCCACATAATATTTTGCCATTACTGGAATATTTAAATAGCTTACATTTACTTTATTTTCATATGAGCCAAAAAGATCACTACCTTCTTGTTTTGAACCTTGAGTTGAGAATAAAATCTCAGGTTGAATTGCGAATTTATCAGAAAGTTTGATTTCAGCAAAACCGCCAACGTGAAAACCAACTAACGATTTTGCATCATCAACATCTCCTGTAAAAGTAGATAAGTTTGCACCAGCTTTTACTCCAAATCTTGTTTCTTGAGCGCTAACACTCATAAATGCCATAACTGCAACTGCAGATAAAAGAACTTTTTTCATTATTATTTGTTTTGGTTAAATTAATTCGATGGCAAATATAGAAATATACTTACCAAAAAATTATTTGTATTTTAACATTTTTTGTAGTAACTAGGCGCAAAATCTTATTAAAAATATATTTTTCTTACAAAAAAAAGCCTTCCTGATTCAGGAAGGCTTTTTAAATATTTTCAATAAAATATTTAAAACTTATAAGCTGCAGAAAATGAAAAAACACTGTTATGAAGTTTAGTATCATCACCTGCTTCGGTTTTTGCGATATTCGCTAATCCTAAATTATATCTTGCCCCTATTCCAAAATGCTCTGTAAACTCATAACCTGCTCCAAAATTTAATCCAAAATCGATTGATTCGAAACTATCCTTAACATCATCTTCAACGGTTTGACTAAATCCATCCAGTTTTGTTTTTGTCTTTGCAGAAGTTAAAAATCCAATTTGTGGACCAGCTTCGATACTAAATTTTTCTGCTACATAATACTTAAACATCACCGGCACATTTATATAGGATAAATTAAAATTAATATCTCCCGTAAAAAATTCATCGCCTAAGTAATCTCCAATATTTGCAATTTTAGTTCCCTGAGTAGAGTACAGAAGTTCCGGCTGAATAGAGAATTTTTCAGAAATTTTTATTTCTACAAACCCTCCAACATTAAAACCTGCTCTTGATTTTAAATTAGCTCCATCTGTATCTCCTGTAAAATTCGAAATATTTAGGCCACCTTTAAGACCATATTTAACATCTTGTGCATTTGTAAAGCCAAATGCCATAACTGCAATTGCAGATAAAATAACTTGTTTCATTTTATTTTTTTGGTTGATTAATTTCGCCAAATATAGAAATATACTTATTAAAAACCAGAATAAATCAGATACTATAATTTTGGGTGGTAAATTCTTATTATGAAAATTTTGAGCATAAAAAAACCTTTCTGAAATTCAGAAAGGTTTTTGAGATTAATTAATTCTTAAAATTAGAATTTATAAGCTAGAGATAACGCAAGGTTACTGTTTTTAGCACTATTGTAATAATCATCTTCATTATCAATATCTTTATCTGAAAGAGGAGATAAACCAATAGTATAACGAAGACCTACTGAAAGATTATCAGTAAAACTATAACCCGCTCCAATGTTAAAACCAAAATCTACTGATCTTGTATAATCTTTAATATCTTCACCATCAAGTTTTGCAGACAATAAAACACCTAATTGTGGTCCTGCTTCAACATTAAATTTTTTATCTACTATATAATATTTTGCTAAAACCGGAATATTTAAATAATTCAATTTATAATCGTAATCTCCTCCAAAACCATCAAATTTACTTCCCTGCGTTGAGAATAAAAGTTCTGGTTGAATAAAAAATTTCTCTACAACATGAATTTCAGCAAAACCGCCAACGTGAAAACCAACTAATGATTTAGTATCATCAACATCTCCACCAACTACTGTTGAAAGGTTAAGACCTCCTTTTATTCCAAATCTTGTTTGTTGTGCATTAGTAAATCCAAATGCCATTACTGCTATAGCAGCTAAAATAATTTTCTTCATCTTAATTTGTTTTGGTTAAATTTAATGTTCAAATATAAAAATATACTTCACAAAAAATAACTTGCATTTTAACAAATAAAGTGGTAATTAGACAGTTAAACTCATTAAAAGTAAACGGACAAACTTTTATTTGTTGTAAATTAAACCACAAACAAAAAAACCTTCCTAAATAATTAGGAAGGCTTTTAAAAAATATTATAATTCCGGTATTAGAAATGCAATGCAAAACCAATAGTAAATTGAAGAACATCTTTACCAAAATCTTCATTTAATGTTACGTTGTAACGAACGCCTGGCTCAATAGAAATGTTATTTCCAATAAACCATGTATATCCTCCATGAATTCCTAAATAAGAAGGATTCTCATCTGCATCTTTAACACTTGCTCCTGTATAAGAAAGTTCAAATGGAATTTTGTTGATTACATAATACTTTGCTCCAACTTTATAAGAGAACTTAGAAGTACCGTAATCTCCTCCTTGATCACCATACCCTAAACCAGCTTTTATCGCTAAATTATCCATAACGAAGTAACCTCACTCAGCACCAATATTCCAAGAAGTTGTACCATCTTCTGAATTTAGTGCAAAACCTGTGTTACCAGTTCCTCTCGCGCCAAAAGAAGTATTACCCTCAATAAGGTATTTTCCTCTTTTAGTTTGCTCTTGTGCGCTTGCAAAACCAACTGTCATTACTGCAATAGCAGCTAAAATATTTTTTTTATGTTTACAATTTTTTTTTATTATTATTCTATAAAACTAATCTTATACTTGTTAAAAAAAGTCCAAGAGAAGACTGAAAAGTATTAAAATAAGACAGAATTTATAAAGAAACAAAAAACTGAAATTCAAAGGATTAAAGGCAAAAACACCAAATAACAACCGTAAAAAGCGAAAATGAGTGCGAATTTTATTAATTATTTAAACCAATATATAAAACAATAAAATCAAAATAATGTAGTTTTGACTAATAGATAACGTTAAAAAATACCAAATTTTAAAAAAACACTTTTATGAAAAAAATAATTTTAGCGGCTGTTTTGTTCATGGCAACATCAGCTACAATTCAGGCACAATTATTAAAACTTGGAGTTAAAGCAGGGGTTAACTTTGCAAGTCAAACTGGAGATTTTCCAGATCAAATTGACAAAGAAGGTATCACTAGCTACCATGCTGGTTTGGTTGCTGAAATAAAATTACTAGACAAATTTTCTATTCAACCAGAGCTTTTATACTCTACAACAGGTGCATCTTATAAATTTGATGATGTAAGTGGAGATATTAAAAATGAGCTAGGGTACATCTCCATTCCGGTAATGGCTAAATTTTATTTAAATAATACATTTAGTTTAGAAGTAGGACCACAGGCTTCTTTCTTAGTAAGTGAAAGAAATGATTTTGATGTTAAAAATGGTGAAACTTTTGAATTTGGTGTAAATGCCGGTTTAGGAGTAAAACTTACTGAAAACTTCTTTTTACAAGGTCGTTATGGTTTAGGATTGACAGAAGCTTCTAAAAATGCAGATGTTAAAAACTCTGTATTCCAGATCTCAGCAGGGTTTATGTTCTAAAAAAATATATCACATACTTTTATAAAAACCGTTCTATTAATTAGAACGGTTTTTTTATTTTTACCAAGTGCTATGGCAATGGCAATTTCAAAAATCAATTACAATATCACTCAATTAAAAATTCAACATATAATAACTTTAGATTAAATGAACTTATATTACTTATATGGTTTTTTAAAAAAATCTAACTGTTTTTTCAAAATAACTTAAATATGAAAATTGCTATAATCAACGGACCCAATTTGAATCTTTTAGGAAAAAGAGAACCGGAAGTTTACGGAAGTCAAACCTTTGAAGATTATTTTGAAACGTTGCAAAAAACGTATCCCAATATCGAGCTGTCGTATTATCAAAGTAATATCGAAGGCGAACTGATTGGAAAAATTCAGGAATTCGGTTTTACTTATGACGGAATTATTTTGAATGCCGGCGCTTATACACACACCTCAATAGGTTTGGGAGATGCCATTAAAGCAGTAACAACACCCGTAATCGAAGTGCATATTTCGAATACTTACGCCCGTGAAAGTTTCAGGCACCAATCGTATTTATCCGGCAATGCAAAAGGAGTAATTTTGGGCTTTGGACTAAAAAGTTATAATCTCGCCATTCAATCTTTCTTGTAAGTCTTTATTTAACAATTTTTTAATAAGCTCATTTTTAACTTATTCTATTTTTGTTAGATATACCACTTTCATGAAAAACTATACTTTACTTGCCTTTTTATTTTTTTCAATCTCCAATTTTGCCCAAATAAAGGGAACTATAACCGACGAAAAAGGAAACCCGTTGCCTTTTGTTTCTGTATTTGAAGAAAACACTTATAGCGGAACCACGTCAAACGAACAAGGAAAATATCAGCTTAACATAAAAGAAGTTGGTAAAAACAAAATCGTTTTTCAATATCTGGGTTTCAAAACTCAAAAGATATCTGTTTCGGGAGATTCAAAGACAATAGTTTTGGATGTAAAAATGGCTGAAGAAAGCTTTGCTCTAAACGAAGTTGTAATTGATCTTAAAAAAAATCCTGCTGATGCTATTATAAGGAATGCTATAGCAGAAAAAAAAGAAAACTCAGACAAAACCGGAAGATATACTGCCGATTTTTATTCGAAAGGAATGTTTAAAGTCAAGGATTTACCTAAAAAAATTCTGGGTAAAAAAGTAGATCTTGGCCAGGATATGGCATCCAATCTGGATTCTACAGGAACCGGAATTTTGTATTTATCTGAAACTATTTCTAAAATTACTTTTGAAAAACCTGACAAATTAAAGGAGAAAATTATCGCTTCGAAAATTTCCGGAAACAATAAAGGATATAGCTATAACACCGCTTCGTTATCGACTTATGATTTTTATGATAACACGCTTGACTTTGATGTTAAGCTCATCTCTCCTATTGCTGATAATGCTTTCAGTTATTACAAATACAAGCTCGAAGGAACATTTTATGATGATAACAACCAACAGGTTTATAAAATTAAAGTCATACCAAAACGCGATAAAGAACCTGTTTTTGAAGGGTATATTTATATTGTCGACGATAGTTTTGCCATTTACGCCCTTGATTTAGATATAAAAGGGTATCGAATGAAGAATGAATTTACTGAAGTCATGACTCTAAAACAAAGCTTTAGTTACAATACAAAAAATAAAATCTGGACAAAAAATGCACAAACACTCGATTTTAATGCTGGTATCTTTGGCGTAAAATTCTCGGGGAAATTTAATTATGTATATTCTAATTATGAGTTTCCAGCTTCTTTTGAAAAGAAAACTTTTGGAAATGAAATTGTTGCTTTTGAAGCCAATGCCAATAAAAAAGATGATGCTTTCTGGAATCAGATCAGACCAATTCCGCTAACAATTGAAGAAAGCACTGATTATACTAAAAAAGACAGTTTGCAGACCATTAGAAAATCTCAAAAATACATAGATTCGGTAGACACAAAAAACAATAAGTTTAAAGTCACCGATATTTTAATGGGTTATGATTATAAAAACACTTTCAAAAAATATTCGTTTGATTACAAAGGATTATTAAACATCGCTTCTTTAAGTTTTAATACCGTTCAGGGATTTAATTTAGATTCTGGTTTCTCGTTTAAAAAATGGAATGAAGACGAAGGTAAAAGCACTTCGATAAGCACGACTTTTAATTATGGTTTTTCAGATGAGCGTTTTAGAATTACCGGAGATTTTACGCATAAATTCAACAATATAAATTTCGCAACGATTAATATATCAGGAGGAACAAAAGTAGCTCAATTTAATAGTTTCGAACCTATAAGTAAGCTGGTCAATTCTGTAAGTTCTTTGTTTTTTAAGGATAATTACATGAAATTGTATAATCTGGAATATGCCCAGATTGGCTATTCACAAAACATCCTAAATGGCGTAAATTTATTTGGAAAAGCGGGTTACGAGCAACGAAAACCTCTCTTTAATACCACTGATTATTCTTTCTTTAAAAAAGATGACATCTATTCTTCTAATAATCCGTTGGCACCAAATGATTTTACAAAGCCGGCTTTTGATCCTCATCACTTATTTAAAGCTGCAATAAGTACCCGAATTAACTTTGGCAACAAATACATTTCAAGACCTGACGGCAGATATAATATTAAAAATGATAAATATCCAACGGTTTTTTTAGCTTTCGAAAAAGCATTTGCTGCCAGCGAGAAAAAATACGAATTTGAACGCATTGGCGCTTCTGTTGTTTATGATTTATCATTAGGCAATAAAGGAACTCTGGGAATGAATTTAAGAGCAGGAAAATTCTTTAATGCCGAAAATATTTCATTTATCGATTACAGACATTTTAACGGAAACCAGACTCATATAGGAACAAGCGAACGTTATTTGAATGTTTTTAATTTAATGCCCTATTATGCCAATAGCACCAATGACAGTTATTTCGAAATGCATTTGGAACACAACGACAAGGGATTTATTATGAATAAAATCCCGTTATTGAATCTTTTAAAATCTACCATGAATCTTGGGTTTCATTCTTTGGCAATTCCGAACAGAAAGCCTTACACAGAATTTACGGCTGGTTTAGACAATTTAGGATTCGGAAAATTTAAATTGTTCAGAGTAGATTATGTTCATTCTTATCAAGGCGGCATTCAGCAAAATGGTGTTGTGTTTGGGCTGAAGATTCTAAATGTGTTAGACTAATCTAGGCACAAAGGATCAAAAGTTCAGAGTTACAAAGGTATATGCTTTGAGAAATTCTGGACTTCACCCAAAATAACAAGCTATTATAAAAAAAAATCCGTTTACCCTTGAAAAAGAATAAACGGATTTTTTTTATATTTCAATCTTTCTAAAGTTAAAACAAAACCTTTGTCCCTCTGAACCTTTGCCACTTTGAACCTTTGCCACTTTGAACCTTTGCCACTTTGAACCTTTGCCACTTTGAACCTTTTTTTAATGATAATCATCCGGTTCGATATGAATCAGGACATTACCCAATTCAGGAATTCTTTCTTTTAGGGTATCTTGTAGTTTATGTGATAAATCGTGGCCTTCTTTTACCGAAATTTTTGCCGATACAATAGCATGAAGATCGACATGATATTTCATTCCGGCTTTACGGATGAAACATTTTTCGGTTCCAAGGATACCGACCACTTTTAGGGATTCGATTCTGATTTCTTCGACTAAATCATCGTTCAGATTTTCATCCATAATTTCCCCAAGCGCAGGTCTGAAAATTTTATAGCTGTTATATAAGATAAAAAAAGCAGCAAAAAGCGCCGCCCAATCATCTGCTGATTCATACCCTTTTCCCATAATTAGCGCAATCGAAATACCAATAAACGCTGCTACTGATGTAATAGCATCACTACGATGGTGCCATGCGTCGGCGGCTAACGAAGAGCTATTGGTTTCTTTGCTACGATTCATTACCAAACGATATGAATATTCTTTCCAGACAATAATTACACCCAGAACATACAATGTCCATGATTTTGGTAATCCGTGTGGAGTCTGGATATTGGCAATACTTTCGTACCCAATAATGGTTGCCGAGGTGATTAAAAAACCAACAACCAAAAAGGTTATTAAAGGTTCTGCCCTACCGTGACCATAAGGATGGTTTTCGTCTGCAGGTTTATTGGAATATTTGATTCCGAATAACACCAGACAAGACGAAAATATATCGGCAGTAGACTCGATCGCATCTGCAATTAAGGCATAAGAATTGCCAAAAAAACCTGCCAGGCCTTTTACCAAGGCTAAGCAGGTGTTTCCAACTATACTAAATATAGTAGCTTTTACAGCTTTTTGTTCATCTGTCATTTGAGACTATTTTTTTCGCCATTGAATTTCAAAAATTAAAAATTAGTGTAATTCGTGTAATTCGTGGCTAACTCTTATTACGCTCTCACGATTTTAGCTCCAATTGCTCTTAAACGCTCGTCGATACGCTCGTATCCACGATCGATTTGTTCGATATTTTGAATTGTGCTTGTTCCTTTTGCCGATAAAGCTGCAATTAATAATGAAATCCCCGCACGAATATCAGGAGATGACATTGTTGTTGCTTTTAGCTGAGATTCGAAATTATGCCCCATAACCACCGCTCTGTGCGGATCACATAACATAATTTTTGCTCCCATATCGATTAATTTATCCACGAAAAACAAACGGCTTTCGAACATTTTCTGGTGAATTAAAACATCGCCTTTTGCTTGTGTAGCCACAACCAAAACGATACTCAACAAGTCAGGTGTAAATCCTGGCCATGGTGCATCGGCAATTGTTAAAATAGAACCATCGATATCGGTTTTTACTTCATACCCGTCTTTGTGAGCAGGAATGTAAATATCATCTCCGCGTTTTTCGATTGTAATTCCTAGTTTTCTGAAAGTATTAGGAATCAAACCTAAATTCTCCCAGCTTACATTTTTGATCGTGATTTCACTTTTTGTCATAGCCGCAAGACCAATCCAGGAACCAATTTCGATCATATCAGGCAAGATTGTGTGCTCACATCCTCCTAGGCTTTCAACACCTTCGATAGTCAATAAGTTAGATCCTACACCTGTAATGTTAGCTCCCATTGAGTTCAACATTTTACACAATTGCTGTAAGTAAGGCTCACAAGCTGCGTTGTAAACTGTGGTTGTTCCTTTTGCCAAAACAGCAGCCATAACGATATTTGCTGTTCCTGTTACTGATGCTTCATCAAGCAACATATCTGTTCCTGTAAGTCCTTCTTTTGGAGATTCTACTCCGTAAAAGTGATCTTCTCTGTTGTATCTGAATTTTGCTCCAAGGTTAATAAAACCTTCAAAGTGTGTATCTAATCTACGACGGCCAATTTTATCTCCTCCCGGTTTAGGAATATATCCTTTTCCGAAACGTGCCAAAAGCGGTCCAACAATCATAATAGAACCACGAAGCGCTCCACCTTCTTTTTTGAAAGCTTCGGTTTCTAAATATCCAACATTAACTTCATCAGCCTGAAACGTAATCGAACCCGGTTCATTGCGTTGAATTTTAACTCCTAAATTACCCAACAAGGTGATTAATTTATTGATGTCAATAATATCGGGAATATTATTAATTTTTACTTTATCCCCCGTTAGAAGCACGGCACATAAAATTTGTAATGCCTCATTTTTTGCTCCTTGCGGAGTGATTTCTCCTTTTAAAGGAGTTCCTCCTTCGATTTTAAAAATTCCCATATTCTTTTTTTAGAGTTTCTGAGTTACTAAGGTTCTAAGATTCTAAGTTTTTCTCTTTGTAAAAAAACTCAGTAATTTAGCTGCTTAGCAACTTTTTATTTTTGTTTTTGTTTTTTAGGGCTTTGAGTTACTGATATTCTAAGATCCTGAGCTAAAAAAATTAGCAACTTAGCATCTTAGTCCCGATAGCTATCGGGATAGTACCTTTTTTTACTTTTGATTATTTTTCTGAAAAGGTTTTGGTTTTCCCGGACCTTTATTGTTTTTGTTGCTTTGGATTTTTGGTTGTCCCGGTGGCGTGATTTTGTTCGACATGCGTTTGTTGGTACGCAATAAATCAGTAGTATTTAAAAGCTCTTCTGTGCTTTGTAATAAATTGATTTTTCCTCCTGACAATTCAAATAAATGCTCGAAAATCACATCATCTTTTACTGTGTCTTTGTTCCAGCTCAGGTATGATTTTTTCATGTGGTTGGCAATGACCAAAACCAATGCATTTTTCATTTCTCCATCTTCCCATTTATTGGCAACATCAATCATATATTTGATATTATTACCGTAAAATCTGTATTTAGGAAAATTTTGCGGATAGTGTAAAACATCCGGTTTTAACTGCAGCACATCTCTTGACGGAATTGGATAGGGTGATTCTACATTCAATTTAAAATCAGACATGATAAAAAGCTGATCCCATAATTTATGCTGAAAATCCGGTACATCACGCAAATGCGGATTCAGACTTCCCATAACCTGAATGATGTATTTCGCGGCTTTATTGCGCGTTTCATCATCTTCAATAATAGTTGCCTGATCGATCAATTTTTGCAAATGACGACCATATTCCGGAATAAGTAAACGCTGTCTTTCAGAATTGTATTCTAAATTAAAAACAACGTCATTCGCGACTTCTTTTTTATATTTTTCGACCATAATTTATAATGAAACTATACCTTCTATAGTAGAAACTTCTTTGTATTTGCTAATCACTTGATCAGCACTATGCATTGTAACATCTACAGAAACACTGGTAAATTTACCTGTTTTAGATTTTGTTGTTTTAATAACGGCGCCCATACTATCAAATGCTTTTTCAACCCGCTCGACATTATCGTCAACCGAAGGCACTATAAATTTATACAAATATTCTGCAGGCCAAGTATTTGAGTTATCTAACTCTACCTTTAATCTTTCGTAAAATTCGGCTGTGTTTTTTTCTTTATCGTTCTCCATTTGCACATTAAAATAGAAGGCAAATATACGTTTTTGATTTCAGATTTCAGATTTTAGATTTTAGATTTTTCAGACTAAAATAATTGTTTATTTTTCGCCACGAATTTCACGAATTTACACGAATTAATATCATCCAAAATCTAATTTCACGAATTATTGCATGTAATCCTATTTTATAAAGTTAAAGATTAGGGAAAACTCGTGAAATTCGTGGCGAACTTTTATATTTGAGAAAGTATTACACAAAAATTGGCTCGCTAAATCACAAAACAAGAATCTTAAAAAACTTTGTTACTGCGACTTTTCGAGATTAAACCGCAACACTATGAAAAAAATCCTTTTACTTCTTATCGCACTTATAATCAACAATCTTCAGGCACAGGAAATCAAAACGATGACTTATTTTCAGAATGATACCATCAAACTGGATCTGGATTTATACTTACCCAAAAAGAAAACTAACGAAAAAATTCCGTTGATCATTTTTGCTTTTGGCGGTGGATTTTCTGGCGGAGAACGTACAAGTGAAAAAGATTTTGGAATGTTTATGGCAAAAAACGGTTACGCAGTTGCCAGCATTTCATACAGTTTATATATGAAAGGAAAGGATTTTGGCTGTAAAGGAACCTTGACCGAAAAGATAAAAGCAATACAAATTGGTGTAAGCGATATGTGGCAAGCCACATCATTCCTGATCGAAAATGCTAACAAATACAATCTTGATGCATCAAAAATATTCATTTCAGGAATTAGTGCCGGTGCCGAAATTGGTTTTCATGCCTCGTTTTGGGATTATAAACTCATGAATTTATATAAAAACAATCTTCCTGAAAACTTTAAATACAAAGGTTTCATTGGTGGTTCGGGCGCTATTCAGGACATCAATTTAATCACAAAAGAAAAAGCGATTCCAATGTTATTAGCACACGGAAATAATGATGATACAGTTCCATATGCAGCTGGTTCACATCGTTCCTGCCCAACAAACGCTTCAGGCTGGTTGATTCTTTTTGGTTCTTATGCGGTTTATAATCATATGAATGATCTCCATAAAGATATTGAACTGATTACGTTTTGCGGCGGCGGACATGAATTCTCAGGCTATCTTTTTCATCAGGGACAACAATATGTTCTGGATTTTGTAAATGATGTTTTGAAAGGAAAAAGATTTGAATCACATATTATTATCCCGTCGGAGAAGAGGGGCAAGGATTCTGGAAAATATTTGTTTTGTGAGTAAATTAATAAAATAATTTCATGAAAGTAAAAATCATATTATCATTAGTTGTTTTAGGATTATTTACACAATGTAAAGAAGATAAAACAAAAAAAACTACACAAAAAACAGAAAAGCTATCAGCTCTTAACAACTATAATTTTATTGGAAAAGCAAGCATCAGATTTCAATTCTTCTCTGATAGCTCTTATGTTTTTACAATTATCGAAAAAGATGAGAATCACGATAAAATAGAAAAATTTAATGATTTCTGCTATTCTAAAAATGATACAATTTATTTCAGCCGAACAAGATTTCGTTATAATAGAAGCGAAAAAGCAGTAATCAAAAATAATTTTATTGAATTTATTGGAGGTGATTTCCCATTAAAAATTGAAATTCAAAAAAACCTGCTTCAAACAAAAAACAAATTGAATCTTGAAAAATATAATAATTATGCCTTTTTCTCTTTTGAAGAAGAATTTCATAAAAGTTATTTTAATTACAAACCAAACACCATAAAACCTTCAGATTTGAACCAAAAGGAATTAGCTGAAATCGATCAAATTTTAAAAAAATGTTTTTTTGATAATGCGTCAAAACTCAGAAAATTTGACAAATATGTAAATCAATGTATTGTCATAATAAACGAAAACCAAGAAAAAGAAGTTTTGATAAATAGTTATTGCAAGGATCCACGTGATGAAAAAGGTTTTAAATATTCTTTAATTCAAATGAATGATGGAGGAAATTGTAATATAAGTTTAAAAATAAATTTAACGAAGCACAATTATTCAGATCTGAATATTTCGGGTAGCGCATAAAAATAAAAATCATCAAAATATTTGGCTAAAGCCGAAATCATCAAATTCATAAATCCGTTGGTTAAAACCAACGGCTAGTCAAAATAGAATTCTATTTTTATCTCCTACAAGGTTTTTCAAAAACTTGTAGCTATTCATAACCAACTTAGCAACAATATAATTATCCTAGATAAACTGGACTAAAGTCCAGCCCTACAATATTTGCCGAGTCTACGACTCTCTTTCGTTGGAGTTGCGGAGGAACGATTCATTTTATAGGGCTGGTTTAGTCCAGTTTTAGCCAAAAGCAGCAACAATATCACCTAAAATTGCGAAATCATTCGCTCAAGGCAAAATAATCTTTTTAAATACAATAAGTTTAGGTAAATTTGCGCTTTATTTTAAGAAAGTGCAAAAACAAATCATAGTTTTAATTGGTGGCCCGGGAACGGGAAAATCTACTCTTATTAACGAATTGGTAGCTCGTGGCTACTGTTGTTATCCTGAAATTTCAAGACAAGTTACACTCGAAGCACAGCAACGTGGTATCGACCAATTGTTCCTGGAACAACCTTTATTGTTTAGCGAAATGTTGCTGGAAGGACGTATCAAACAATACCAAGACGCTCTTGAAGAACCCGACAATGTAGTTTTTATAGATCGCGGCATTCCTGATGTTGTAGCTTATATGGATTATATAGGCGATGATTATCCGGAGCACTTTGTAAAGGCTTGTGAGGATCTTAAATACACTAAAACTTTTATTTTACCACCTTGGGAAGAAATTTACGAATGCGACACCGAGCGCTACGAAAATTTCGAACAGGCGCTAACGATCCAGAAACACCTTGTTGAAACCTATAAAAAATATGGCTACGACTTAATTGAAGTGCCAAAAGATACGGTTGACAACAGAATTCTTTATATCTTAGATAAAATTTAGGCAGGTGTTTAAAGTTGCAAAACTAGAAACTGATTTCTAAATTTTTTAACTTTAAAACGAGACCATGCCAGAAGCACAAGAATTTCTTTTAAAATACTGGAAACACGACAGTTTTAGACCGTTGCAAAAGGAGATTATTGACTCGGTTTTGGATGGTCAGGATACTTTTGCCCTATTGCCAACCGGCGGTGGAAAATCGATTTGTTTTCAGGTTCCGGCCATGATGAAGCCGGGTATTTGCCTGGTCGTTTCGCCTTTGATCGCTTTGATGAAAGATCAGGTGGCAAATTTGCAAAAAAGGGAGATTAAAGCAATTGCGCTTACAGGCGGAATTCATACCGAAGAAATCATTGATCTTCTGGACAATTGCCAATACGGAAATTACAAATTCTTATACCTTTCCCCGGAACGACTTCAGTCTGACTGGATTTTGGAACGCATAAAAAATCTTCCAATAAATTTAATTGCAATTGATGAAGCGCATTGTGTTTCACAATGGGGACATGATTTTCGTCCGGCATATTTGAAGATTTCAGAACTAAAAAAGCATTTTCCAAAGATTCCGTTTTTAGCTTTAACAGCTACAGCAACTCCAAGAGTCATTGAAGATATTAAAACTGAATTAGGATTGAAAGCCCCAATAATTTTTCAGCAATCTTTTGAAAGAAAAAATATTGCCTATATGGTTTTTGAAGTCGAGGACAAATTGTATCGCACAGAACAAATCTTAAAGAAAAATCCGCAGCCTTCTATTATATATGTACGAAATAGAAAATCGTGCCTCAATATGTCGACGCAATTACAATCCTTAGGATTCAAGGCAACTTATTATCACGGTGGACTTTCATCAAAAGAAAAAGACAAAAACATGCAATTGTGGATGTCTGAACAAGCGCAGGTAATTGTAGCCACCAATGCGTTTGGAATGGGAATCGACAAAGACAATGTAAAAACGGTTATTCATACCCAGCTTCCTGAAAATATAGAAAACTATTATCAGGAATCCGGAAGAGCGGGACGAAATGGTGAGAAAGCTTTTTCTGTGGTATTGACAAATTCGTCAGACAGCATTCAGTCTGAACAGCAATTTTTAAGTATTTTACCGGATAAAAAGTTTCTGAATACTATGTATGTGAAACTTTGCAATTATTTTCAGATTGCCTATGGCGAAGGTTTAGACGATTCTTTTTCGTTTAAACTGAATCATTTTTGCCAGAAGTACGACTTCCCTACCCTTAAAACCTATAATGCTCTGCAATTTTTAAACCAGCAGGGAATTATTACGATGTCTCAGGAATTCTCTGAAAAAATTACGATGCAGTTTTTAATTGAATCGAAAGAAGTAATTCGCTATATGAGTCTGAACTCTAATGACGAAGAAATCATTCTGGCAATCCTGAGAACTTATCCGGGGATTTACGAAATGAAAATGCCATTTAATATTTCGCTAATTGCCAAAAAATCAAATCATACCGAAGCACAGGTTTCTGCTGTTTTAGAAAAACTAAAAGAGAAAGAAATTATTGAATACAAATCTAAAAATAACGACGCTACTATATTATTTAATGAAGTTCGCGAAGATAATCTTACCATAAACAGAGTTTCAAAATATCTCGAAAAACAAAATCAACTTAAAAAAGACCAGCTTTTATCTGTTCTGCATTATATAAAGGACAATAAAACCTGCAAAAACCGATTGATCCTGGATTATTTTGGAGAAGAAACTACAGAAAATTGCGGAGTCTGCTCCTATTGTATTACTCAAAAAGGAAAAATTACCGAAGCCGATTCGATTGCAGATAAAATTCTGCACTTATTAAAGACAGCAGCGTTGACTTCAAGAGAAATTGAAACCAAAATAAAATTAGATGCAAATGATGTAATTTTGGCACTTCAGGAATTACTTGAAAACAATTATATCACCATTCAGGCAAACAATAAATACACTTTAAAATTATAATGGAAAAATTGAGAATTATATTTATGGGAACCCCGGAATTTGCCGTTGGCATTCTGGATACCATTATCAAAAACAATTATGATGTTGTTGGCGTTATTACAGCCGCGGATAAACCGGCAGGACGCGGACAAAAAATAAAATATTCAGCAGTAAAAGAGTATGCTTTGGCAAACAATCTTACTTTATTGCAACCAACCAATTTAAAAGACGAAAGTTTTCTTACTGAATTAAAAGCGCTTAATGCCAATTTGCAAATTGTTGTTGCTTTTAGAATGCTGCCAAAAGTAGTTTGGGAAATGCCTAGTTTGGGAACTTTCAACCTTCATGCTTCTTTATTACCCAATTATCGTGGTGCTGCACCTATTAACTGGGCTATTATTAACGGAGAAACCAAAACCGGAGTTACAACTTTCTTCATTGACGACAAAATTGATACAGGTGCAATGATCCTAAATTCAGAAATCGCTATTGAACCGGAAGAAAATGCAGGACAATTGCATGATCGATTAATGTTATTGGGAAGCAAAACTGTGATTGATACCTTAAAAGTTATTGAAAGCAGAAAAGTAACAACAACAATTCAGGAAGATGATGCCGAAATTAAAACGGCCTACAAACTCAACAAGGAAAATTGTAAGATCGACTGGACGAAATCCGGAGACGAAATCAATAATTTAATTCGCGGATTAAGTCCGTATCCTGCTTCGTGGTGTTTCTTAAAAGATAAAAACGAAGAATTAAGCATCAAAATACACGAGGCCAAACTGGTTTCAGAAAGCCATTCTTATGAAGTTGGAAGCTTGATTAGCAGTAAAAAAGAAATCAAAATTGCGATCAAAGATGGCTTTGTTCAGCTTTTAAGTTTACAATTACCCGGAAAAAAGAGAATGCAAGTGGCAGAATTATTAAATGGGATAACTTTTTCTGATAGCGCAAAGGTCTATTAAGGTCAGTAAAACAGGGGTTTTTATCTGATTTTGAGGTGAAAACAACTAGCGTTATGAACAAAAAAAGCAAGTTATCAACAATTTTTGCTAAAATTAAAGAAAACACTTGCAAGGAACGGATTTCCTACTAAATTTGTGTATTAACAATTTTTTTTAACCAACAATTAATAACTAATTATTATGAACAAATCAGAATTAATCGATGCTATCGCTGCTGATGCAGGAATCACAAAAGCTGCGGCAAAATTAGCTTTAGAGTCATTTTTAGGAAACGTAGGAGCTACTTTGAAAAAAGGTGGTAGAGTTTCATTAGTAGGTTTTGGATCTTGGTCAGTATCTGCTAGAGCTGCTAGAGACGGAAGAAACCCTCAAACTGGAAAAACTATTCAAATCGCTGCTAAAAATGTTGTAAAATTCAAAGCTGGAGCTGAATTAGAAGGTGCAGTGAACTAAGTAAGAAAGTTCTCTAAACTTATAATATAATCAAAACCCTCCCCATGGAGGGTTTTTTTGTGCGGTTTAACGATTTTATTTGGGATTTTAAAAATTTTATGATTAAATTTAATAAAAATTGTAGCCGTATGATTTCAGAAAAATTAAAAAAAGGACACCTGCTTATTGCCGAGCCTTCTATAATTGGAGATTTATCTTTTAATAGATCGGTAATTTTATTAGCAGACCATAACAAAGAAGGATCAATAGGTTTCATCATTAATAAACCGTTAAAGTACACTATTAATGACCTGATTCCTGAAATTGAAGCCAGTTTCAAAATATATAACGGAGGCCCGGTTGAACAGGACAACCTTTATTTTATTCACAATATTCCGGAATTGATACCTAACAGTGTTGAGATTTCTAACGGAATTTATTGGGGAGGTGATTTTGAATCGACTAAAGACTTAATAAACGACGGATCTATTGGTAAAAACAATATTCGTTTTTTCTTAGGCTATACCGGTTGGGACGAAAATCAGCTTGAGAGTGAAATGCAGGGAAATTCCTGGATCATTACTGATAATAGTTATAAAAACAAAATTATCGGAAAATCGACCACCCATTTTTGGAAAGAGCAAATTATTGAGCTCGGAGGCGACTATCTTATTTGGTCGAATGCACCTGAAAATCCGTATCTGAATTAATTTTCAGATATAGATTCATTCAGTTTTTGCACTAATAAATGAGCCAGATTGCTTGTAAACTCCTTTTTTCGATACTTAGTTATCGGTTGTATCCCCGTGATTACATTTGTCAGAAATAATTCGTCAGCTTTTTGAAGATCAAATGGCGAAATTATTTCTTCTACCACTTCTATGCCTTCTACTTTTTTAGCCAAAGATAATATTTGTTTACGCATTATTCCGTTTAAACAACCTTCAGAAATTGGCGGCGTGATCATTTTTTTACCCACTACCATAAATAAATTTCCTTGTAATGCTTCGACAACATTTTTAGTATCATTGACTAAAAGACAGTTAGCCAAACCATTTTCGTGAGCAAAAATACTTCCGGTAACATTTATCATTTTATTAGTCGTTTTAATCGACGATAATAATTGTTTGGTTACATAGAAGTCTTTATACAAATCAACTTCATATTCTTCAATATTTAGTGCGTAAGAAGTGCTTTCAAGTGCAGTTGCGTGAATTAAAAATGAAACCTCATTGGTTTTTGGTAAATACAAACCTCCGTCATTTCTAAAAACAGTAATTCTGGCTCTGGCCGAAGAAGAAATATTTTTTTGATTTACAAGACTTAAAACCTGTTCTTCAAAATATTCCATTGTAAAATTCATCGGAATCTCCATACGAACCACACGCATCGAAGCCATTAATCTAAAATAATGATCTTCAAGAAACAAGATTTTATCATTGACTATTTTTAGTGTTTCAAAAACACCATCTCCATACAAAAAAGCACGATTTTGAGTTAATATATTATCGTCCTGTGCTACTATGTTTCCGTTAAAATTGATCATAAAAAAACCCTGAATTTTGTTCAGGGCAAATATAAGGTATAAAATAGAATTTTACTAAACAGATCCTATAAGATGTTTCAGATCTGAGATCTGATTCTCCCACAATTGTTTAGCTTCTCCTACCTCTTCTTTCTCTGCAAAATCGACTACCATTAATGATACATCTTTAGTCAGTTCATCAACTAAGATATGCAATTCAAAAAAGTATTCCGTATCCTTACTGCTTTCGTCAACCCATTTAAATTTTACCTTTTCTCCTGTTTTTTTAGAAGCCAAACGCGCCTTTTCCTGCGAGTCATTCCAGATAAAAGTGAAAAATTCGCCTCGTGAGTTTACATTGTCTGCAAACCATTCTGACAAACCTGACGGTGTTGATATATATTGATATAATAATTGCGGCGAAGAATTTATAGGAAACTCGATTTCGTAACGTATTTTTGGATCCATGTGCTACTTTTAATTTTTTCGAAATATAAGAATATATGTCCAAAAACAATGCATTTTTAAAAATATTTTTTTTTCTTCATTTTATTCTTGCAACCTTTAATATTATTTCTATCTTTGCACCCGCAATGAGGAACACGGTTCACTTGCAATCTTGGCGAGGTAGCTCAGTTGGTTAGAGCGCAGGATTCATAACCCTGAGGTCACGGGTTCAACTCCCGTCCTCGCTACAAAGGATAAGCCCAGTTTAACGACTGGGCTTTTTTATTGGAGGGATGTTTTGGAGGGATGAAAAATCAACCAAAAATTTTAATTTCTAAAGCTCCTTTTTCAATTGCAGTCATTACTGTTGGGTCAATATAATGTCTTTCCAGAACATCATAAGTAGAGTGCGAAGATAAAAGTCCTGTATTTTTATCCATTACATGATTAACCCAACTTATATAGGTTTTCCTTAAACTCTTCAAACTAACGTCTTTTTCAATTTCAACTCCTTTCTTATAATGAGAAAAAGCTTTCGACATGTCGTTCATTATTGTTTTTGTCATAACCGTTCTTTCTGGAAACAATATATAATTATTGGTATATTTTTTCTCACTGTAGCCCAACTCAATTAACAAATCATTCAAATCTGCATTAATCGGAACGTATCTAAAACATTCTTTCTTTCTTTGACGTTCAACTTTTAAATTGCTTATACGGAAGAATTTGGTTCCATCCATTCTAATTTCAATATCACTCCACTTTAAATCGACCACTTCTTCCCTTCTACCTCCCGTAAAGAGAAATAATTTAAAACCATTCTTCAAGTATGGTCGATACATATTCTTGGATTCTCCTTTTCCTCCTAACTTTGTTTTCGGGTCGAAAGTATCTACTGCATCAAGAATTGCATCAAACTCTCCCTTGGTCAAGGAATAGATATTTTTCTTCTGAACATGTTTAGCTGAATATACCGCAAATGGGTTCTTCATTTGAATTTCTTCTATATCAATTAAGAATTTGAAAAAAGCTTTCAGTCCCGACATGCACTTGTTAAAAGTCTTTTCACCAGGGAAATGTGATTCAGCCCATTTATAAAACCTCGCCACATCAATCTTATTTACTTCATCAATCCTTGAATTTGAAATATCTTTAACTCCTTTAAAACTTTGACAAAAATATTTACAGAATCTAATGCACTCTTTTCTATGTGCATCTGAAACCGTTTTAACATATTGTGCGAACTCATAATCTCCTGACAAATACTGATTATATCTGATAACCGCATCTGCAATAGAATAATCATTTTGAACTGGTGGCAAAATTTCTGCTTTTTGAAAATTATTACGCTTAACTTCATTTTCAAAATCAATCGCTTCTTTAACAGCCTCATTATAGGTTCTTGCAATTAAAACCTTCGTAACTTTATTATTTAGCGTTCCTGTTACATGTATTCTTACTTTGAATTTCTGACTACTAAAATGATTACATTTTGGATTATCACGTTTGCAATCGTTACAATAAATCTTTATCCCTTTATGGGAGTTACTAGGTAATTTCAATTTTATCATGCGGTCAATTGATTAAAAAGCTTGTTATCCTCTTCTGAGGTTAATTGTAGTTTTGTTGTATTTTTTCGAGAACATAATTCTCCCGACAAACTAAGAACCACCAATTCATAAACAGCTTGGTCTTTAACTACTTTTTTATAAATCTCTTTCCAATCACTTGGATATTTATTTTGAAGACTTCGAACAAAAATTTTATCAATCTCTACGTCAATATCAATTTCGTAAACTAAATAACGCTTACGGTCTTTATGTATTGGAATATTTTTTTCGTTAATCCATTTAGTTGCGACTTCATTATCTCGAAGTTTGAGTTTGATTGCAACTTCATTTATTGTTAAAAAGGATAAACTTTTACTTTCTTGTTGTGAATTAAATTCAACCATTATTTTACACAGCCTGTTCCTCTTGTTTTTATTTTAGGCTGTGAGGATTACAACATATACCTCTGTATATGTAATTAGATTTGCTAAAAAAGCAATAACAGACCCAACTCTAACAAATATACTCCGAGAAAATAACGTAACCAACAAGATTTAAGTTTTTCCTGGTCTTAAACTTATAATTGTTATTTTTAAAACTTCAAATCAAAATGGATCGACTGCGTCGATTCCTTTTGATTCATGAAAGATTAAAAAACAAAATCAATAAAATCTATTTTATGATTGACAAACAAACCGCAATGAATCTGGTTTTAAACGACTTTAACGAACTCATTTCGTCACGAATAGTTCATTTGTCAGATTGCAACATTACCCCATTAGATAATGAAAAATTTGAAAGTTCAATTCTGGATGTAAGAAACAGGTTAAGTGTAAAATTGAATAATAATGGAAAATGCAGTGCATTACTGGTTAATCAATTAGCAACTCATCAATGTGGACTTGGCGAGTTATTTATAATAAAAGAAAACAAGGATGACAATAACGAAATATCTGTTATAGAATTTTACCAATCATCCGAAATCCTAAATCTTATTGAAAATTTAGAAACCTCATTAGAGGAAAATCTGTTTACTAGTAGAAACAGCCCTTTTGAAGGTAAAGGTATTTCAAAAACTCATCATGGAGCATACAATACTTTGGGTGCTTCATTAGTAATCAATGTCAAGAACTATTGGTTCAAAAAGAATGGTCAATTACATAATGATAAAGAAGATGAATTTGACGAAATCTATAAAAAATATATTTCAGGAACAGTTAATTCTATCCAACACGCTATGCATCAAAAAGCAATTCATTCTAAGAAACTAACGGGAGAATGGCTAATCTATAAAAGGCACAACAATATAAACTACTATTTTTGCCTAGCTAAGCATAACGAAGGCGACCAAGAAATTTATGACAACAAAATATTAAAATGCTTTCAAGAATTCCCTGAACTACTTTAAAAATTATTTTTTATTCTTTAAAATTATAATTGTGCTGTTCCTGTCCCAGGATCAACACAATTATAAAAATACTTAACTAATTATGATTCACGAGGTTCTTCTATTACTGTTTTAGTATCCTCCACAACTATCCATTCTGGAGCCTCGAGCGAATTATAAACACTTTTATTAACTTCTACTTTGTAAACCTCCGCTGTCCCTTCGTTTTTAATAGATATTGTTGTATCAATTAGTTTTATTTGTGTAGAACAAATTTTCTCTATTTCTTCTTTGGCTGGTTGATTAAGGATAGTATCTCCAGCTTTAGCACCTGACATTCTACATGCATAAACAACTGGAATTCCTACAACAGTTAATTCATTACTTGTGTTAACTAAAGTAACCGTACCATAATCTATACCAATTCCCAATCCCACATCATTAATGAAAACATTAAAACAAGACTTCGAATCATGATAATGCTTATCGAAAATTTCATGACACTCTTCAGCAGATTTTAACGCTCTCACAATAGCATCTTCCCCACTGTAAAATTTAGGAAAAAATGCCAAAATCCCATCACCCGTGAATTTATCAAAAATACCGTAGTTTCCAATTATGTTTTCAGATAATTTTGAACTTAATTCTGTAATAAATTTAGAAAAAAGCTCAGGCTTTCTTGCTTTTAACATAAGCTCCGTTGAACGCCTTATATCTATTGAAACTACCACAGCATCACAACTCTTTGCATCTTCAAAAAGTGCTAGAAACTCACTGGATACGAGTAATTTTTCTCTGGCCTCCTCACGAATCCTTGGTATAATATGATTAATCTTTTCTTTTGCCTTTAATTCAGTATTTAATTTATCAAAATTATCCAAAACCTTTTGCTTATCAGCAGACTGTACACTAAGCTCTTTTGTAGTTGCCACCAACTTACGCTTTAACTCGGTTATTTCATCTACCAATTTCATTTGATTATCTAAACTTGGCTGATTAAAAGATTTCAAAGTGTTTAAATACGAGTCGTTTTCAGGTATACGAGCGAAATTTGAAAGTGCGTGCCCAACATTATAATCTGTAGAGTATCTTTTTGTAGTTCTAAATGAATCAGCAAGCTCAGTTAATGTTCTTCGGGTTGGTGTAAGCTCCATAGAATCAGCAAGCTCAGTGAGTGTTTTTCGAGGAGTTTTAAGCTCCGTAGAATTAGCAAGGTCGGACAATGTTCCTCTTTTTAAAATTGAATCAGTTGAGGTAAAAGAATTTTTACTTTCCTCTGTAGGCTTACTTTTTTCTTCGGAAGATTTTATAACATTTTCTTTTTTTTCTTCCGTTTTTTTTTCCTCGGGTGTTTCCATAATTTATTTGTCAGTGATTTGTTAAAAATTTAATCAAATAAACTAAATATAATCGAGAACGAAATAATTAATCTTACATATTTAACAAGTAAAATTTATTAAACTTAATCAAGAAACAAATCAAGAATACAATCATTAAAATCTAGTTTTTGATGAAAATGTATTTTTTAGACTATACCCAAGCGGTCATACAATTCTAATCAAAATCTAAACAGTTTTATTGAGTTTGTTATGTATCAAAAACAACCACTCTAAAATTAATACGTTTTGAATAAAATTTCTTATCTTTGTTTTATCAAAAGCAAAGAACATGAAAACTGCAAAATATATTAGAGTTAGTACAACGGAACAAAACATTGATAGACAATCAACGGCTAATCATAAACAATACATTGACAAGTGTAGTGGTTCGATTCCATTCAACGAACGTCCAAGTGCAGTAAAATTATTAAAGGACATATCAGACAAAAAAATTGACATGGTAATTGTTCACTCAATTGATAGATTGGGAAGAAACGCTTTTGACATTCAAACAACGTTAAACATGTTAAGCAACCTTAACATAAATGTACATGTAGAAAACATTGGCTTGTACTCTATGATTGACGACAAACCTAACGCTATATTCAAAATGATAACTGATGTTTTGAGTAATGTTGCCGAAATGGAAAGAACATCTTTATTAGAAAGACAAAAAGAAGGTATCTTAATTGCAAAAGCTAAAGGAACTTACAAAGGCAGACAATTAAATACTATTGAAACACCTCAACAATTTTTATCAAAGTACAACCAATCACATTTAGAACTAATAAAAGATAAAAATTATTCAATTAGAAAATTGGCATCGATTACAAATTTATCAAATAACACTATCGTCAAGATTAGAAAAATGTTGTCCTAAATAAATTCAGCATTGAATAATGTAAGAAAAAATATTCTATATATTTGATTAAAACAAAATCGATGAATAGAATTATACTTATAGGAAACGGATTTGACTTAGCGCATGGAATGAAAACAAGCTACAATAATTTCATCAATGATTATTGGAACAATACAATACTGGACATTCAAAAAGCAGGCGGTAAATCATTTGAAAATCCTGAAATTGAAATTTACAGAATACCTAAATACTGGTTACCTGAAAATAATTATCAAACTCTTACTGAAGCATTAGAGCGAATTAAATGCGAGATAGTTTTCAAAAATAAATTTCTTGAAATAATCACTAAAAAACATCAAATACAAAATTGGGTTGATATTGAAAATGAATATTATGGCTTATTAAAAGATTCATTTAAAAATGAGAATTGCGAATATAATATAGCAGATTTGAATAGAGATTTTAATGAGATTCAGAATTTACTGGAAACTTACTTAAGAAACGTTGAAGATAATTTTAAACAAACTTTCGGCAAGGACAATACTGATAAAAATCTTAAAAATTCTATTGCTTATAAGATTTATTCTGATTTTAAATTAAAAGATTTTACCGAAGCATCTATAAACAAAAAAGCTGAAGTGGAATATCAAAAAATAAAAGATGACCTTAAAGCTGTTAATACTGGAAATATTGACCTCAACGAAATAAGTGAAGAAAAACGTGCTTTAATCTCTACAATAGGTAAGAGTGACCCTATCGTAACTATTAGAAGAAGATTACTTTCTGATTCAGGAAGTAACTATTTTAATCTACAACCAACGGAAATTTTATTTTTGAATTTCAATTACACTTTTACGGAAAGAATATATTATGATATGAATTGGTATGACCTTCCAAGAAGTGTAAATGAAAATCTAGAGAAAAATATAATTCATATTCATGGAACTACAAACACTAGAGATAATAACAACGTCATTTTCGGCTTTGGTGATGAAATTGATGAAGATTACAAATCAATTGAAAATCTAAATGACAATACTTATCTTGAAAATATCAAATCTATTAAGTATTTGGAAACTGATAACTACAAAAAACTACTAGAGTTTTTAAATAGTGATGATTACCAAATATTCATTTTTGGGCATTCATGTGGAAATTCAGATAGAACACTTTTAAGTACTCTTTTTGAACATAAAAATTGTGTCTCCATTAAACCCTTTTATCATAAAAGAGAAAATGATGACAACTATAGTGAGATAGCAAGGAACATAACAAGAAATTTTAGTAACAAAGCTGTACTGAGAGATAAGGTTGTAAACAAAGATTACTGCGAACCACTAACATAAAATTATCTTATAAAAAATCTTTTTATATTAGCATAAAAAACAAAACCATGCGATACTCTGTTAATCAAAAAGTTATTTACATTTCTATAAGTGGAAAAAGAGAAGATGCAACTATAATTGCACGTAAAATAGATTTCTAAAATGGATATATCAAAACCGAAAATGCTAGCGGAAATTTTGACTATTTAGTTTCAGTAGTAAAGAATGGAAAAATAGAGCATCATTTCTGCAATGAAAGTGATATTGAATAACCATTACAATTCCCAATATATTACTAACAAAAACACAACGTATTGACTAAAAACGATTACAAAATAGGGATTTTTGGGGGTGTGATGGCTGTCATCTCATCTGCCGTTTATGATTACATAAAAGATAAACCCATACTTAGCTCGATAAAATTTTTCTTCATTTGGATATGGGAGCATATTTTTGAATTTGAGCTAAGAATCTGGCAGATACTAATCATTCTAATCATTTTATTATTTATTTATTCATTTACTAAGACGGATAAGAACGAGAATACTGCACCAAAAAATTTTAGAGACTATAATCGAGACTCAATACATGGAACAACATGGATATGGAGTTGGGAATATGATATGTTTGAGAATAAATGGCAAGTTCGAAATATAACTCCTATCTGTGATAATTGTGGTACAATGATGAAATATGAATTCAGCTACGGAGTTGAATCAACAGCCAAATGTCCAAGATGTGATAATCGTCAAACCAAGCTTAAAGACAAAGAAATTATTGAGGCACTAATTATCGATAATATTCATCAAAACTTGCATTTGGATAAAATCAAAAATAAATAAAAAAATGAAAACCATTGATTACTTAGAAAAACAGTACACTCACGCATTTGAAATGGTCAAATTTGGAGAATCAAAAAACATTGCTTTAATCGCATTTAATGGTGCTATTATTGTTGGAATATCGAAGCTAATTACTGATGAGTTAAGTTGTTTTTTGCATTATTACTTAATTTATGCCGTTGCAATGTGTTCAATATCAATTTTCATCTGTTTCTCTGCACTAATAGCCAAAATTAAGCACACAACAAACAATATGGCTCTTAATAAAAGTAACAACTTACTATTTTATGCTACACTTGCTCACTTATCTGATACAGAACTTATAGAGAAGATTGCTACAAATTATGGTTGCGAAAGGTCAAATGAAAATCACGAAAGAGATTTAGCTAATCAGGTAATTATTACGAGCCAAATTGCCGCTAGAAAATTTAAACTTTACAATGTAGCAATAACTTTCATGTTCATGGGATTATTAAGCCCGCTTAGTTATTTGATATATAAATTATTACTAGACCAAGATAGATAATATGGGATTAAAAAGCGAAATAACAGATAAAGTAAAAGAAATTTTAGATACCAATTTTCAAATTGAAGATGTTACATATGTGCCTGAGATAACTGACAGTAAACTAACCTTTTTAAATAAAGGATTAAAATTTGAAGCAACCGTTCTTTACATTGATTTAAGAGATTCTACAAAAATCCTTAATAAGCATAACAAATCAACAATTGCAAAAATTCATAAAGCATATTTACATACCACAGTCAGAATAACAAAATCACTTGGCGGAGAAGTTAGAAGTTTTAATGGCGATAGTGTCTTGGCGTTCTTTCAAGGAACATCTAAATATACTTTAAGCAATGCCGTAGAAGCCGCAATGAAAATTCGATACATGATTGCTAATTCAGAATCAGGAATCAATACTTTACTGGCAAAATATTCAGCCGTAGATTTTGGAATTGGCATCGATGATGGGCATATACTTTGTGTTAAAGTTGGCGTAGGTGGTGACGCAAATACAAAAGATTTAATCTGGATAGGAAATCCTGTCAATAAATCTGTTGTAATTAGTGATGAATGTAAAGCAAGTTATTACATTGGAATTTCCAACTATGTTTATGGTAATCTAAATGATAACGTAAAATTTGCTACAAAAAAAAATCCTTGGGGGCAAGATGAGAAAGTGAACATGTGGACTTCTTATCAGGTTTTATATAATGGGCAATATGAAACTTTTTACAAAACAAATTATTATTGGGAAGTTGAATAATATCAATTAAAAAAATACAGCATTAAAATCAAGAACATTTACATATCTTTGCAAAAAAAATTAAAGGTTCTTATATAGCTTTGATAGTGGCAAAATAATCCACAAAGAAAAATAAGGAGTGACGAAAAGGAGTGACGAAAACAGCTAAAAACGTTTCAAAACGATTTTGGGCATTTGAAAATCCTTATAATTAACTCTCTACTAATTAGTATAGTATTTATTTATAGGATTCATAACCCTGAGGTCACGGGTTCAACTCCCGTCCTCGCTACAAAAAACAACCCCCTAATCATCAATTGATTAGGGGGGGGTTTTTATTGGAATTTTGTTTCGAAAAATTGTATCAAGTAAGGACTCAAGATAGAAATTTTGCAAAAAGATAAATTTAACTCAAAGAAAAAGTAAATAAAACTTAAAACCTCTACTTCCCAAAAATAAGTTCATTTGCCAAATCTATTTCGTCCTGACTTATGGTATGCCCCATATTTTCATAGATTTTTTTAGTAACAGCTGCGCCCATTTTTTTCAGAAGCACTTCTGTTTCATTTACTCTTTCAACAGGTACGTGAAGATCGGGATCGCTGGTACCGATAAAAATTGGTGTGTTTTGGAATTTTCCTTCGTAATGATTTTCATAAATCTTATCGCCAATAAGTCCACCAGTAAATGCTACAACGCCTCCGTATTTAGCGGCATTTCTGGCAGTAAATTCTAAAGCCAGACAAGCACCCTGGGAAAATCCCAGAAAATAGATATTCTCTTTTTCAATTCCGTTTTGCTGAATTGCAACAACAACCTGATGAATAGCTTCTAATGATTTTGAAAATGAAGGCTCATTTTCATTAATAGGCGCTAAAAAAGAATAAGGATACCAGGTTCTATTTTCTGCCTGAGGGGCAACCAAGGCAAAATCATCGACATTCAGATGTTTTGAAATCGAAAGAATATCATGAGCGCTTGCACCACGTCCGTGAATCATGATCAGCGCCTTTTTAGCATCATTTAAAGGCACACCGTCTGTTATAGTTTCTACATTCATAAGTTCTAAGATTATTTTTTCCAGATATCCAGATATTCATCCGGATGTTTTTTGAATTGTGCATGCACATACGGACAAAGCGGCAAGACCATCAAATTATTGGCGCGTACGTACGACGTCATTTCGTCTAAAAGTTTCTTGGCATATCCCTTTCCTTCTCCTTCAGGTTCAACACCAGTGTGATAAACCGTGAGCAAATCTGGTTTTATGCTTACTGTCATTTCGCCCAGCTTTTTATCATCAATATAAAGATTAAAGGCCCCATGCTTTTTCTCGTCTAATTCCAGTTTTATTGTTTCCATATATTTTCTCTTAAGAATCTAATTTACAAATTTTTAGCTTAATTAATTTTAACCAAATGATTTTCAATACTTGCTCTTTGAGATTCGTATTGTGCGGGAAGCTTTAAGTTTTGACCTAATTCTTCTAAGCTTTCATCAACTGTAAATCCTGGATTATCGGTGGCGATTTCAAATAAAACTCCACCTGGTTCTCTAAAATATAGCGAATGAAAATATTGTCTGTCTATTTGCGGTGTAATTGACAATCCGTAAGCTTCGATTTTTTCACGGAAGTGCATTAAAATTTCGTCATTTTGAACTCTAAAAGCTACGTGATGTACAGATCCGTTGGCAACATGTCCGCGTTTTTCATCTGTCAATTCTACCAAGTCAACAATTGCGGCATTTTCTACTGTACCTGTTGCATAACGATAACGGTTTACATCCTGATCAATCAATTTGTAACCAAATATTTCTGTTAAGATTGCTGCAGTGGGTTTAATGTCGTTTAAAGTCAGCGTAATATTATGAAAACCTTTTGTTGCTGCGTCAGCTTTTACTTCATCTGTTTCCCAACCTTTTCTGTTGTCTCCTGTTTTAGATTCGATTAACTCTAATTTCAACCCGTCCGGATCAAGGAAAGTAAGATATTTTTCGCCGAATTTTTCTGCCGGTTTATTGTAGATTACATTATATTGTTCAAAACGTTTCTGCCAAAAATCAAGACTTCCTTTAGGAACAGAATAACCAATTTCTGTCGCCATTCCAGATCCTTTTCTTCCTTGTTGAATTCCTTCTCCCCAAGGAAAAAAGGTTAAGATGGTTCCTGCGCTTCCCACTTCATCGCCAAAGTAAAAATGATAGGTTCCCGGGTCGTCAAAATTCACTGTTTTTTTGATGAATCTTAATCCGAGTATTTTTGAATAAAAATCGAAATTACGTTTAGCGTCGCCTGCAATGGCGGTAATATGGTGTAAGCCTAAGATTTGATTTTCCATGATATTTTATGTATTAAGTTGTTTTGATTTTCTTTTACAAATTTACCTCAGCTCTTGCTGTTTCCCGGTTAACCTAGATTAAGAAATAAAACTCAGAAATGAATAAAATACTGAAGTCAATTTTAGGCCTAAATTGTTGTTCATATAAAAGATAAGGTTTTATATCAAAAGTGTAGTCTATCACATTAAGTTCAAAAATAGACTCTTTCAAATCCTTATTATCTAAAACTTTTCTTTACACATAAAAAAACATAAAAAATAATAATGCTAATTGGGGTTAAAGTCCCATTTTTGTAAAATAATTAATGCGCTAACAATATGGATATAGTTAAATTTAAAATCACATCAAAAACGATCAAAGTAGAAGTACGCAATTCGAATAATTATGTTTTTAATTTTAATAGTGCTTTAGAAATTGAAAAAGAAGACAGAGACGTTTTATTGAAGCTTTACAATGCATTAGACATTCTTTTTAAGAAAGAAGCTCCTTCTGAAGTAAAAAACTATATATCGCCCAACCAAACCAATATATTGGACCAGATTTCTGCTGTTGATGGTTTACAGGAAGAGAAATAATAAATTATCTGCCATATTTATTACCAAACAAGCCCTTAAACAGTAATTGTTTAAGGGCTTGTTTGGTAAATTTATTTCGAAAACTTTAAAATTGACTTTGTCAAAAAGACTTAACCAATATCGCAGCGCATTGTTGTGACGATTTTTTTGAAACCTGCTTTTTCATAGGCTTTAACTGCTGATTCATTTTCGTCATAGACCTGCAACCTTACCTCTGTTATTCCCTGAGATAAAATCCATTTTTTAAGAGCGGTGAGTAATAAACCGCTAATTCCTTGTCCTCTAAATTCCGGGCTTACAAACATAAAGCCGAGATATCCAAATACTTCGTGTTTTTCATATGGTTTTGCAGATCGAATTTGCGCATAACCACTTCCGATAATTTCGTTATTACTTTCGACAACCAAAATTTCTGTCGCTTTATCTGATATTAATTCCTGTATATCATAATAGAATATTTCACCCTCTTTTAGTGTTGGATCAAATGGTCGTTCTGCGTCAACAAGAGTCTGCAGGAATTCGGCGAGCTTAGGCAAATCAGTATTGGCAGCAGGCCTGATCGTTATGTTTTTGTTATCTGTACTCATATTTCAAATATATTAAATCCTTTTTGATTCAATAAAAAAGTGTTTAGAAAAATTCATTTTTAGCTTTTGCAAATGGTGTTGTTAATTCTGGTCGAAAATAATTAATTTTGAATTTAATAATTCATTTTCAAATTCATAAAGACAAAACTATTTGCTCTTTTATTAAACAAAAATCAAAGTATGGAACAACAACTTTATGAAATAACAAAGAAGGTTTATGATAAAAACAACCGAAATTTGTTCACTTTTTTGACCGGCGCCGGAATTTCTGCTGATAGCGGAATACCGACTTACAGAGGAATAGACGGGATATGGATAAAAGGAACTCAGTTTCATAAACCGGAGGAATTTGGAACTTATAAATATTTTAAAGAACACCCGGAAGAGGTTTGGCAATATTCTCTTTTTAGAAAAAAAATGTTTGAAAATGCTGAACCCAACAAAAGTCATCGCGAAATAGTAGAGATTGAAAATCTTTTGGAAGACAAATTTCATTTAATAACTCAAAACATAGACAATTTACACAGGCGGGCGGGAACAAAGAGAATTTACGAAATTCATGGCAATAACAGAGAGATTAAATGTTCTAATGGCTGTAAAGAAATAGTACATCTTGCTGATGAAATAAAAGGAAAAGATATCGATGAAGATCTAACCGCAAACGATATTGAATTACTAAAATGCAAAGAATGCAGCAGCTGGATGAGGCCAAATATTTTATGGTTTGATGAGCGTTATGATGAAAAAACAAACAAAAGATTTAGCTCTTTGAAGATTGCTAAAAATTCAGGTATTCTTTTTATTGTTGGTACTTCCGGCGCAACAAATTTACCAATGGCAATTGCTGAAACAACTTTAAAATACGGAGGAACAATTGTTGATATCAATACAGAGGATAATTTATTTACAAAATTAATTAAAGACAAGAAAAATAAAATTATTATTCGAGGCACCTCAACGGAAAATCTTAAAACCATAAAAGAAATATTTAAGAACATCTGCTAAGATCAACGAAAATTAAAAAATCAGAAAAAATAAAATCATGTCAATAAAACAAGAGTCAGAATTAATAGCAATGCAAAAGGTCAGTGAAGCTGTGGCTTATACTTTGAAAGAAATGAGAAACTTTGCCAAAGCAGGAATGACGACAAAAGAACTAGACGATTATGGCGGAAAAATCCTGAATGAATTAGGCGCAAAATCGGCTCCTTATTTAACGTATGGTTTTCCGGGATGGACTTGCATCAGTGTAAACAATGAATTTTGTCACGGTATTCCCTCAGATAAAAGAATTCTTAACGAAGGTGATTTAATAAACATTGATGTATCGGCAGAACTGGATGGTTTCTGGTCAGATAACGGAGGTTCGTTTGTAATTGGCGAAGATGTAAACGGACACCAAAAACTGGTTGACGCATCAAAAGATATTTTACAAAAAGCAATAGACAATATAAAAGGCGGAGTAAAAATTTCTGAAATAGGTTATCTTATCGAAACAGAAGCTAAAAAAAGAGGTTATAAAGTAATCAAAAATCTGGGCGGACACGGCATTGGCAGAAGCTTACACGAACAACCGGATGAATTATTAAACTATAAAAACCGATTTGATCAAAGGCGTTTTAAGAAAGATTCTGTTGTAGCAATTGAAACTTTTATCTCGACCTCATCCTCTATTGCGGTAGAACTTAAGGATGGCTGGACGATGGTAGGCAACAAAGGCGGACATATGGCGCAACACGAACATACTATTGTGGTTACGAACGGCAAACCTATTATTTTAACCGAAATGAACGGAATCTGGAATTAACAGATTCTCAAACGACACTTAAAACAGACCCTTAAACTAAATTATTTAAGGGTTTTGTGTGTTGAGGGTCTAATTAAGAATAAAAACAATTTAACACATAGAAACATAGGTTATAGAACTGTAAAAGAGGATAAAAAAGAAACAAGTTTCTTCACACATAGTCCCGATAGCTATCGGGATGAATTAATGCTAGTGAAACGCCTTTTATAATTTTACAATCCCGATAGCTATCGGGACTATGTGTTAAAAATAATTATACTAAGAGTTTTATTTTTTTTATTTGTCTACCGATTTTTGCAATTGTGCAGGATATCGATCTCCTTGTATGGTGGTTTGGGCAAAAGCATCATCAATTTTTTTAATATCATCTACAGATAGTTTAATTGAGGCTCCACCAATATTTTCTGTTAATCGGTGTGATTTTGTTGTTCCTGGAATTGGAGCAATCCAGGTTTTTTGTGCCAACAACCAACCCAATGCAATTTGCGCAGGAGTTGCTTGTTTTTGAGAAGCAATGGAAGATAATAAGTCCACTAATTTTTGATTGGCTTTTCTGTTTTCTTCACTAAAACGAGGTAACGAATTTCTAAAATCGGTCGCTTCAAAACTTGTACTTTCGGTAATTGCACCTGTTAGAAATCCTCTTCCTAAAGGGCTAAACGGTACAAAACCAATTCCTAATTCTTCAAGTGTTGGCAAAATTTCTACTTCAGGTTCTCTCCACCAAATAGAATATTCGCTTTGTAAAGCAGACACTGGCTGAACGGCATGTGCCTTTCGAATAGAGGATACACCCGCTTCAGACATTCCAAAATATTTTACTTTCCCTTCTTGTATAAGATCTTTTACCGTTCCTGCAACATCTTCCATTGGCACATTTTGATCTACTCTGTGTTGGTAGAATAAATCAATAACATCGGTTTTTAAACGTCTTAAAGATTCCTCGGCAACAGCTCTGATATTTTCTGGTCGGCTGTCTTGTCCGTTAAACGCCTGTCCTCCTTTAAAACCAAATTTGGTCGCAATAACTACTTCTTTTCTAAACGGGCTTAAAGCTTCTCCTACCAACTCTTCATTGGCAATACCATACGCTTCGGCAGTATCAAAAAAAGTAATACCCTGTTCATAGGCTTCCCTAATTATTTTTATAGCCTGTTGTTTTTCTATTTGGGCACCATAGGCAAAACTTAATCCCATGCAACCCAATCCCAGTGCAGAAACTTCTAAACCCTGAGTTCCTAATATTCTCTTTTCCATAACTTAATTTTTACAAATATTGATATGATACCTTGATTATCATTTTTAATACTACAAATTTCCTCCAATAATTCCAGCTGTCTATCATACATATTACTGCTATTCTAACCATTTTTACTGATTTGCATAATCAAGCTAAGTTATTAAAAATCTGAGTAGTATATTTGTATGTATAATTTCATAGACGCATCATGGATCCTATCATAAAACTCGAAAAAGTTGCACAATACAATCAATTAAAAGATATTGAAACACAACATCCTTTAATAAGTGTTTTTGATAATTCTAATAGTAAAGCACTCCCCAATCATACCCGCATACACTTTAGTTTTTATGCTATATTTTTAAAAGCCGGAAATTGCGGCGAACTAAAATACGGGCGTAACAATTATGATTATGATGACGGTACAATGGTTTTTGTAGCCCCCGGACAAGTACTTGAGGTTAATAATACAGACAATTATAAATCTACAGGTTTAACATTACTTTTTCATCCTGATCTGATAAGAGGAACTTCATTGGCTAAAAATATAAGTCAATATTCATTCTTCTCTTATGACTCGCACGAAGCGCTTCATCTATCTTTGAAAGAACAGCAAATAATAAAAGATTTATTTAGTAAATTAGAATATGAATTAAGCCAGTCTATTGATAAACACAGCAAAAACATTATAAGTAATAACATAGAGCTACTTTTAAATTATTGTGTGCGTTTTTACGACAGACAATTTATTACCCGTGAGAATATCAATACTGATATTTTATCAAAATTTGAGAACTTACTAAATGCCTATTTTCAATCTGAAAACGCGCAAGATTCAGGTTTGCCTTCGGTGGGATATTTTGCAGATCGTTTGCATCTTTCTGCTAATTATTTTGGAGATTTAATTAAAAAAGAAACAGGCAAATCTGCTCAGGAACACATTCAGTTAAAATTAATTACCTTAGCCAAGGAACGAATTTTTGATACTGATAAATCGATTAGTCAAATCGCATTTGAACTGGGTTTTAAATATCCGCAGCATTTTAATCGAATGTTTAAAAAGAATACGGGTTACACCCCAATTGAATACAGAAGTTTAAACTAAAATCCATAAACCAAAAGAATGCTTGAGAATTTCCCTTTTTATTTAGGTCTGTTAATTATTATTTTATTACTGATTATGTTGGCTAATAAAATAAAAGTAGCTTATCCAATATTATTAGTATTGGCTGGATTGGCTATCAGTTTTATTCCCAAAGTACCTTTAATACAAATCGAACCTGATCTTATCTTCTTTATATTTCTGCCGCCATTATTATACGAAGCTGCCTGGACGGTTTCATGGAAAGAAATGTGGCGCTGGCGACGTATTATTACCAGTTTTGCCTTTGTCGTTGTTTTTGTCTCGGCACTATCTGTAGCATTAGTTGCGAATTATATCATACCGGGATTTTCATTAGCATTGGGTTTTGTCCTGGGCGGAATTGTATCGCCTCCTGATGCGGTAAGTGCCGGTGCTATTTTGAAATTTGTAAAAGTGCCTAAAACTATTTCATCGATTTTAGAAGGCGAAAGTTTACTGAATGATGCTTCGTCCTTAATTATTTTCAGATTTGCGATGATTGCCGTAGCGACAGAGCAGTTTATATTTTATAAAGCCGCAGTAAGTTTTAGCTGGATGATATTTGGTGGCGTTGGAATTGGCTTATTAATTGGATGGCTTTTTATGAAAGCGCACAAATATTTACCTACAGATGCCAATGTAGATATCGTTTTATCATTAGCAACGCCGTATATTATATATCTTGCTGCCGAAGAAGTTCATAGTTCCGGTGTATTGGCGGTTGTATGTGGCGGATTGTTATTGTCGAACAACCGACACCGATTTTTGAGCAGTAGATCTCGTTTGCAGGGTATAAATGTCTGGCAGAGTCTTACTTTTATACTCAATGGTTTTGTGTTTATGCTGATTGGCCTAGATCTGCCACAAATTACAAACGGACTTAAAGTCGAAGCTGTTAGCATTTCGTCGGCAATTGGTTATGGTGTCTTGATAACTTTTGTTTTAATTGTCAGCAGGATCTTATCTTCTTACGGTGCGGTCCTTGTGACTCTTATTGCACGAAATTTTATTACCGTTGCCGATAGTAGAAATCCCGGTTACAAAACTCCCTTTATATTGGGCTGGACCGGAATGAGAGGCGTAGTATCATTGGCTGCAGCCTTATCTATACCTGTTTATCTAGATAATGGCAATGGCTTTCCGCAGCGAAATCTTATCTTGTTTATCACTTTTATCGTTATTCTTTTAACCCTCGTTATTCAGGGACTCACATTACCGTATTTCATTAAAAAAATCAATCTTACAGATGTCTATGATCCTCTTCCAAAAGAAGAAGCTCACAATAACCTGCGTCATGAATTGGCGGAATTTGCTTTAGATTATCTTAAAACCAATTATAGCGATCAGATCGAACATAATACTTCGCTACAGCATCTTATTCACAAATGGGAACAATACAGTAATGGCATTGATGATGAAGAAATAGGAAAAGAGCTTAAAGTAATTTATCTCGATTTATTAAATAAGCAAAGGCAATGGCTGATCAGTAAAAACAAAGAAGACCAAACTCTGGATGAAACCATCATTAGGCGACAAATGCATTATTTAGATATTGAAGAGGAAAAATTACGTTATATTTAAAAGTCATTTATTATAGCATTCTACTAAATCCGATCCTTTATATCCGGAATTTTCTCCGTCAGATTTTTCCAATATCGTTTTGGCATATGCTGAAGATGAAGCTTTGTATTTTTTCGGGATTCGATATTGACACTCTTGAAATAATTGCGCCATAAATCCTGAAAAAGTTCTTCGCCCTCATCGCTTATTTCGGCTAAGAATTTAAAAGAATTAGATTCAGTATTAAATTGTAATGCTACTGTCGAAACATTTTTAAGGTCATAATAAATACCATATTTACGCTTTGCATCATAAATTAACCAGCGCTGATCAGCATAACGGTTTTTAAAATGATTTTCTATAAGAGGCAGGACATTGCAATGGGGTTCGACGATTGCATAATACAATTGGTCTTTTGTTAATTGAAACCTGACAAATGCCTCCATTCGATGTGCTTCTTTCCCGGTCAGTCGAATGGCTTTTCGAAGTTCTAAAACATCATTATGACCAAAATCATCTTCTACATTTACAGAACTTGACAATACATATTGTACATACCGAAACATGATTTCTTCGATCTTATGGGTTTCTGATAAAAAGGCGTGATACAAACCCTGAAGTCCATTTTTCGAAAGACGTTTTTGCAAACCGCTTAAAACGCGTTTTACTTTTACCTCATCTGTAATCACGATATGATTGGTCGAAAAAAGCAAATCGGCAGAAGCTTCGTTTTTGGCAAAAACAATATCCTTCAATTTATATTCATAAATTTCGAATACGGCTGTAATCCAGCCTTCATAAGTTCCATCGTAAATTACCTGTGTCATTTAATTTAATTCAGCGATTGTAATTCTATTTGCTTTGCACATGCCACAAAAAAATATTATTAAACACATAGAAGCATAGATTTTTATGTCTCGTAAAGGAGATAAAAAAGAAATACATTTTTTTCACATAGCTATGTAAATTTTAAATAAGTGAAACGCCTTTTTTAGGTAAATAAAGGCTATGTATCTTTGTGTAAAAAATTACACCCAATACATTTAATTAAAATAAAGCAAGTTGATTCGAAAAGTCATTTTTGTATTTACTCTTTTGCGTATCTAAAATATGATTCTTGATTTGAATCGACGTTAAATCCTTTTGTAATTGAAATGGCGTTGCAAAAGCCAGAAAATATTTGGCGCGCGTATAGGCAATTCCTAATTTTTGCAAATCCTGAGGAACGAGTTTTTTAAATTTTCTTGCCGCCACAATTTTTTTTGCACTCAAAAACCCAATACCCGGAATACGCTTAATCAGTTCGAGATCGGCCGTATTGACATCAACCGGAAACTGATTCATATTGCGCAACGCCCAACCTAATTTGGGGTCGATATCCAGATCAAGATTAGGCTGATCAAAACCTACAATTTCATTTACATTAAAGCCGTAGAGCCGAATCAGCCAATCGGCCTGATACAAACGGTTTTCGCGAATCATAGGAACCGGAGTTCCTATTGCAGGAAGCCTGGTGTCATAACTTATAGGTACGTAGCCGGAATAATAAACGCGTCGCATGTTCATTTGATCATAAAAATAATTGGCCATTCCCAGTATTTCCATATCATTTTCCTGGGTTGCACCAATCACCATCTGCGTGCTTTGCCCCGCCGGAGCAAAAATTGGCGCTTTGTAGTTGAGTTTTTTTTCTTCTTTGTGACCAACAATTTCATTTTTCAGATATTCCATTGGTTTGATCACATCGATATGATTTTTATCGGGCGCCAATAATTTCAGACTTTTCTCTGTTGGCATTTCGACATTTACACTCAACCGATCGGCGTACATTCCGGCTTGCTGCAGTAATTCATCGCTTGCTCCGGGAATTGCTTTAAGATGTATATAACCATTGAAATTTTCCTCTAATCGTAATTTCTTGGCAATCCTTACCAAACGTTCCATCGTATAATCCGGGTTATCAAAGATGCCAGAACTCAAAAACAAACCTTCGATATAATTTCTTCTGTAAAAACCAATTGTAAGATCAACCACTTCCTGCACGGTAAAAGCAGCACGTTTTACATCATTACTTTTTCGGCTTACGCAATACGCGCAATCAAAAATGCAATGATTGGTCAGTAAAATTTTCAGCAACGAAACACAACGCCCGTCTTCGGTATACGAATGGCAAATACCATATCCTTTTGCATTTCCTAATCCTTTATCCTTATTCTTGCGATTACTTTGACTTGACGAACATGACACATCATATTTCGCTGCATCAGCCAAAATCGACAACTTCTCCATCACTCTTTCATGTACCATTTTGAGCCTTTTTAGTGGTTAAAAAACTAAATTTGTTTCATCTCAAAACTACTCTTTTATGATGCAAAAAATCTGAAATTGATTGTTCTAAATTGTATCAAATTTCAATAAAGCAATCTCAACTAATTAATAATAAAAACATTGAAAACATTTTTTTTAAACACATAGAGACATAGTTTTGGTTTCTTTAAAAAAGGCGTTTCACTTATTTACAACAAACATAGCTATCTCAATAAGAGAAATGTATTGCCTTTAATCAATTAAATCTAATTAATGATAAAAGATCAAAGCCCGATTTTCCCTTCTGCCCAGTAGGCTTGTGTATAGATTTTTTTATTCGAAATACCTTTTGCTTTTAATGCCTTCCTAAAGGTCTGAATAGACTTTGCATTTCCCATTAAATAAAAATGTGCGTGTTGCCATAAATCCCAAATGGTATCGTCGAAATTATTTAGAATATTTACGGCACGTTCAGCACTATTAGCCGATTTGGGTATAATATCAACCGCAATTCCTAAATCTTTTGGTACTTCTGCAGAAGCTGGATCTAATTCTAAAATGCCCAAATAGTTGTTTTCATTCGCATTAATTTCATCTTTAAAACTTTTAAAAACACTTATACAGGTTTCATCTCCATAAAAAAACTGGTATTTTTCTTCGGTCTTAAAAAATTCAAAACCTCGCGGCAAACCTACCGTAATTTGATCATTTGGTTTTAGGTTTTCGACAAAACGACTTCCGGGACCTTTTTTATGAATATGAAAGATTACTTCAAACGTTCCTTCTCCGCTATTCCATTTACTTGGGGTATAATTGCGATAATTGGTATCATCAATCCTGATAATGATAGCCTGACCAATTTTAAAATTGATGTGCGGAAAATGACCTTTGAACCTGATTCTCTTTATATTTTCGCTCAGCAATTTAGTATCCGTAACTTTTACTTTGCAAATTTTACTGCTAAAGGCAAGTTCCATAAAATCTCCAATAATTTTGGGCATCGAATTCATAATGGTATGTTTTAATTTCAATGCAAAATTGAAACTAAAACATAAAAAAAAGGTTGCAGAAGAAATAGGGATGATTGGACTATTCGCGGAATTTTAATCTAAATACTAAAGGGGTGTCGCCGGTTATTTTTTTGAATAATCTCGAAAAATAAGTATGGTCCTCATATCCTAACATAAAAGCGATCTCTTTGACATCATATTCTGTATAATACAAAAATCGCTGTGCTTCTATAATCATCGCATTCTGCAGCCAATACGTCACCGATTTACCTGTCGCAATATTGACACAATAATTTAAATGTGAAGTAGTAATATTTAACTTCTTAGCAAAAAAAGAAGGACTTTCTAAAAAAGTAGCATCAGAAATTAATTGTTTAAAATTAGAATAAATCAGCATCGATTGATTTTTAAGTTCTGATACCGGAGTATTGGATGCTGAATAAATATTAACAAAACTGTAAACCAAAGCATTAAAAAGACCATTGACAATAGCCGTTTTATTTGAAATTGCTTTTTCAAAAGAACGGTGCAATAACGTAACGTTTTGTAAAAGATCCTTCTTCTGGAGTTTATCGATTTTATTGAACTGATCAGTAATTTTCAGGTGCTGAAAAACTGCTGCGCAATCATTCGGAATTAAAAATGGAGCGACACTAATATAATACCCAACTGCATCCGGCGACACCATTTTTGGTGCATGAATCTGAAAAGGTTTAACTATTGCAATACTTGGCGCACTTGCTTTTACCTCTATCATGTCGCACTCCATGATCACTTTTCCTTTCGTCAGCACAAATAAAATATAAAAATCATCACGATGCGTTCCTAATTTATTTATGGTTTCTGAATCCTTTCCTAATAAAGATAATTCGGCGATATAAATACCACCAACTGCTTCTGAACTCTGATTGTAAACAGGAATTTTCAAAATTTATTTTTTTGATTATTAAGGAAATATTAGTTCTAAACGATGAGGTTGTACAAACTTAGAAAATTAATCCTAAAATGATTATCTCTATCAGGTAATCTATTTTTAAAAAGCAAAATCCCTTTGAACATAAACTGATCAAAGGGATTTATTTCTTTATTAAAAAAAGTAAGAAAACTTAGAAAGTCACAAATTTCACTCCAAGACTAAACCATCTTGAAGGAAGCGGAACTGCACCAACTTCATAATAAGTAGCATTGAAAATATTTTGAGCATCGACATATACGGTTACTTTTTTGATCGATTGACTTACTCTAAAATCATTTACCCAATACGATGGTCCGGTTACTCTTTGACTAAAACGCGTTGCGAATAAAGCTTTAAAATTTTTATGCTGAAAATCTATAGTACTGGTTACCTGATGTTCCAGAGACGAAACCAAATATTTAGCATAAACAGCCGAAATTACATCCTGAAATTTAAAATCAAGATAAGAATATGCCAGATTGATATTCAACTTAGAATCGTTAGAAAAACTCACTCTATAATTGGTACGCAGGTTAAAACCATTTGTATTGAGGTTTCCGTAATTGTTACTTTGCCAAGGCTCGGTAGTTACGTTTCTTGTCCAATCGATAAAATTGCTGATCTTTCTAAAGAAATAATTGGCATTAAAACTAAAATCTCTTTTGATATATTTAAATCCGATTTCACTCTGAAAAGCATTTTCGGTATCCAGATTAGGGTTGCCAATATTTCCCGGACGCTGGTTGAGGTATAAATCCGTAAACGAAGGAATACGCTGGCTTGTTCCGATATTTCCGATGATCTTAAAAGCATCTGTTATGGCATAACTCGCATCAAGTCCCGGATAAGCCTGCCATTTATAATCTGAATTATAATTGACATAGGTTCCAAAATTTACATCAAGCTTTTCGATAAAAGTTGTTCTGTATTGCAGATAAATTCCGTAGTTGTCGCGATTATGATCCCCAATGTTAGACGAACTAATATCCTCTGTTCGTACTTCGGCTCCAAAACCTAATTCTCCAGTTTCCATTTTGTACGTGGTATTCAATTCCGCCGCAACTGAATTAGTATAATGCTGACTTCTACCCGCTTTAAGATTAGCAATTCCGTAATAACGATAATCATCATAATTGTATCTGTAACTTACTCTAGGCATCAAAGTCCATTTTTCAGAAAGCTGATGTTTTGATTGTACAGATGCAAAAGTTGTTTGCACCACTTCGCTTGAGTTTTTATCTCCCGGAGCCGCATAAAATCCGTTGGCGCCAAAACCATTCTTGATATAACCAAATGAAGTTAAAATTTCATTGGCATTATTTAACTGGTAATTACCCTGATAGAATATTTTATTATTTTCGAAAGCGGTGTTATAGCGGTATCCGTTGCTTTTATCGTGCGAAGCAAAAAGTGAATGTTGCTGTTTCTCTTTACTTAAAACACCTCCAACCTGAATTCCGGTACCATAAAAAGTATCACCGGTATCCTGTGTATCTTTTTCGAAGTTTGAACCTGCATAGGTATTTACTAAAAATCCGGATTGCGTTGGTTTTTTGGTAATAATATTAATCGCTCCGGTCAAACTATTTACTCCATAAGTAAGCGCTGCCGGACCACGTATGATTTCGATTCTTTCAATTACCTCAACGGGAATAGGCAGATTCAGCATATTATGCGCGGTTTGAGAATCTATTATTTTGGTTCCGTTTATAAGTACAACGGTTTGTTCGAAGCTTCCTCCGTCTACACTTACATCGGCCTGGCTTCCAAAAGGGCCTCTTTGTCTCAGGTCAACTCCGTTTGCATATTGTAGAATTTCCTGAACAGATCGTCCCGGTAATTTTGCAATTGTGGCCTGATCAATTACATATACGTTTCTGTTTTTCTTGGATATTGGTGTACTAAACCTGTTTTCATGAATAATTACTTCATCAATATTAATGGTATCTTTTTGCACCTGAGCTTGTAAACTAACACTTATTAGAGTCAGTGCAGCAAAATAAAGTTTTGTCATTTGTTTTAATTTTTTGCAAAAGTAGTATCTTGCCGTACTACTAATGTATACCAGTTTTACAAAAATGGATAGTCCGGTTCAAATTCCTTTTAAAAGTTTTATTCAGCTTAAGCCCGAAGAAACTACCGCTTTGTATTTGCAAATCGTTTTTGAGTTTATAAAAGCGATACAAATTGGCTTACTTCCTGAAGGCACAAAACTTCCGGGAACCCGTATATTATGCAAAGTCTTAGAAGTAAACAGAAACACTCTGATTAAAGCTTTTCAGGATCTCGAATTGCAAGGCTGGATCGAAATTTTGCCCAACAAGGGAACCTTTATATTATCTGAAAAACAACAAAAAAATAAAGCCGATTTTACTGACGATAACAAAAATGTTTCAAAAGCAAACGAAGGTTTTACCTTTAAACATTCTACTATTCTTGAAAATCCAAAAGAAACCAGCAATTTACCGTATCAGTTTAATGATGGTTTGCCTGATTTGCGATTGGTACAAAGTGATGTTCTGGCGAGATTGTATGTTTCTAAACTAAAAAACCAAAAAACGACCAAAACCTGGGAACAAATTCAGGCGCAATCGCATTTGAATTTTAAAACCCAGTTTTCTAATTTTTTAAATTTAACGAGAGGAATTCGCATTTCAACCTCCAAGTTACTTACTACAAGCAGTCATGAAATTAGTTTGTATCTCGTGACCAAACTACTCATTTCTCCAGGTGATAAAGTGGTGGTGGCTTCTCCGGGATATTATATTTCGAATATGACATTGTCTGATAGTGGCGCACAAATAATCACGATACCGGTTGATAAAGATGGCATCGATACCCAACAGTTAAAACAAATTTGCGAGGAACATCAAATCAGGATTTTGTATTTAACGTCCAATTATCATTATCCAACAACAACTTCATTGAGTGCAAAAAGACGAATGGAAGTTCTGGAACTGGCCAATCGCTACGGATTTGTAATTATTGAGGATGATTACGATTTTGATTTTCATTATGACAATAACCCCGTATTGCCCCTCGCCGCTTTAGATTCAAACCAAAGAGTAGTTTACATTGGATCGTTTGGAAGGTCTCTGCCGGCAGGTTTTGGTTACGGATTTATCGCTGCGCCATCTGCATTTATAAAAGAGTTAGAAAAACATCAAAACATTCTCGAACCCGGAATTGATGTTATAAAGGAACAGGTTTTAACCGATTGGATCAAGGAAGGTGAAGTGCATCGACTTTCGAAAAAAAACAAAAAAATCTACAAAGAACGCAGGGATAATTTTGTTTTATTATTGAAAGAAAAGCTCGAAGGAAAAATCAAATTTCAGGTTCCGCTAAGAGGTTTGGCAATTTGGGTAGAATGGCTGGATCACTTTAATTTGATACAATTGCAGAAACAATGTGCTGCAAATGGATTATTTTTGCCTAAAACGGTTTTATATCAAACCAAAAATCTCACGGCAACGCGTTTAGGTTTCGGACATTTTGATCCATCTGAAATGGAAAATGCCGTAACTATTTTACGACAGTCTCTCGATACTATTTTATAATCTAAGTGTTAGATATTTTTCGCGCAGATTTAGCAGATTTTTTTATAATCTCTTTAATCCTTTAATCTGTGCCTTGATTTAAAACATTTTAAAATAAAAACATAACATGGAAATAGAGCAAATTCTTGACCTAATATATCCTCTTCCGGAACTTTCAAAACTAAAACTTCAAAATTGCGCGAAAGAAGTGCGTTTCTCTAAAGGTCATATTTTATTGCGCGCTGATAAAATTGAAACCACTATTTATTTTATTCGAAAAGGAATTGCAAGAGCTTATGCTAATCGCGATGATAACGAGGTTACTTTTTGGTTTGGTAAAGAAGGAGACACGGTTTTATCAATGAAAAGTTATGTCGCCAAGCAGAAAGGATATGAAGATATTGAGCTTCTGGAAGATTGTGATTTATATGAATTAAAGTCTGAAAAACTGCATAAGCTCTTTGAAGAAGACATCCATATTGCCAACTGGGGACGAAAATTTGCCGAAAAAGAACTTGTAAAAACCGAAGAACGACTTATCTCCCGCCAATTTCGTACTGCTTCAGAACGCTATAAAGAATTACTTACGGATTATCCGCATTTGATTCAGCGGGTTCAATTAGGACATATTGCCTCTTATTTAGGAATTTCTCAAGTGAGTCTGAGTAGAATTCGAGCCGAAATAAAATAGTTTGCTTTTTTAACAAATGTAAAATTCCCGGTCAATTCCTTTTCTAACCTTTGCAAAAAAAGATATGAACTGGATTATTTTAATTATTGCCGGCTTATTTGAAGTGGGCTTTACGTTATGTTTAGGAAAAGCAAAAGAAACAACCGGAAACGAAATGTACATGTGGTATACCGGATTTTTGATATCGCTTATTGTTAGTATGGGACTTTTGATGAAAGCGACACAAACTTTACCTATCGGAACCGCTTATGCCGTTTGGACAGGTATTGGAGCGGTTGGAACCGTTTTAATTGGTATTTTAATATTTAAAGATCCGGCTAATTTCTGGCGACTCTTTTTTATTACGACCCTTATTGGTTCTATTATTGGTTTAAAAGCAGTCTCTCATTAATAACAAACTTTATAAAAACAGACGGATTAGCATTTACTAGTCCGTTTTTTTATGTCTAAATTTTTATTTTTTAAAATCAGGTATTTCTACGTAGTGCTGTAAATGTTAAAAAAGCGAATTTTGTTTGCAGAATGTGAGAAACCGTAAACAATTCTCAATAAACGATTATAAATTAGCAAGAGATTTAGTTAAAATTAAAAAAGATAGTCATTACAAATTTCAAACCTGAAAAAGAAAACCATGAAAAATCTTTGGTGTTGGCGTTGCAAAATGGAAGTTCCTATGCTGGATGAAAAGGAATATAAAATAGCCTCTAAACTCTATCGTGATGGTTTTCAAACAGGAAAATGCAGTATGACCAGAAAGAAACGCTTTAAAGACTTACTGGATTATTATAAAGATCTAACAGGATTTGAAGAAACCAATCCTAACGCGATCATGCACCATCGAATTGATTTATATGGTTCTGCATGTGAGAATTGCTCTAAACCTTACAGAACTCCAAAGGCTTCTTTATGTGCTGCATGCGGTAATAAAAGAGCATCTGTAATTATCAATTATACCGAAATTCTACACGAAGCAGCACCAAAATGGTGGCAGAGATTTTTAATTTTGAATAGAGCCGAGTAACTATTTTTATTTAATTTTATAAAAATCATAAAACTACGAAGATCAACTATAAAATTCAATTTGCTCTATTAATCCTTTGTATTTTTTTATTGGTTTAGCAATATTCGAGATATCCAATACAGGACTAAAAACGGGAACAGATCTTTTCTGGCAAATCTCTGCTTTTGTTCCGTTTATATCATCAGGAATTATTTTTGGAATGAACTTATATTCAAAACGAATTAAAGATTAAGTTGTCTGTATCTTTTTTATTTTAAGAACGTTGCTTTTCACTTAGATAAAGGAAAATCCTTTTTGCTAATCACCAAAAAAAAAATCTTCTTTACGGAGCTACTTGTGTGGATTGCTTTGCCAGTTCGCTATCGCTAGTGTCCTCATTCGGGATGACAACCACGAAAATAAATCTGCTTAATCTGTGAGAGAAAAAACTAATCGCACAAAGACGCTAAGGCGCAAAGTTTATATACAATCTTGTCATTCTCAGCGGCATTAGGCTACTAAAAAAATGTTTCTATTATAAAAATAGGGATGATAAGATTGTGCTCATAATAAATCGCTGACTATTTCTTCAATGTCAAAAATGCGTTAAAAAACTTTTCGGATAGCAGTTTTTCGACAATAAAAAATACTTTTGTGAGATAGGAAACAAAGACTTATCAGCAACCCGAAAACAATAGTATGGATTACGAAAAATTCATCTTCTGCCTCGAAGGTGTTCCAGACGTAGACGATGACAGAGCAACTCTAGTAGTAAAGAACTTAGAAGAAATCGCTATTGATCAAGGTATTGCCAGTATTTATAAAACCTGCGATACGATTGAAGGCCTGGAAGAAAGTTTGAATGTATTGCTTTATGAAGATCATAATTTTAAGGATTATGAGATCATTTATCTGGTAATGCCAGGTGAAGCCAATACTATTTGCCTTCATGATTATTATTACAGCCTCGAAGAAATAGCGGAACTTTTTGAAGGGAAGATGAAAGGTAAAATCATTCATTTTGCCAATCTGAAAGTACTGGATTTAAATGACGAAGAAGCCCAATATTTTCTGGACATCACCGGCGCGCGCGCGATTTCTGGTTACGGATCTACTTATAATAAAATTGCCAGTTCCAGTACAATCGATAAAGCTTTTTTTAGTTTGTATCAGGATAATGATGATATTACTGAAGTGGTAGAGGAATTGTATCAAAAACATTATGCTTTGTGCAAATTGCTCGATTTTAGATTGTATTATTGAATATGAAAGCAAAGACAATTGAAAAAATAAAAACCTATAGCCCAACAGGATTTCGCGAGAAGTTTCTAGGACAAGACAATCCTATTCATTTGCTTTTCAAATCGAATTCCGATCATTTTTTCTGTCTTGAAATTGAGGACATGATGCAAATGCAGTATCCGGTTCCGCCTTCTAAACATTCTTGCCACACTTTAATTTTTATTTCCTCAGGTCAGCATGTTATGAAATTGGGATATCAGGAATTTACGACTACAGATAACGAAATAATTGTGATACCTGCAGGCCAGATCTTCTCGCTTGAGAATGTTAATAATATACACAAAGGTTATATATGCCAATTTCACCCCGATATTTTAATTGGAAAATACGGCAGCCGCGAAATGATTAATGAATTTGATTTTATGAAAATTTCCGGTAATCCAAAAATCACGCTGGATGTTAACGATGTTACTGATATTACAGCTATTCTTAAGCGGCTTCAAAAAGAATATTCTGAAACCTCAAGTGCAAATCTCAATATCGTGCAATCGTATTTGATTACATTGTTTTATGAAATGAATAAAAATTCGGTTAAAAGTGCTAAAAGCATTTCGGCTGCCGAAGTTATTGCAAACAAGTTCAAAGAGTTAATTCATCAAAATATAAAAACACACCATTTGGTTCATTATTATGCGTCGTTATTAAACGTTACGCCAAATCATTTGAATAAATCTGTGAGAACTGTTACAGGAAAATCAGCAGCAAAATGGATTGATGAAACCATATTACTGGAAGCCAAATATCTATTGTACCAAACTACGCTTTCTGTTAGTGAAATCGCCATGAAGGTAGGTCACGAAGATCAATCCTACTTTAGCCGTTTCTTTAAAAAACATGAAGGAATTACTCCTGTTCAGTACCGAAAATTGATTGATAAATCCTAATTATTGCTTGCAGAATCCTATCAAAACGAAAAGCATTTATTGAAATTTGCAAACATAAAAAAAGCAAATTATGATTTATGTTTTTAAAACTTCCGTTGATACAAATTCGAAATTAGAGTTCGCAAATGCATTACTTCAGGAATTGCTGCCAAACGCTTTATGGAATTTTGATCTTGAAGATTGTGATAACATTTTAAGAATTGACAGTGAAGACGAAATAAACGAAAGGGTATTAAAAAATGAAGTTTTCGATTGTATCGAATTAGAATAAACTGCCATTTTTTAAATCCTCTAAAACCTCAACTTAACATCATGGATACTGCATTGCACCAGAACAAAACCTTTGACACTATTGATTACTCTGATCAGAAATTATCTGATAATGAATTTGTAAACTGCGAATTTATCAATTGCAACTTTTCTAAAAGTGATTTTAGTTCGATCGATTTTTTAGATTGTACTTTTAAAAACTGTAATCTCTCGCTTTCTGTTCTTAAAAATACAGGATTAAAAAACATCAAATTTATTGGCTGTAAATTAATGGGATTAGATTTCAGTGCCAGCAATAGCTTTTTATTTTCGATGTCTTTTCAGGATTGTCTTCTTGATTATTCGACTTTTATTTACAAAAAATTAAAAAAGACAAACTTCATAGATTGCTCCCTAAAAGATGTAGATTTTTCGAATACTGATTTGTCTTTGTCTATTTTTAAAAATTGTGATCTTGCCAATGCTACTTTTCAGGATTGTATTTTAGAGAAAACAGATTTCAGAACGTCAAGAAATTACACTTTTGATCCATCTGAAAATAAAATTAAAAGAACCAAAGTATCCCATGCTGCACTTGCGGGATTATTAGAAAAATTTGATTTGGATATTGAATAATTGAAAAAGTTTTCAGTCGGGGTTTTGAAGTGAGTGTGAAAATATTTACAAAATTAGAAACAAAAAAAAAAGAGATGCAAAAACTGCATCCCTTTTTAAACTAATCTATAAATATTACTTATTTAATCCAACGTGGATCTCCAATTAAATTGTCTTTTAATGTTTGATTACCAATTGTAAAATTACCACCTGCAGCATCTGTAAATTGTGGGTTTGCAGTAGTTGCTGAAGTATCCACCTTATTACTTGCAATTGCAGTATTAGTGAAACTTGGTGCTAAATAATAATAGTTCTTATTAAATAATGGCTGGAATGTAGTTGTCTGATTGGTATAAATTGCACTTGTTGATGTAATCAAAGTATTTTTTACTGTTGATGTATTTGATCCAAAACGCAAATATAAAATTCTTTTATTCCCCGCAGTATTTGACACATTATATAATGTACAACCATCAATTAACACATTTGTTGTTAATCCAGTTCCTGAAAAACCACCATTAGCAGGAAGTACCGCATCAACTCGAACAAAATCACGTCCTATTGAACAAGAGTTGAAGGTACTGTTTTTCACCACTATACTTGCTACGTAAGTATTTCTGAAATCTATAAAATCTGCTTGTGCATTAGTATTTACATTTTTTACAATAGTATTATCCACAGTAAATGAAGTTACTTTTGAACCAGATACAGCTCCATACATTAAGGCACGTAAATAGTCGTGAATATAACAACCACTAATTAAAATATCTCCATAATTAGTATTAGCGCCAGATACTGTAATAAAACTAGTATCTCCCACAGAGGTTCCCTCTGAATCCAAATCAATTAATGAAACTTTACCAGTACCTGCAGTAAGTGTAAACTTAACATGTAATTTTGGTTTATCGCCAGCTCGTAATCCTCTTATGGTAATTTCTTTATTTACTATTATCTCACCTTTAAACACATTATAATCTCCAGGCATCAACACTAATGTTGAACCTGCAGGAGCGGCTGTAATTACAGCATTTAAGTCATCTGTTTCTTTTACTAAAATACCAGTTCCTATATCGATTCCAGTTTTAAAGCTTCTGACTCCTCTTGTTTTAGTTCCGTTTAATAAAGTCACTGCATAATCTGTTTCACCAGTTAATCCTGTTACAACTGCCACTCCCTCTGTTTTTTCTGCAGGTGTAATGTTGTGTGTAATTCCGCCCGGTGCAATCGTAATTTGAGTTACAGTACTATTTGGAGTCCATCTTAAGGTAACTTTTGTTGCCTCAACATCTTTGTCCTCAATAGGAAATAAAATTTGCTCCGTTAATGTTTTTGCAGTGACATAAGACCATTTAGAATCTGCTAAACCTGCTGCACTTACTCCTTTTACCCTGATTGAATAAACGGTTTCTCCTTCTAACGGAATTGTTACCGGAAGTTCTGTTGGTAATACATTAACTGTTTTGTAGATTGTTTTAAACTCAGTGTCGTCTGCGCTAAATTCTACCACGTAATGATCTACATCATTTTTTACTGTCCAGTTCAATTCGACTGAAGTTTGATTTCTAACAAAGGCTTTAAGCTCTATTGGAGAAAATACGCTACTTGCTCCTATGTCTTCCAATACTGGTTCGTTGTAGCTTTCGCAACCGGCAACTATCAATAAAAACATAGCCAGCAATCCTTTAAATATATATTTTGCTTTCATAATTATATAACTATAATTTATTTGTTATTTTGATTAGTTTCCTAAGACCCAGTCATTTGTTAACTGACCGTTGCTTGCATCAATAAAAGTTTGCCAAATTGGCCAAAATTGTCTTTTATCAGGATCAACTCCGGCTTTGTACAAAGTAGTTATTTTATTATCTTCTAATTTATCCCATGCTTTGGATGTAAAACCAACCGGAGCTACAGTTTCACCTCGGTTTAAACCATAAATATCCAATGTAATTCCGTCATCTTTATATTTATAGTACAATATTGAAGGCACATCTGCATAAGCAGCAGAACGTGTTTTAAGATCAGCCATTTTAACTTTAGCTTCGTCTAATTTTACTTTTAACAAATTCCATCTTACAAGAGAAAATTTACGCTCCATTTCTCCTGTAAATTCATATTTATTTTCTTCAACAATAGCATTAAACATAGCATCTTTACCAGTCAGTTTATCAACATAAGTGTCTACTTTTACAGCCTGATCTGCAGGCGCAAAAGCCCTGCGTCGGATTTCTTTTAAATAACCTGCAGCAGCTCCTGGCCCTTCTATTTCGTTAGCAGTCTCGGCAGCAATTAAAAGCACTTCTGCATATCGCATATAAATTTTATTTAGACCATCGTCATTTGGAGCCGTAACAAGACGGTTCATCCATTCAAAACGATATTTACCAAAATACCAGGTCTGTAAATCCGTAAGTTCTTGTTTAGCTTTACCATTTACAGCAGCTCCCCATTTATAAGGTACGCAAGTAACATCTCTGCGGGTATCAGCCCTGTCATAATCATAAAAAACAAATGGCAACGGGCCGTTAACTCCACCTTTATTAGTTCCCATTTGTTGAAACTGATCTGCAGCATCATGTCTAACGGCAAAGGTAAAGAGTACCCTTCCTCTTGTAGCGGCAAAAGGAATTTCCCAAAGTGATTCTCCTCCGGCTGTTACAACTTCCTGATTGTATTTTCTCCACAATCCTTCAAAAGTTGGTTCTAAATGTGCAGAACCACTATTGATAACTGAACGGCATTCATCTAATGCCAGCTTATACATTTTTGCTACTGAAAGCTCCGGATCTTTACTTCTTCTAACTCCATCAGAATATTGCTGATATCCGCTTGCCATCATTGCCAGACGAGCTCTTAAACTTTTTACAAAAGCTTTATTTACGCGTTCTGTACTGTTTGTTGCTGCAGTTTCATTAGGCCAGGCTACCAAATCTGAAGCTTCACCTAAATCTGCAATCAATTGCTTATAAATTTCGTCACGGCTTGTTTTAGGTATATAAATAGTTGCAGTAACAACTGGTTCAAAACGGGCAGGAACATCCCCCCAGTTTCTTACCAAATCGGCATAATAAATGGCACGAAGTGTCAATGCTTCTCCTAACAATTGTCCTAATTCTTTATTAGATTTTACATTACCATATCTACGCAAACCTCTAATACACAAATTGGCACGTTCAATTCCTTCATACATCATTGCCCAGGCATTTTTTGGCGAGTTCATTTCTGTATTATCGGGTCTTGCATTGTAAACTACCAAATCAGATTTAACGTTATCACTAGAAGATGCTAAAAGCCACTCCGTATCTGTATTCAATCCCTGATAAGCTAAAAGTCTTCCTCTGTAGGACTGCTCCTCTCCAAATGATACCTTTATACCGTCAACAGCACCTTGTGCTAATTCAGCATTAGCAAAGATAATCTCGTCTCCTAATGTCGATTGCGCAGGAGTATCAAAGAATTCATCTCCAAAATCCTGACAAGAAGCCAACAAACCTGAGATAATCAATCCTGCTATTATTACTTTATATTTCATTTTGATAAATTTTAAATTAGAAATTAAGGTTTAAACCAAAAACCAATTGTCTGCTGCGAGGATATGCTGAATAATCAACTCCTGGCGTAAGTGGTGTTTTTCTTTTTGTTGACACCTCAGGATCCGGACCAGAATAATTTGTAATTATAAAAACATTAGTTGCTGTAAAATAGAACCTTAACTTACTTACTCCCAGTTTCGAGGTCAATGCTTGCGGTGTGCTGTACCCTAAGGTTAAATTATTTAACCTAAAGAAAGAGCCATCTTCTACTGCCCAGTCTGTAAACATAAATTTCTGCATGTAAGGAGACCACATTGTCGTGTTGGCATTTAGCGCCTCTAATGTAGCAGGATCTGTCACTAATTGCCCAGAAGCAGGATCTAAATTTGTCCATCTTGTACCATCTGCCATTTCAGTGCTTAAATTTTTATATTGCCCGTTTCTGTTTGAAGTTGAAAACTCAGCTTTGTTAGCATTGTAGATATCATTTCCAATAGTCCAGTTGAAAGCCGCAGAAAGATCAAAACCATAAGCATTCGCATTGATAACTAAACCTCCAGTACTTTTTGGATTTGCATTACCAATAATGGTTTGATCTGATGCGGTAACTTTATTATCTGCAGAACCATCTGTATTTTTTAATTTCATCATTCCTGGCTGTACAGCACTCCCAATAGCACTACTTGCATCAACAACACCGGATTTTAAAATATACTTTCCTCCAGTGTAATCAAAATCCGACACTTCGTATCGTCCGGCACTTTGATAACCGTACATTAACCCCATTGGTGAACCCACATTTACTGCGTAATCATTACCAATATCAGTAGATGCCCAGTTGGTATTTACTCCAAAATTGTCCATCACACCAAGAGAATTAATTCTGTTTTTGTTAATACCTACATTCACAGAAAAATTTAAACCAAAATTCTCTCTTTCAATTGCTACAAAGTTTACGGTAGCTTCGAAACCTGTATTTTGAGTTTCACCCATATTTCTGTACTGAGTTTTATATCCTGTACCTCCTACCGGAAATTCTATTAACAAATCATGAGTTACATTTTTATACACATCAAAAGTTCCATTCAAACGATTTTTAAAGAATCCAAAATCAAGACCAACGTTTTGTGTAACGGTAGTTTCCCATTTCAAATTAGGATTTGCCAAAACACTCGATGGAGCCCAATAGCTTTCAAAACCATTTATATAAGAGTTCGTATTAGACATATAACTTTGAACTGTTTGTCCTACCGGAATATTATTATTACCCGCTTCACCATAACTAAGTCTTAACTTCAAGAGATTCAGCCATGAAGTGTTTTTAAGGAAACTTTCTTCAGAAATCTTCCACGCTGCTGCTGCTGCTGGAAAATATCCCCATCTATTATCATCCATAAATCTGCTTGAACCATCTGCACGAAAAGAAGCTGTTAATAAATAACGATCTTTATAATCATAATTTACACGTCCGAAGAATGACAATAATTTATCATCAGGGCTGTAAAAATTATCAACAGAAAACGGTGTTCCCTGAGTTGTCAATTTTCTTGCATCATTCAGGTCAAAGAATCCAGGATAATTTAACATTGTCGTGGTTACATTATTTGAAGTAGTAGTGATCATTTCTTCTCCCAAAAGTGCTGTTAAATGATGGTTTTCTCCCAAAATATTTTTGAAATCATAATTTAATGTATTAGCATTTCTAAAACGAACATCTTTACGATCGCTCATCACCATTGCCGGCTTTCCTGCTCCAACTTTAGCAGTACTTGAGAAATAGGTCGATGAACCATAGAAACGATAATCCTGATAATTGTAATTATCTAATCCTAAATCACTTTGAAATTTTAGATTTTCAGCAAGCTTCCATCCAAAGCTTCCTAATAAATTGTAATTTTTTCTGGATTGCTGGCGATTATTATCTGATATCGCCAAAAATGGATTTACTAAATAACTGTTCACACTTTGGTCATCATTATCTGTAGTCAAGCCCGGCATTGGAATTGGGGAATAACCCACACTGTGACGCAAACGGCTATCTAGTGATGAAACTTCATTTTGTTCATTAGCACCACCACCATTTATTTTTGTATCAGAATAACGTACTGTAAAACCAAGATCAATTTTATCACTTGCTTTATTCTTTAATGCCAATGATAAGTTATTTCTTTTATAATCAGAACCAACCATAATGGCTTTCTCATCATAATAAGCATAATTAAAATTATAGCTCAACTTGTCTGTTCCTCCGCGAATTCCTAAATCACGGCTACTTACTTCACCACGACGTCCATAAATTTGCTTTTGCCAGTCTGTTCCTTTTACTCCATTATACAAATCGCGGTCCTGCCAGTTTCCAAAATACTTGGTATAAGAATTTGGATCGCTCATAATAGTTTTATCAGTTTGAGAAAGCAAAGCATATTCGTATTGCCATTTTACAAAATCATCTACCGGAAGAACATCAATATCATTTGCCATTGTTTTCATGCCATAGAACATATTGAAACTTACGTCCATTTTTCCATTTTTACCGGTTTTCGTTGTAATAATGATAACCCCGTTTGCTCCTCTGGAACCATAGATTGCTGTAGAAGCGGCGTCTTTTAATACGGTCATTGATTCAACATTAGAAGCTGCAATATCGCTCATACTGTTTACAGGAAAACCATCCACTATAATTAAAGGTGAAGCATCCTGGGTTAACGATCCTCCGCCACGAACTCTAATCTTAATATCTGCATCCGGAGAACCTTCACTTGAAGTCACCTGAACTCCCGCTATTCTTCCCGTTAAAGCTTCTGCAATATTAGAAACAGGAACTTTCTTCAATTCATTTCCTGAAATTGAAGAAACTGCACCTGTTAAATCAGATTTCTTTACAGATCCGTACCCAACAACAACAACTTCATTTAATGCATTGGAGTCCTCAGATAAAACAACATCAAGTTTCGATTTACCGGCAACGGCTTCTTCTTTAGTCTTAAAACCTATAAAGGAATAAGTAACTATAGCTTTCGGGTTTGAAAGTTTTAGTTTATAGCGTCCGTCAAAATCTGTAGAAGCACCATTTTTTGTTCCTTTTTCTAATACATTAACACCGGGTAAAGTTAGTCCTGCAGCATCTTTAACGGTTCCTTCAAGTGTTACGGTTTGAGCATTCATTCTATTGCTCGTCAGTAAACACAATAAGAAAACAACTGCAAAGCAACAATGTGTTCCTTTGTTAAATAAATCTTTAAAATTCATGGTTGATTGTTTAAGTTATTAATAGTTTATTGTTTTATAAGTGGTTTTTTAAAGTGTAATCTATTCCGCTTTTTATTTACTAAAAGGCTATTCTTACTGAGAATAATGCTTGTTTTAATTTCTAAACAGCTTCTTTTTAATGCTATGATAAAAAGTTGTAATCGATTACACAAACATAAATATTTTTTTTATATAAAAAGTTAAAATTCATAATAATTTCATAAATAAAATAACGCATTAAAAATAAAATGCCTTTTTTATACGACTAATGTAATTTTAGTCGAATATAAATATGAATTATAATATTATTTTTTTGTGAATTCATTGCGATTTTACAGAAAAAACAATCGATTACATCTCTAATGACTGCAGATTTAGTAATGATCAAATCAAGACCGCAAATATTCTTAAAGAGCATGAGAAAAAAATATCAATGAATTCGCGAAAGATTCATAATGAAGAAAGACAATAGTTCAAAAATGGATTGATTAACTTATAACCACAAAAAAAAAGCCCTTAAACAAATTTGTTTAAGAGCTTTCTATTTTTAAAAGAAAATATTTACATCTTCTTAAGCACGCTGCAATTGCAAATTACTTTTATGTTTTTGCATTAGAACAAAAGTGATAACCATTCCAATAATTGCCATTACAACACCAATAAGGTTTGGCGAGGCATAACTGTATCCGGCAGCTAACGGTAATCCTCCTAAAAAGGCTCCCAAAGCATTCCCGATATTAAAACTTCCCTGAAGTGCTGCCGAGGCAATCATCTCAGCATCTTTGGCCGTTTTAATCATTAACATTTGGATAGGTGCAATAACAGAAAAAGAAATAGCACCTGTTAAGAAAGTCAGGAATAAAGAAATGTATTGATTTGAAGAGAATAAATAAACCAGAATCAAATCGATTGACATTACAAATAACAAAGCTAATACGGTTGGTGCCGGCGAATATTTATCAGCCAGTTTACCTCCCAAAAAGTTACCAACTACCATACCCAAACCTGCTAAAATCAAAATATACGAAACGTCTTCGGCCGAAAATTTGGATACATTAATTAATAAAGGCGCGATATAACTAATCCAGGCAAACAATCCTCCAAACCCCACTGCAGTAATTCCGATAATTAGCCAGGCTTCGGTTTTCTTGAAAAATTGCAATTGGGTTTTCATATTTACATTTCCGCTTTTCTCCAGATTTGGCATCCATAAAGAAATAAATAAAAAGGTAAGCAAGCCAACAGCAGCAATTAATATAAAAGTATAACGCCATATAAAATGATGTCCTATATAAGTACCAATAGGCACCCCTATTAAATTGGCCAATGTTAGACCCGAGAACATAATTGCAATAGCCTGCGCTTCTTTGCCTTTATCGGCCAGGCGGCTCGCTACAACTGCTCCAACCCCAAAAAAGGCTCCGTGTGGTAATCCCGAAAGAAATCTCGAGGCGAATAAAAAATTATAGGTAGGCGCGATGATCGAAAGCGCATTAAATACGGTTAACATCAATGCTAAAATTAAAAGCATTTTTTTGGGCGGAAAGTTTCTTCCCAGGATGACTAATAAAGGAGCTCCAATAACAACTCCCAGCGCATATGCAGAAATTAAATATCCTGCCACCGGAATCGAAACTTTCATATCTGAGGCAATATCTGGCAACAAACCCATCATAACAAACTCGGTAATACCGATAGTTAATCCTCCTAATGAGAGTGCGATAAGACTTTTTTTCATTTGTTTTTACAAGAAAGGAATAGATTTTCTATGGTGCAAAGTTAACGCTGTTAAACAGAAAATTAGTTGTACATTTGTGATATAAACTTGTAAATTTAAGATATGCCAATATTGAATCAATTCAAAACTCTGGTCATTGATGAATTTGAAGACGAGAAATTTCACCTTCCGCCGCACACCCATACTTATTACGAAATTATTTATATCAAAAAAGGAAACGGCGTTCACCATCTGAACAGCAACTTATTACCTTATAAAACAGGTGATCTTTTTGTGATTTCGCCGGAAGACGAGCATTATTTCGATATTAAAAAATCGACCCGTTTTTTCTATATTAAGTTTACCGATAATTATTTCAACTCGAAACAAAACCTTACTTGCGATGAATTTTTAATTCACACTCCGGAAAGTTTCATGCGTGATAAAACATTAAAAGAAACCGTTCTTAAACTAGATGATCCCTGCAAAACAATATTAAAAAACACAATCGAAAACATTGCAGCTTACAATTGCAAAACCGACGTTTCTACCTCGCCTATTGTATTCTATCAGATTCTTTCGATTTTCGGGTTAATTAAAGAAACCATGCGCGGGCAGAATCTTGTCGTGAAAGGAAATTCGATTGATAATGAACAAATCACTTCTTATATTCATCAGAATATCTACCAGCCAAAATTGGTTCAGATAAAAGTGATTGCGAATCATTTTAATATCGCAGAAACCTATTTTAGCGCTTATTTCAAAAGAACATTCGCTATTAGTTATCGTGAATATATTCATAATTTGAGAACTACATTAATCGAAAAACGAATTCACAACAATCAGCTTCCTATTAAACAAATTGCGTATGAGTTTGGTTTTACAGATGAAAGTCATCTTTCGAACTATTTTAAAAAGAGAAAAAACATGAAACCTACAGATTTCAAAAAAACTTAAAATTGGAAATCTTAAATATATAGTTGCTCTTAAAAAAAATATCTAAATTTGTACTTTCAAAAAACAATTTCATTGACTAAAAAATTCCACATATTATTTCTCTTTTTAACTCTTGGCTTCTTTTTGATGTCCAGTTCGGGTTATGCTTGTGGAAGAGCCCAAGAGAAAATGGATTGTGAAAAGAAGGAAACTTCTAAAAAAGAAACTTCAAATTCCTGCAAAAAGAATTGTTGTAAAGAAAATAAAAAAGATAAAAAAGGCCAAAACGGCTGCAACGGAAAATGCGACCATTCGGGTTGTACAACTTCATTTCTTCAATTGAGCTTAGTCACAAACGAAATTGATTTAAGCAATAATCTTTTTAATTTTTCTACAAAAAAGCCAATCTCATACTACAATAATGCTAGTATTTCTGATGGTTTTACTTCTATCTGGTTACCTCCAAAAATAAAATAATTGGATTTCTGACAGCCATAATTATGTTTAGCCGCTAAGGCTCTAAAACTCTAAGGTTCTGAGAGAAAAATCAAACTTTGCGTCACTGGGACTTTGCGAGATTAAGTATTGAATTAAAAAATAAATTTATTTAACTTAGAGGATAAATTCATATTCTCTATCAAAAATCACATAAAATGAAAAAGACAATTTTAACTATAGCAGTAGTAATCACATTATTATTTTCTACAAATACTATTCAGGCAACTACAATAAAAACAGTAATAACTACAAATGAAGATGTTGATTCTAGTCAGTTACAAGCTGTTTATGATGCTTATTTTACGGTAAAAGATGCTTTAATAAAAAGCGATGCCAAATTAACTTCGGGGAAAGCTAATGATTTACTAGCTGCAATTACTGCCGTAAAAATGGATAAGCTAAAAAGTAACGAACATACTGTTTGGATGAAAGTGGTAAAAAAATTAACCGCCGATGCCAAAAATATTTCAGGTACTTCTGATCTTAAAAAACAACGTGAGACTTTTAAATCACTTTCAAAAAACACCTACGATTTAATTAAAGTTTCTAAATCTGATGTAGCGGTTTACAAACAATATTGCCCAATGGCAGATGCTGATTGGTTAAGCAAAGAAAAAGCAGTTAAGAATCCATATTACGGTTCTTCGATGCTGACTTGCGGAAACGTGGTAGAAACCATCAAATAAATATGACACTCTACATCAAAAACATGGTGTGTGGTCGCTGTAAAATGGTTGTGAAGTCTGAGTTGGACAAACTCGGACTTCATACTATTTCTGTTGAATTAGGCGAAGTAGAACTGCAAGATGATATTACCGATTCTCAAAAAGAGATTTTACTAAAAAACCTTCAGGCTTTGGGTTTCGATTTTATTGACGATAAAAAAAGTAAAACCATTGAGAAAATTAAAAATCTAATTGTCGATTTGGTTCATCATAAAAATAACGAACTCAAAGTTAATTTGTCCGATTATTTGGTCGAAAACCTCAATCAGGATTACAGCATGCTGAGTAATCTGTTCTCGGAAATTGAAAATACTACCATTGAAAAATACTTTATCAGCCAAAAAATAGAAAAGGTAAAAGAACTACTGATTTATAATGAACTTTCGTTAAGCGAAATTGCTGACATACTAAACTATAGCAATGTCGCTCATTTAAGCAATCAGTTTAAGAAGATTACGGGTTTCACGCCTACTTATTTTAAACAGCTGAAGGATAAAAAACGCATTCAAATAGAGAATTTGTAAAAGGTCAATTTCTCGCAAAGTCGCAAAAGCGCAAAGTTTTTAATCTCTCGCAGAATCTGCGAGAGATTATTTTTATTATCTTAATAAACATAAAACTTCGCGACTCTGCGACTTTGCGAGATTATTACAAAACCCAGAAGAGCCAAAATTATTAGCGCTTTTTGCGGTTAAATAATATTACAAATCATTCTCAAAATTATACAAACCGTTGTAAAACTTACTTCGGAAATTTGCATTGTAATACCTTAAAAACAAAAAGAACAATGACTCATCAATATATAATTTCAGGAATGTCATGCAATGGATGCCGTACTAAAGTCGAGAAAACGCTAAATGAAGTTGAAGGAATTCAGGCCGAAGTAACATTAGATCCGCCACTAGCCACCATAACAATGGAAAAACATATTGTAACTGAAAAATTTCAGGAAGTTTTATCAGCTGCGGGAAAGTATACTATTGAAATGAAGTCTCCAACTCATGGTACAGAACCCGCTGTAAAATCATGTTGTTCAGTTCATAAAAAAGAAGATCACTCTTCAGATTCCCATAAAAAAGAAAAAACTGCAATTCCTCCTAATGCAACCGGAGTTTTTTACTGCCCTATGCATTGCGAAGGCGATAAAACCTATAATAAACCCGGAGACTGTCCGGTTTGTGGCATGGATTTGGTTGCTCAAATTGCCATTGGTACACAATTTACCTGCCCAATGCATCCGGAAGTTATTTCGAATGAGCCGGGCGACTGCCCAATCTGTGGGATGGATTTGGTGGCCATGCAGGCATCTGAATCTGAAGAAAACAAAACGTATACTGACTTATTAAGGAAAATGAAGATTGCGACATTGTTTACGCTTCCAATCTTTATTATTTCAATGTCAGAAATGATTCCGAATAATCCACTTTTTAAAATTATGTCGATTGAAAAATGGAACTGGGTTCAGTTTTTATTTTCAGTTCCGGTTTTGTTTTATGCGGGATGGATGTTTTTTGTTCGTGCCTATAAATCGATTATTACCTGGAATTTAAATATGTTTACCTTAATTGGAATTGGAACGAGCGTTGCGTTTCTATTTAGCGTTGCGGGAATGTTTTTCCCGGATCTTTTTCCATCCGAATTCAAATCACATCACGGAACCATTCATCTTTATTTTGAAGCCGCAAGCGTTATTATAACTTTGGTTTTATTAGGACAACTATTAGAAGCCAAAGCGCACGGACAAACCAACGGCGCGATTAAAGCATTACTAAAATTAGCGCCCACCGAAGCTACTTTAGTAGAAAACCGAACGGATAGAACCATCTCTATTCACGATATTAAAAAAGGAGATTTACTTCGTGTAAAACCGGGAGAGAAAATTCCGGTTGACGGAAAAATAACTTCCGGGGAAAGCAGTATCGACGAAGCGATGATTACCGGAGAACCTATTCCTGTTGATAAAAAAACGGGAGATACTGTAATTTCAGGAACTATAAACGGAAACAAATCATTTGTGATGATAGCCGAAAAAGTAGGTTCAGAAACTTTGCTTTCTCAGATTATTCAAATGGTAAACGATGCAAGTCGTTCGAGAGCGCCAATTCAAAAACTGGCAGACCGCGTTGCGAAATATTTTGTTCCAACCGTTGTTGCCATTTCTATATTGACCTTTATTCTCTGGGCAAAATTTGGTCCGGAACCTTCTTATATCTACGGATTAATTAATGCGATTGCCGTTTTAATTATTGCCTGTCCTTGTGCTTTAGGATTGGCGACTCCAATGTCGGTTATGGTGGGCGTTGGAAAAGGTGCTCAACACGGAATTTTAATCAAAAATGCCGAAGCGCTCGAAAACATGAATAAAATTGATGTTCTGATTACAGATAAAACCGGAACGATTACAGAAGGAAAACCAACAGTAGAGAAAATTTATGCGATCGATAATAACAAAGACATTCTTTTGCAAAACATTGCTTCACTAAATCAGCACAGCGAACATCCTTTGGCGCAAGCCGTTGTTAAATTTGCAAAAGCCAAAAATCAGCAATTATTGGAAGTTCCGGATTTTGAAGCCGTTGCCGGAAAAGGGGTATTAGGAACCGTTAATAACTCAAAAATTGCATTAGGAAACAAAAAACTAATGGAACAGATAAACGCTTCTGTTTCTGATGATTTTGAAAGCAAAATTACAGCCGAACAAAATCTGGGAAAAACGGTTTCATACATCGCGGTAAACAATATTATTGCTGGTTACGTAACCATTACAGATGCCATAAAAGTAAACAGTGCCAAAGCGATCAAAGATTTGATCGATCAGGGTGTTGAAGTTATTATGCTTACCGGAGATAATAAAAATACAGCCAAAGCGGTGGCAGATCAGCTTCATTTAAGTTCTTTTAAAGCCGATTGTCTTCCAGAAGATAAACTGAGAGAAATTGAACGTTTGCAAGCCGAAGGAAAAGTGGTGGCGATGGCCGGCGACGGAATCAACGATGCTCCGGCTTTGGCCAAAGCAGATATTGGAATCGCAATGGGAACCGGAACAGATGTTGCCATCGAAAGTGCTAAAATAACGCTTGTAAAAGGAGATTTAAACGGAATTGTAAAGGCTAAAAAACTAAGTTATTCGGTGATGAAAAACATCAAACAGAATTTATTCTTCGCCTTTATATACAATGTTTTGGGCGTACCAATTGCGGCGGGAATTTTATATCCTGTCTTCGGGATTCTGCTTTCGCCAATGTTAGCCGCGCTGGCTATGAGCTTAAGTTCGGTTTCGGTAATTGTAAATGCTTTGCGATTGCGAAACCTCAACCTTTAAAAAATCAACATGAAACTACATACTATTTTAATTGTTTTTTTGATTGCCTTTAGCGCAAAAGCCCAAAAAGTAGTTCGCTATGATTTACACGTTCGGGACACAATTGTCAATTTTTCCGAAAAAGAAAAACGCGCTATTGCGGTTAACGGACAAATTCCGATGCCAACATTAACTTTTACCGAAGGTGATATTGCCGAAATTTATGTACATAACGATTTAAAAAAAGAAAATACTGCACTGCATTGGCACGGTCTATTTCTGCCAAATAAAGAAGATGGTGTTCCGTATTTAACGCAAATGCCCATTAAACCGGGAACAACGCACAAATATACTTTCCCAATTATCCAAAACGGAACCTATTGGTATCATAGCCATTCGGGATTACAGGAACAAATTGGTTTATACGGACTTTTCATCATTAATAAAAAGAAAGATGATTCGACTTTTAGAAAAGGAATCGACGATTTACCAACCGTTCCCGTTATTTTAAGCGAATGGACCGATCTAAAACCAGAGAACGTGCAGCGAATGCTTCATAATGCGAATGATTGGTTTGCCATAAAAAAAGGCACAACTCAAAGTTATGCCGAGGCAATTAAAAAAGGTCAGTTTTCGACCAAAGTCACCAACGAATGGAAACGTATGAATGCCATGGACGTGAGTGATGTTTATTACGAAAAGTTCCTGATTAACGGAAAAAATGAAGATCAGCTTTCGCAGTTTAAAGCAGGTGATAAAGTTAGATTGCGAATTGCCAACGGAGGCGCTTCGAGTTATTTCTGGCTGACGTATGGCGGCGGAAAAATAACGGTTGTGGCCAGCGATGGAAACGACGTTGAACCTGTAGAAGTCGACCGTTTGATTATTGCCGTTTCTGAAACTTATGATGTGGTGGTTACGATTCCTGAAGATAAAAAATCTTTTGCTTTTTTGGCTACAGCCGAAGACAGAACCGGGTCTGCTTCTTTGTTTTTAGGTGAAGGAACCAAACAGTCTGTTTCTCATCTTCCGAAATTAAAATATTTTGAAGGGATGAAAATGATGAACGACATGATGAAGATGAACGGAGAAATGAATGATATGGGGATGAAAATGTCTCTCAATAAAATGGATATGAATGCCGTAATGTATCCTGAAATTTCTGGTGAAGATGCATCTGTAAAACCTGAAGATCATTCGATGCATAATATGGAAGGTATGAAAATAGATGACATGAAAATCTCGAGCGATACTACAGAAGTTGCCGAGATTACGACTTTGAATTATGGAATGCTAAAATCTCCAACCAAAACAACATTGCCAAAAGATGCTCCGGTAAAAGAATTACGTTTTGAATTGTCCGGAAATATGAACCGTTATGTCTGGAGTTTAGACAATAAAGTGATTTCTGAAACGGATAAAATCTTAATTAAAAAAGGAGAAAACGTTCGTATTGTTTTGTACAACGGATCAATGATGCGCCACCCAATGCATTTACACGGACATGATTTCAGGATTATAAACGAGCATGGCGATTATTCTCCGCTAAAAAATGTAATTGATATTATGCCAATGGAAACCGATATCATCGAATTCCAGGCAAATGCCGATGGGGATTGGTTTTTCCACTGTCATATCTTATATCATATGATGGCGGGAATGGGACGTATTTTTAGTTATGAAAATTCAGCTCCGAATCCGTTAATTCACGATCCGAAAATGGCGTACAAAATGCTAAAAATGGACGATCGTATGTTTCATTTTATGGCAGAAAATGATTTTGCATCAAACGGAAATGATGGTGAAGCGATGTACAGCAACACCCGTTGGAGCATTGGAACCGAATGGAGATTGGGTTATAACAATGAACACGGTTATGAAACCGAAACTCATATTGGTAGATATATTGGTAAAATGCAATGGTTTATGCCTTTTATAGGTTTTGACTGGCGTTATAGAAAAATGGGAATGGACGAACAGGAACAAAATATGTTCGGACAAAAGAATACCAAAGACAATCGTTCGGTTTTCAGTATTGGAGCTGAATACACTCTGCCCATGCTCGTAAAAGCTCAGGTCGAAATGTATACCGATGGAAATGTGAGGATTCAATTTGAACGAAAAGACATTCCGATTTCGAGACGTTTGCGAATGAATTTGATGTGGAATACGGATAAAGAATACATGGCGGGTTTAAAATATATTGCCGGCAGAAACTTTGGGATCACGACACACTACGACAGCGATATGGGAATTGGTTTTGGAGTGAATTTGAATTATTAACAATAATTTTAATATTATATTGACCTCCATTAACTTATCGTTGACAATTTCGAAAACCAAATCGTATTATATTTGAAAAACAATCGTTTATCAAAAAAAGAATAATATCTAACAACTAAATTATATTAAAAATGAAAAAATTATTTACCGTTTTAGCCATCGCTTTATTTACAATTGGATTACAAGCGCAAGACGCAAAACCAGCTCCTAAAAAAGAAAAAGCGAAAAAAGAATCCTGTTCTAAAAAATCAGGTGACGCAAAAGACAAAAAATGTTGCTCTAAAAAATAATTGCAGCATCATTTTACCAAAAAGGCTTCGAATATGTTCGAAGCCTTTTTTTATGTTTTTTTTCGCCACGAATTTCACGAATTGACACTAATTTAAAACACGCTCCTATTTGCACAAATTAATTCGTGCTAATTGGTGAAATTCGTGGCAAAAAAAACTCGTTATCAACTTTGACAAAGTTCTTCGCAAAGAAATCCTTTTAATCTTTTAATCTGTGGCAAAAAAACTAAAAAACTATTTTACGGTTGCCACATTTCCTGTTCTGGTGAGAACTCCCCAGCTTTGACTTTCGCCTTTTATGGCTCTCTTAAGTGCTCTAAAGAGAATTACGTACATCAATTGTCTGTAAACAAATCGTTGTGGAATTAACCATATTAATTTAGTCAGTTTTTCTTTTTCGAAAATAAAAGCAATAACGCTAACTAGCATATCTACTACCATAAAAGCGATATAGTAAACCAATATTTTATGCAGACTATCCGGATCGTTATGATTCCAGATCAAACTTACAATAAGAACTAAATCCGCAAGAGGCGCAAAGATGGGCAACACGATTTGAAAGAGAAGAATGTTGGGCAAAGCAACCATTCCTAAACCTTTATATCTTGGGTTAAAACAGGCGTCTCTGTTTTTCCAAAAAGCCTGCATAATACCATAACTCCAGCGAAAACGCTGTTTCATAAACTCTTTTAAACTTTCGGGAGCTTCTGTTACTGCTACAGCTTCAATGCAATTTATAATACGATAGTCATTTCTTAAAATACGAATAGTTAAATCGCAGTCTTCTGCAAGTGTATCGGTTGTAAAACCACCTGCTTTTTCTATTGCTGTTTTCCTAAATGCACCAATTGCACCGGGAACAACCGTAATTCCGTTTATTAAATCAAAAGCCCTACGGTCAAAATTCTGTGCGGTTGTGTATTCAATGCTCTGCCATTTGGTAAGCATAGTGTTTTCATTTCCGACTTTTACATTTCCGGCAATGGCGCCAATTTCTTCATTGTTTTTTAATTGAATGGTAAAACCTTTCATCAATTGCGAAATGGCATTGGTTCTAAGTTGTGTATCGGCATCGATGCAAACCACATAATCACTTTCCGTTAAAGCAATTCCGTAATTTAATGCCGATGCTTTTCCTCCGTTTGGTTTTGTATTCACTTTTACTTTCGGATTGTTGGCAAAAGCTTCATTGATCATGGCAAAAGTTTTATCCTTAGATCCATCATCTACAAAAACGATATCAAAATCCGGATAATCCTGACCCAGTAAATTTTCGATTGTTTTTACTGCGTTTATTTCTTCATTATAAGCCGGAACAATAATGCTCACTTTTGGAAGTGACTTAATAGAGGTTTTATAAACAGGGGGATATTTATGGTCTTTCCATTTTTTTATTAAAGCCATTATCGCCATTAATGCAATTCTCAAAAATCCAAGGAAGATAGCAACCCAAAATGTGGCTGTAATAAAATGCCCAAACCAATATCCGAAATCAAAAATTAAGTTATCGACTGTAATAAACGGACCTTGGGCTTTTGGCATAATCTCGTCTTTGGTTTTACCAAGCAAATATGCAACCGTAGTAAACTGAATATGTCTATCTTTAAAATATTTAATAATTCGGGGCAGCGCTGTTACGGTTGCCTCTCTGTTTCCGCCCGCATCGTGGAGCAAAATAATTCCTTTATCGGGATTTGTCTCATATTGCGATATAACCCTGCTATAAACAGAATCGGCACTTACGCCTTTTTCCCAATCATTTGGGTCGATACTTTCTCCAACCGTATAATAATTTTGTGCTTTACTTAAAGCAATAGGTTTTAGTTCGGCTTCAGTTGTTGGTTCAGCGTCTGCATTATAAGGCGCTCGAAAAAGCACTGTACTTTTTCCGGTAACGGCTTCTATTAATAATCTTGTGGTTTCCATTTCTTTCGCCGCTCTTTCCGGACTTACCAAAGCAATGTTTGGATGTGTAAAAGTATGGTTGCCTATTTCGTGGCCTTCGTTATAAATTCTTTGCAGCAACGGAATATTATTTTCTCCCTGAATACCAATCACAAAAAAAACAGCGGGTACTTTTTCTCTCTTTAAAATATCTAAAACCTGAGGCGTATAAGTCGGATCTGGCCCATCATCAAAAGTAAGAATGACTTGTTTGTGTACATTACCAAATTTACTAATTACATATTTCGTTGGTAATTCTACATATTTCTGTTCCGTAATAATGTCTTCATCCTTATCGATTTCCAATTCAATTTTTCCTGGCTGGGGATCCGCAATAACATTTAATATTTCGCCGTCACCAATATAAGCGGGACTTTCGATTCGTGTATTGACGCGTTTCATTACCTTAAAATCAAAAGTTTTTTTCCTGATGCTTTCGTTTGTTAAACTTCGCTGATAATAACTCCACAAACGCTGATCTTCGCTTCCTAAACGCCATAAGGCAGTTCCTGCCAAACCATATTCGTCGCTAAACCTAATGGTATTAAAATTAGTTGCGGCATCTTCAAAATTAACCTCATGTTTTTTACCATTGCTGTCTGTATAATTAAAAGAGTTGTTATAACTGGTATTGTCAAATTTAATTACGGCATTATGCTGTTTTGCAATTGCAATTGCCTGATCGTAGGTAATGGTTTCTCCTTCCTGCTTTTCCTGCCAATCGTAACCATAACCGGCAAAACAAAGGATAATTTTATCTGACGGAATTTCTTTTGCCGTTTTATCTACTATTCTTTCTATCCATTTCTGACTGCTTACATCTCCGGGAACACTGCCGGCATAATGCTCGTCATAAGCCATAAGAAACATATAGTCATTGTATTGTGCCAATGCTTTTACATTAAAATCGTCATCTCCTGCCATGATATCCTGCGTAACGAGATAACCCAGCGGATGCAGTTTTTCATACAATGCTTTTTGAAAAGCAATTATGGGTTCGTCGCCTTTTTCTTTAAATTCTTCGAAATCAATATTGATTCCTTGTAAATCATATTTTTTTAATGCTTTTACAATATCATTAATGAGTCGTTCTCTTTTATTGGTATCATGAAGAATACGGTGAACAAGATCGCCGTCAAAATCGCCTTCGCCTAAAGATTCGTTGATATTATTGATTAAAGGAAGGATTTTTACTTTTCCCTTTTTCATTACTTTTAAGGCCGCAGTATCAATTTCTGTGCGTAGTAAATCGGTTTTTGGATCAATAAAAAACCATTCCGGGACTACCATATTGAGTTTATGAATGTTTTTTTGGAGCGAAAGCAAACTCTGCGGATCCCAATCGACATAAAAAGCAGCTCTGATTTCTGAAGCTGTTTTCGAATCAATAGGCTGATTTTTTAGTTTATCAATCTTTGTTTTTGCTCTTAAGAAATAATCAAATCCTTTAAACTTTTTGAGTTCTTTTGCGCTCAAATCTTTTGGTGTAATAGGATTTTCGAGACTATGCCCCACCTGACTGCTATTTGCCAAAAGCGGTAAAGGCGGTTTTAATCCTCTTTTTAGGGTAATGAAGAAAATAGGAATCATTAAAATAAGAAGAAACAAAATAAGTCGGGTCGACCATTGAAAAGTTTTCCAGCGTTTTTGAGTTGTGGTCTGGAATATTTGTTTTTTATCATCCATATACTTTTACTTTTTGAGGCAAATACTTAAAAAGATAAATTGAAAACTTACTGACTTTTTATGGTCTGGTAAATTCTATTTATCTGAAATGATGTAAATAAAGCTTAATTTGAATGTAAAACTATTATTACTAAATGAAGTTCAAATTAATAAACTGCATTTTGATGTAATAGGAATTGTGTAATAAAAATACAAAATAAAATGAGAAAACGCATTGATTCACAAATTGGTATATAAAAAAAAGACCTCAATGTTTTGAGGTCTTTCTATATGTTTTTTTTTCGCCACGAACCGACTGATAGCGAACCGGCGAAGCAATTTCACAAATTTACACTAATTTAAAATCTAAATTGCTGATTAAATTTGCACAAATAATTCGTGGAGATTATTGAAATTTGTGGCAAAAACTTAAAAGTTATTTAATTCTTACACTCCATTCAAAATCCATTTCTGAAACCTGAACTCCTTCTTCATTTGTTCCTATAGATTTCATCCAGAAGGTTTGACCCTCGCCTGTTTCGATGGTTTTTTTGATGGCTTCAGCAATTAAAAGTCCGTCGTTGCAAACGAAAGTTATTCTTCCTGTTGCTTTTTTAGTGAAGTTTCCTTTATTATTGGCGACCAGCATTGAGATTTTTTTTCCGCTTTGCTGAATTTGCGAGATTACTAATGCTCCTGTTGTTAGCTCTGCTGCCATTGCCTGAACTGCAAAATACATGGAGTTAAAAGGATTTTGATTGATCCATCTGTGTTTTACGCTTACCACACATCTATCTTCATCGATTGCCTTTACGCGCACACCACAAAAGTATGCTGATGGTAATTTGAATAACACAAATTTATTGAGTTTAGAAACTGATATTGCCATGGTATTTTATTTTTTTATGTAAAAATACAAAAAAACTATGCACGCACAATAAATCGCAATTACTTTCCTAAAAAACCAACAAAATCAAGTCTTTTGAATGGTTTTCAATGCATTATAAGCAATTTTAAAATTTCATCTTTGTTAAAATTTTGTTAATATTTGGTACTATGCAAAACAAGATACTGTCTTTTAGACATATATTTGCATAAGAAAATACTATATACTTTTAATCATGGAAACAACAACACCACTCATCATGGAAACAACAACAGAAAGAAACGTCGCAACGTTCACACATCTAAGTACTTTAAGTCAATATATCATTCCGTTTGGGAATTACATTTTCCCAATATTGATCTGGACGAGTTACAAAGACAAATCAGAATTTGTAAATTTTAATGGAAAACAAACCTTAAATTTTCAATTGAGTCTTTTGCTTTATACTTTGATTTTAGCTTTAATTGCCATTCCGATTTTTGCATTCGTGCTTTTAAAAAACCTACCAATCAATACGGTTTTTAACGATGAAGATTTAATCGTCAGAAATCTAAACATCGACGGAAATATTGGAATTTTAAGTATTGGAGCAACAGCAGTTTTACTTTTTGGATTGTTAAAATTTGTTGAATTCTTTTTAGTGATTTACGCTTCAATAAAAACTTCAAACGGAGAATTATACAAATATCCGATTACGATTCCTTTTATCAAGTAATAAAAAAGGGCTTCCACTTCGCTCAGCCTGACATAAAAAATTAAAAGTTATAGTCGAAACTTTACAAGCAATCAACACGAATTGTTTCGCAATCAATCTTCAATCATCATCAATCAATCATCATCAATCAAAAAACGAATTGTTCAATCTAAAAAAAACAAAATGAAATTATGAACATTGAAAACACAAAAGCACAGATGCGCAAAGGTGTTCTTGAGTTTTGCATCTTATCGGTTCTAAAAGAAAAAGACGCATACACATCAGAAATATTAGACACTTTAAAAAACGCAAAATTACTAGTTGTTGAGGGAACAGTTTACCCACTTCTAACGAGGCTGAAAAACGACGGTTTACTTAATTATCGCTGGGAAGAATCGACTTCAGGACCACCACGAAAATATTATGGATTAACCGAAATAGGACAAACATTTTTAAACGAACTTAGCGGAACATGGACAGAATTGTCTGACGCCGTAAATCTAATCACCAATCAAAATCAATAAGTCATGAACAAAACAGTAAATATTAACTTAGGCGGTATGGTTTTTCACATCGATGAAGACGCATATTTAAAATTGACACGCTATTTTGACGCTATAAAACGATCATTGAACAACTCATCTGGACAGGATGAAATTATTAAAGACATCGAAATGCGTGTTTCTGAATTATTAATAGAGAAACAAAAAAGCGACAAGCATGTTGTAGGACTGAAAGACGTTGATGAAGTGATTGTAGTGATGGGACAACCGGAAGACTATATCCTGGAGGACGAAGAAAAATCGAACCAATCCTTTAATGACTACGGAGCAAGAAAACATAAAAAATTATACCGCGATAAAGAAAAAGGTATGATTGGTGGTGTAGCAACTGGTTTGGGTCACTATTTTGGAATTGACGCTGTTTGGATCAAAATCATATTCTTGATATTTGTTTTTGCAGGTTTTGGAACAGGGATTTTGGCTTATTTCGTTCTTTGGATTGTAACTCCGGAAGCGGTTACAACATCTGAAAAATTGGAAATGACGGGTGAACCGGTTACGATTTCGAACATAGAGAAAAAGGTTCGTGAGGAAATTGAATCATTGTCTGATAAGTTTAAAAGTGCAGATTATGACAAAATGGGAAACCAGGTAAAGTCGGGAGCTGAGAGAATAAGTCGTTCATTTGGAGACTTTATTATGACGGTTTTTAAAATCTTCGCAAAGTTTTTGGGCGTAATTTTGATCCTGTCAGGAATTAGTGTTTTGATCATGTTATTGATTGGGGTTTTTACCTTAGGCACAAACATCTTTATCGATTTTCCTTGGCAAAACTTTGTTGAAGCAGGAAACTTTACAGATTACCCTATCTGGTCATTTGGTTTATTGATGTTCTTTGCTGTTGGAATTCCGTTTTTCTTTTTGACACTTTTAGGTTTCAAATTGTTATCTCCAAACTTAAAATCTATTGGAAATATTGTAAAATATACTTTGTTAGCCATTTGGATTATTGCAGTTGCAATCGCAATTAGCATAGGAATTAAACAAGCTACTGAAATTTCATACGATAATAAAACAGTAGAGAAAAAAGTGCTTAACATCACGACAAAAGATACTTTGTTTGTAAAATTTAGATACAATGATTATTATGCAAAAGATCTAAATCATCACAGCGAATTTGAATTTGTTCAGGATTCAGCAAACAATCAATTATTATATTCAAATGATGTTCGTTTACATGTTTTGCGAACGGATGAAGCTGCTCCTTATATTCAGATCGAAAAAAGTGCCAGAGGAAATTCATTTATCTCGGCAAAACAAAGAGCAGAGAAAATCAATTACAAATTTCAGATCAACGGGAATCATTTAGTTTTAGATAATTATTTTCTTACTGATGTAAAAAACAAATTTAGAGGTCAGGAAGTTGATGTATATTTGTACTTACCTGAAGGTCAATTATTCAAGCCAGATGCTTCTGTTCAGGACTATGATGATTCTGAAAATGATTTTTTCAACTTACACTTTAGCGGTAACTATAACTATAAAGTAGAAGGTTCTAAAATTAAATGTTTGAATTGTCCATCTGAAGAGAATGACTATAATGATATAAACGAAGAAGAAACTCAGACTGACAATGACACAGTAAATGAGGTTTCGGTTAAAATTAATGGAAAAGAAATTTTAAACGGAAAAAAAACTAACGGCAGATTAACCACTGACAAAAACGGAGTTATAATCAAAATTAACTAAGCCATGATAAAAATAATCATTCATATTACGAAATTTATAGTTGCGACTGTTACAGCACTATTGTTTGCCTCATGTAACTTTAACGTGAATACAATTGAAGGAAGCGGAAATGTGACTACTGAAAAAAGAATTGTTCAGGGAGATTTTACAAAAATAGATGTAAGCAATGCAATTGACTTAGTGGTTATACAATCTGATTCGACTGAAATTGTTGTTGAAGCGGATGATAATCTTCAGAAAGACATTATTATCAAAGTAGAGAACGGAACTTTGATCATTAAATCTAAATTCAATTCTTTTCGAAATATAACAAAGAAAAAAGTAACGGTAAAAATGCCTAAAATTGACAAGTTGGAAGCTTCAAGTGCTTCAACTGTATCAAACCAGGGAATAATTCAGGGTGAAAATCTAGATTTAGAAACTTCGAGTGCAGCCACTATAGATGTGACTGTAGAATCTGATAATATCTCTGCTGATTCAGGAAGCGGAAGTACGATTAGCATAAAAGGAAAAGCATTAATATTCCATACTTCGGCATCAAGCGGCTCTAATGTAAATGCAGGTGAATTATTAGCCAATGATATTCATGCTGAAGCTTCAAGCGGAGCCAGTGTAAATGTTCACCCTATTGTAAAATTGAAAGCTGAAGCAAACAGCGGAGGAAGTGTTAACTATAACAACACTCCTAAAACAATCGAGAAAACTTCGAATTCAGGAGGAAGTATTAGCCAGGGGTAAAAGATATTTATCTGTTAAATATAAAAAAATCATTCATCGAAAGTGGATGATTTTTTTATATTTGTGAAAATCAAATCTAGAATTAATGAAAAAAAATACAGCCTTACTCCTATTATTATTGGTTACGACATTAACTTTTGGTCAAAGAAGAGAAAAAATAAAAGGATCTAAAATCGTAACCACTTCAGTAAAAGAAGTAGGAGAATTTGATGGCATTGAAGCCGATGATAATCTGGAAGTTTATCTTGAAAGAGGAGAAAAAAACGAAATTAAAATTGAAGCCGATGATAATTTACATGATATTATCGGGATGGATTTAAGAGAAAAAGTACTTCGTTTATACACCTCTAAAGAAAGTACTATTTTTAAAAAGCTAATTGTTCGCGTGACTTATACCAGTTCCTTAAAAACTGTAATAGCAAAAAATGATGCTCTAGTTTATGCCATTCAGGAACTTCAGTTAGAAGATATTACGTTTAATACTTTTGATTATGCTAAATTATTTTTGAATGTAAATTCTAAAAAGTTTACATTATTTGCTGATGATAAATCAAAGACCGAATTGAACTTAAAGTCTGAGGATGCAAATTTACAGTTGAGTAAAAACTCCTCGATAAAAACATTGGTATCGGCTATAAAATTCAAATGTGATTTATATCAAAAAGCAGTTGCCAACATTGAAGGAATTGCCGAAAAAGCAACTATTCGTTTAGATAATAATTCCATCTTTACAGGAACCAAATTTACTCTGAAAGATGCCAATATCACTGCAGAAAATTATGCAACAGGAAGTGTTCTAGTAGAAACTACAGCCTCAATAGCGCTTGGAGACAAAGCTGAACTTTCTCTTTTAGGAAATCCTACCATTACGCTGACTCGTTTTTCTGAAGAAGCAAAACTGCTTAAGAAGATAAAATAAAAAGTCACAGTATTCAGTTTCAGTTTTCAGTCTAAAACTTCTTAAATATAAATAAACAAAAAGTCCCAATCTTGAAGATTGGGACTTTTATTTTATAGCTCTATCACATTTCAATAAACTGAAAACTGAGACTGAGACTGAAAACTTATTCCTTAGAAGCCAAATATCTTTCAGCATCTAATGCAGCCATACATCCTGTACCTGCAGCAGTAATTGCCTGACGGTATACATGATCTGCAGCATCACCAGCTACAAACACACCCGGTACATTTGTATTAGAAGTTCCCGGAGTATTGATGATGTAACCTGTTTCATCAAGTGTGATGTAATCTTTAAAAATATCTGTATTTGGTTTGTGACCAATAGCTACGAAAAATCCTGTTGCAGGAATTTCAACAACTTCAGCAGTAGTTTTGTTCAACGCTTTTATACCGTGTACAACATTTCCATCTCCTAATACCTCAACAGTATCGTGGTTTAGTAAAATTTCTATATTTTCGGTTTTGCGAACGCGTTCTTCCATGATTTTAGAAGCTCTGAATTTCTCGCTTCTTACCAACATTGTTACTTTTTTACAAAGTTTAGATAAGTAGTGTGCTTCTTCACAAGCAGAATCTCCAGCTCCTACAATTACAACTTCCTGATTACGGTAAAAGAAACCATCACAAACGGCACAAGCAGAAACTCCGCCACCCATTTGTAAGTAATGTTGTTCTGATGGTAATCCTAAATATTTAGCAGATGCTCCTGTAGAAATAATAACCGTTTCACAGTGCAATTCGATTGAATCGTTAATCCATACTTTATGAATATCTCCTGAAAAATCAACTTTTGTAGCCCAGCCATCACGGATATCAGCTCCAAAACGTTTTGCTTGCTCTTGTAATTGAACCATCATTTCTGGTCCTGTAACACCGTCAACATAACCCGGAAAATTTTCTACTTCGTTAGTAGTAGTCAACTGACCACCAGGTTGCATTCCCTGATATAAAACTGGATTCATATTTGCTCTGGCGGCATAAATAGCAGCAGTATAACCTGCAGGACCAGAACCTATGATTAGGCATTTAATTTTTTCGATTGTATCTGACATAATATGATTCTATTAATAATTGATGGTGCAAAAGTAAGTTTTTATTGTTGGAATAAAGAACTCAATTAATCAGTTTTTGCTATTCTCAAATAGAGAATAATGAATACGGCAGAAATAAAAAAACCTTCGTGACGCATCAATCCTAAATATTGTAGAGAAACATTAAAAATTTTATGTTCCTAATTGTTTTTTACCGCAGAGATCACAAAGGTTTTCGCAGAGTTCGCTATGCTTTGAGTTGTGTTTACACAATCTAAGTCCGCAAAGATTTGTGAACTTTGTGTTTTACTAAATTTAAATAACTTTGCGTTCTCCGTGTTAGTTTTTTTTCTCTTGACAGGTTTTGAGATTAATTCATATTTTACTCAATACTATAGTTTTTTAATTACCAGTCAATCATAAACTATTTTGACAATAGAGATACAAATGCTTTAGCAGAATCTTTCAATGCCAAAATAACAGCATTCAGATCAAAATTCAGAGGCGTGAGAAATGTAGATCTCTTCTTATTCAGATTGTCTAATTTTTTCGCCTAATCCCCAACTTTTGGACCTGATCCGTTTTCGTGTTGATCCATAAGATAGAATTTTAGTTTTATGCAAAAAAAAAGTCTCTTCAAAAAATGAAAAGACTTTTGTCGGGGTGGCAGGATTCGAACCTGCGGCCTCCTGCTCCCAAAGCAGGCGCGATAACCGGGCTACGCTACACCCCGTAAGCGGGTGCAAATATATAACTATTTTTTGCTTATCCAAAACAATTTTAGAAATAAGAACAAAAATATTTCACAACAAATTATAATTAGAAACAAATGAGTCAATTACTAATTTATACAAACAACATAAATATGTCTTTTAATATCATAAGTATGGCCTTTACAATAAACCTAATTGTCTAGATTAAGCTTTTTTTGCAAAAAAAATCAAGAAAATGAAAAGAATACTATTATATATTATTTTCACTATCTCAGTGACAGCCGTTGCACAAGAGAGCCCAATATCCAAAGATGAAACATCAAGATTGAAAATTTAAAATTGCATACAGAAAAGGCACATGCTTCTTATTATCATGATAAATTTAACGGAAGAAAAACAGCAAGCGGTAAAAAATTCGACAACAATAAACTGACTGCCGCGCATAAAAAGCTTCCTTTTGGTACAAAACTAAAAATCACAAACGTATTAAATAAAAAATCTGTTATAATAGAAGTTACCGATAGAGGTCCTTTTGTTAAAGGCAGAGAAATTGACCTTTCTAAAAAAGCTTTTATGGATATTGCCTCAAACAAAAATAGTGGAGCGATTAATGTAAAAATTGAGATTTTACAAAACTAGGATCCTAATTTTAACAGCTGTCCTAAATATTTTTTAAAATTAAAGTCATAACAGTTATCACCTGATTGAGAATCATAGCCCGTGGTTTAAACCATGGGAAACGTATAATAATACATTGTGATAAATGTATTAGAACCCAACGGTTGAAACCATTGACTATGCTCAAATGCGATAAATGCCTCTTTAAGGTTTTGCCATCCTGATTGAAAACTGGGATGTTACCAGATTGGAATAAAAAAACTCTGAAGATCAATTGACCTTCAGTGTTTTGTTTGAAAGGTTTCTAATGAGTCTTTCTTTTTACTTCTCCATAGTAATATACGCAGGATACGATTCACGATTAGGCAAATCAAATTCTTCATCATAAGGTTTTGTACCTTCGGCATTGTTATAAAATGCCACACGTTTCACACCAGTTGCTGTACTGCCGCCGATACCATTGATAACATTTTGAATATTACCCGGACCTGCAAAACGAGTAATACACATTTTTTCGAGTTTCACATTTGGGCTATTAGGAGCTTCAAAACCATTTTTCTTATTCACTTTACCATCAGTTCCTGTAAAAACGGCATAAGATCCCATTCCTATACTTTGATGTTCTTTTACAGTATTAGCAACTTTGAATGCTGCATAACCATCAACTCGTCCTCCCTGACTACTCCAACTCGCCTGATTTGGCGCATCGTATGGTGGTTCATTCTGAAAGAAATAAGTTCTGCCGCGTTCTCCTAACCAAAGCACTTCATATTCTTGATAATGTTCTGTAAACAAAGCATAAAGTGTAACATCATCACCGGAAACAATAAGTCCGTTTTTGCATCTATCTCTTAACCAACGTAAATCTCCACCACGCTGCGAACCATGGTCGGCGCGCCACAGCCAAAAATGATCACCCACCACATTGTTACTATTTATTTGCATAGAAGCATGTATCTGAATATTTTTTGACTGAACTCCACCTACTCTACAAGTAATATCTGTAACCAAAATAGGATTTCCCGAATGATCTGCATTTGCTCCTTCGTCACCAATTCTAACCTGATACGTTGTACTATTGAATGAATCCACAAGAAGTCCTGCAATGATAATACCGTCCTTGTCATCAGCATAGATACATCCCCAGGTATTTTTCTCAGTAGGCTCCAGCGTTACCGATGCTATACCGGCACCCAGAAGTATGGCATCTTTTCTATTTACCTGAATAGGTGCATTCAATGTGTAATGTCCTGGTGTAAAAAATATATTTTTGCCATTTTTTAGCGCATTATTGATTTCTACATCAGTGTCTCCTTCTTTGGCAACGTACCAGTTGTTAAGTAAATCCTGAATTTTTCCTTTACCCATATCTGTTGACGACCATGAAACTCCTACTCTGTCCTTTTGCCATGCCGGAACAAATACTTTGTACTCGCCATCGTTATCTATAAAAAGAAAAGGTTTTTCTCTGATAATAGGTGTAGTAGGAACCGGTGAATTGGCATCATCTGCTTGTGGGGGATTGACGCAACCTTGCCAAACCATATTATATGAACCTCCCATTGCTCCGGAACCTGACGGAAAAACAGCATTTCTGGTATACCATTGTTGTTGTCCTCCCCAGTTTGGCCTGGATGATGTATAATGAGTATCAGCAATAAAACCGCCGCTACCCCAAAAACTGGTATCTCCAATATCCGAAATATATTTTGAAGTACTTTCAATCAGCATTCTTCTTGCACTGGTTGATTGAGAAACTGTCCAGGCAAAATCCCGCATCACTGCTACATTTTCTACAGAACGCCAAAATGTACAGGTAGCATTTGCTCCTCCTGAAAGGTGAGGTCTGGTAAATACAGCACCCAATTTAACAGCCGATGGCACTTTACCCAAACCCCCTATGTGAGAATAAAATCCTAATTCTATTGAATTCGCTGTTGCAGATGATGCAGATCCCGACCCGCCCGAATCGTAAGTCTGATCTTTAATATTTGCTTTAAAATAATAAGCCTGACGCTTTGTAGTCCACTCACCATTTGATCCGCCAAGACCAATAGCACTAAACTGCGAATTAATATGGTTTCGCGCAGTTTCTGCTTTTTCATATTTTCGATCATAGAAATACATATTATTGCCAAAGATTTGGTTCTCCAACGAAACTATTATGGTTATAGCATTACGGGTAATTTTATAATAGTTCTCGTATTTATCAGTATTTGGTTTATTATCTGTAAATGTCAATTTGGTAGTCGAACCAACAGAAACAAAATCTGATGCCAGGTGACTTCCTCCTCTTGTAATTACGTAATTTCCTGAAGCGCCAAATGCCGGCCATGATAAGGTTATACTATGTTTCTTTTTGTTGTAAACAATCTTGCCTTCTGTCTTATTCTCCTGATTTTTTTCATCAGATAAATTTAGCGTTACAAAACTGCATAGCATCAGCATGACTGTAAATGCAGTAAATACTGAGATTAACTTTTTAATCATAAATAATCTTTTTGGTTTAATAGTAATAATAGTTTTTAAGGATTCGAAAAATAGTCATAATCTTTAACCTACAGGTCCGTATTTGGTCCCGATTTTCTCATCAAAAACTATACAAAGGCTCAATTTTCCTTTAATACCAACGCTAAAAGTTAAAGACTGAATACCTAACAGAGTTGTAATTACAAATAGAGCGTTTTGGATCAGGTGAATTCTATAGAAAAACAAATATTTCATTTAACACGAAAAGAACTAAAAAAATCACCTTCGTATCAAAATGTTATTATATTTACCAATCATAACATTATACTTAGTTCTTTATGGAAAGTTTTCTTATAGTTGCGTTATTTTGTTTTTTAATCTACATCCTTAATACAATCAAAGGCCGTTTCGACCGTCTTGAAAACGACATTAATAGACTTAGCAAGAAGATTGATGTTTTAAAAACAGTTGAAAAACCTTCTGAAATTACTCCTGTCGCACCAATTGCTGTTGCAAAGAAAGAAGAATTCAAAATTGATCCTAAACAGTCGAACAAGGCTATTTTTGAACCTACTCCACCAGAAGTTGTCAAAGAAAAGATCTCAGACGAGCAATTAGAAAAAATAGCTTTATCTTCTAATATTGATAATACATCTAAACCTATTGAATCGAGACCTCTGGAACCAAAACCAGTTCAAAAACCAATTATTCCTGTTGAACCGAAAAAATCTTTTTGGGAAAATTTCAAAGAGCAAAATCCGGATTTAGAAAAATTCATTGGTGAAAACCTTATCAATAAAATTGGAGTTTTGATTCTTGTATTAGGAATTAGCTATTTTGTAAAATATGCCATAGACAAAGACTGGATCAACGAACCTGCCCGTGTTGGAATTGGTGTTTTATGTGGCGCCCTAGTGATGGGAATTGCTCATAAACTACGTAAAAATTATGCCGCCTTTAGCTCTGTAATTGTTGCTGGGGCAATTGCGATATTCTATTTTACAATAGGAATTGCTTTTCATGATTATCATTTATTCAATCAAACGGTTGCCTTTAGTATCATGGTAATTATTACGGCATTTAGCGCTTTAATATCATTATCCTATGACCGAATTGAGTTAGCAGTACTTTCGCTAATTGGCGGATTTGCGGTTCCGTTTATGGTCAGCACCGGCGAGGGGAATTACGTGGTACTTTTTACCTATATCATCATTTTAAATATCGGGATTTTAGGCATAGCTTATTACAAAAAATGGAATCTGGTTAATGTACTTGCCTATATATTTACCGTCTTATTATATGCCGCATGGTTAACCAGAGATTTAAGTTCTGACAAACCTCACTATTTAGGAGCCTTAGTATTTGGATTTATTTTCTATTTCATTTTTATATTAATGAACCTTGTAAACAACATCCGATCTAAAGGGGAATTTTCTAAAACCCAACTCACAATTCTGGCTAGCAATACCTTTTTGTTTTATGGTGCCGGAATGGCGATTTTGACTAATTATCATCCGGAATTAAAAGGTTTATTTACTACGATTCTTGCCTTGCTGAATTTAATTTATGCCTGGTTTTTATACAAAAAATTCGATCTCGACCAGAAAGCTGCTTATTTACTTATTGGCTTAACGCTGACTTTTATAACATTAGCAATTCCTATTCAGTTCGAAGGCAATTATATCACCTTATTTTGGGCAGCAGAAGCCGTTTTGTTATTGTGGTTATCTCAAAAATCCAAGGTTACAAGCTATCGATTTGGCTCTATAATAGTTCACATTCTAATGATTTTCAGCCTTATCATGGACTGGAACAAATACTACAATGGCACTTTAGCTTTAAATATTATTATAAATCCTATATTTATAACGGGCATTTTTGCTGCAGGTTCTTTGTTTGCGATTTGGTATTTATTAAAAAATGAAACCGAAAATTCAACTATTTTCGACATCAGTTTTAATCCTGAAAAATATAAAAGAATCGTTTTAGAAGTTGGCTTTGTGATTACCTATTTCACAGGTTTGCTCGAAGTTATTTATCAGTCCAATCATTATATCGAGAGCATTTACAGTTCTATAGCATTACCTGTTTTGTATCATTTGCTATTCTCTGCTTTGTTCTCATCTTATCTCATAAACAGAAAACCAGGGGCAGGATATCAGGGCGCTTTATTACTTGTGATTTCTAATATTGTATTGTTTGCTTTATGGTTTTCAAATTATCCTTTTTTTGAACATAAAGACATTATTAGCTCAGGAAACGGAAAAGCAATTGCTTTTTACCTTCATTACATTTCATTGATTATCACGATTTATTTTGGTTATCAATTGTTTCAAATCTATAAAAAAGTTGATTTTACTTTTCTTAAAAGCCGATACTTTATGTGGGTTGCTGCTTTTTTTGTCATTTACATTGCCAGTTCAGAAGTTATGCTTCATGGCCTTATATTTATGAATTCTCCGGTAACCGTTCAAGACATACAGACAAGTCCTATGTACGCGAGTTATAAATCGAATTTGCCTTATTTACGTGATTTTATTGCCGAAGATTATATTGGATTAGCCAGAACTAAAATCATCAAAACAGGATTTCCGATTCTTTGGGGAGTTTTAGCTTTTGTGTTTTTGATAATAGGAATAAAAAAACAACTTAAATCTTTACGTATAATCGCTTTATCCTTATTGGGCCTAACGATTTTAAAACTATTTTTATACGACATAAGCAATATTTCCGAAACCGGAAAAATCATATCGTTCATCCTTTTAGGAATTTTAATTTTGATTATCTCTTTTGTATATCAAAAAATCAAAGTATTAGTTATTGACGAAAACAAGCCTGAAGAAACCAATGAAACTAAATAAATTTATCTTATTGCTATTGGTCGCAAACCTCTCGTTTGGGCAATATCAAACTACTGCGAAACTAAAAAAAGTTAGTCAGAGTGGTTTTAATGAAATCATTTTATCACCAGAGGTTCGTTCTTTTTCGAAACAGGATTTGAGCGACATTAGGTTATTTGATGCTAAAGGAAATGAAGTTCCGTATTTTATTCAAACCCCTAAAAATGTTTCATCAAATGCTTTTGAAGAATATACTATTGTTTCAAAAACAACTATTCCTAAAAAGAGTACTTCGATTATTATTGCAATTCCTTCAAACAAACACAATAATAAACTTTCGCTCTTTATCGCTAATTCTGATGTAGAAAAAAAATATTCTGTTTCAGGAAGTGACAACCAGAAAGAATGGTTTGGAATCTCTGACTCGCAAACACTTTATGATTTAAACAGTACATCAGAAACAAGTGTTGTTAAAACGATATCTTATCCTTTAAGTACTTATCATTATTTAAAGATAGATTTTGATGACCGAAAAACACTTCCCATCAATGTTCTGAAAGTTGGAAATTTTACCTCGCAATCACAAAAAAGCGCTTTACAAGAAATCTTTCCAAAGAAATCCGTAACAACAGAAATTCCTTCAGAAAAAGAAACTCAAATTCATATTCTATTTGATGCGCCACAGGTTATTAATGAGATTTCATTTGAAATTTCAAAACCTACTTATTACAAGCGAACTGCTATTCTTTATAAGAAAACAAAACGCCAGACAAAAAGGAAATCCCAAATATTCGACGAAGAAATTACTTCTTTTGAATTGAATTCAACTGCTACAAATACCTTTATATTTCCTCAAATATTCGAAAAAGAGTTCTTTATTAAAATCAAAAATCACGATAATCAGCCCTTATCGATTTCAAAAATAAAATACTATCAAAAACCCATTTCTATTATTGCAGATTTAAATTCTAATGAAACTTATATCCTAAAAACAGGAAACAAAAACCTGGCAGAACCGGAATATGATCTTTCAAATTTTAAAAACAATATTGCCGGCAATTTACCGCAAACAACCCTCTACGATATTCAGCAAAAAAATGCGGTAAAAAATCCAATAGCAAATCAGTCTTTTTGGCAAAAATCCTGGTTTATGTGGCTTTGTATTGTTTTAGGCGGTATTACAATTTTATTTTTTACAGCCAGTTTAGTAAAAGATTTAAAAACAAAAAATTAAAATAAAAACCAGATTTAAGGTTTAAATACTTTTTTAAGATTTAAACCACAAATTGTTCTTTTATACTAAAAACAAGAATAAAATAGAACGAATTTTCGGTACTATTTTTTTATTCTATAAGAAATTAAATCCCTCAGAACACGCACCATACAACGATTAACCGAAGTTTCTTAAATGTTAACAAAATAGATTTTCAGAAACCATAAATAATTGTATTTTTACGGTTCAAAATTCAGAAAATAAATGGGCAAAATCATTGCGATTGCTAATCAAAAAGGAGGCGTTGGAAAGACTACTACATCGGTAAATCTTGCAGCCTCATTGGGTGTTTTAGAAAAGAAAGTATTGTTGATCGACGCTGATCCTCAAGCAAATGCCACATCTGGCCTTGGGATCGATGTAGAATCTGTTGAGATGGGTACCTACCAAATACTTGAACACAGTAACACTCCCAAAGAAACCATTATAAAATGTTCAGCTGTAAATGTTGATGTGATCCCTGCGCACATTGACCTTGTTGCCATCGAAATCGAATTGGTTGATAAAGAAAACAGAGAGTACATGCTTAAAAAAGCATTAGAAAGTGTAAAAGACGAATATGATTATATCATCATCGATTGTGCACCTTCATTAGGTTTACTAACCTTAAATGCTTTAACAGCGGCTGACTCAGTTGTTATTCCTATTCAATGCGAATATTTTGCACTTGAAGGATTAGGAAAATTACTGAACACCATAAAAAGTATTCAAAAAATACACAATCCGGATCTTGATATCGAAGGATTGTTACTTACTATGTACGATTCAAGATTACGTTTATCCAATCAGGTTGTAGAAGAGGTTCAAAAACACTTTAACGATATGGTTTTTGATACCGTTATTCAGCGAAATGTAAAATTAAGCGAGGCTCCAAGTTTTGGCGAAAGCATCATTAATTATGACGCAACAAGCAAAGGAGCAGTAAATTACATTCATTTAGCTCAAGAAATTATAAAGAAAAACAGTAAATAGTTTTTATGACAAAAGCAATTAAAAAACAAGCCTTAGGAAGAGGATTATCAGCATTATTAAAAGATCCGGAAAACGACATTACATCAGTAGAAGATAAAAATGCTGACAAGGTTGTTGGAAACATCATTGAGCTTGAAATAAGTGCTATCGAAATAAATCCATTTCAGCCTAGAAGCAATTTTAATGAAGAATCGTTACGCGAATTAGCCACTTCTATTAAAGAACTTGGCGTGATTCAACCTATTACTGTTCGAAAATTAGACTTCAATAAATATCAGTTAATTTCAGGAGAGCGCCGTTTGCGTGCTTCAACTTTGGTTGGCCTGACACATGTTCCTGCATACATTCGTATTGCAAACGACAATGAGTCACTGGTTATGGCTTTGGTAGAGAATATCCAGCGTCATGATTTAGATCCAATCGAGATCGCACTTTCGTACCAACGTTTGATTGATGAAATTCAATTGACACAGGAACAAATGAGTGAGCGCGTTGGAAAAAAACGTTCTACAATTGCCAATTATTTACGTCTTTTAAAACTGGACCCGATTATTCAAACCGGTATTCGCGATGGTTTTATCAGTATGGGACACGGTAGAGCAATCATCAATATTGAAGATTTAGATGTTCAGACTGATATCTACCAAAAAATAGTAAGCCAGAATTTATCTGTTCGCGAAACAGAGACTTTAGTAAAAAATTACCACGAAAGCTTAAAACCAAAAGTTGAAGGAAAACCAAAAGCAGATTCTTCATTTGTGGTGAGAGAAACACAAAAAAACACTTTCAACGATTATTTTGGTGCGAAAGTTGATGTAAAAGTCGCAGGTAACGGAAAAGGAAAAATCACCATTCCTTTTAATTCTGAAGCCGACTTTAATCGAATTATAAAATTAATAAACGGATAGTGAATAAGATTGTCCCCATAAGTCTATTGTTCTTTCTCATAGGAACCGTTTCTCTTTTTGCCCAGGCAAAAAAAGACACGGTTTTGGTTGTTAAAGACACTAGCAAGTTACAAGAAATAGATCCGCTTACACCAGCAAAAGCAGCTTTTTACTCTGCAATCTTACCCGGTTTAGGTCAGGCATACAATAAAAAATACTGGAAAATACCTTTGGTTTACGGAGCAATTGGTACCAGTTTATATTTTTATATTGACAATAATAACAAATACCGCGATTATCGTAACGCCTACAAACGAAGATTAGAAGGTTACAACGATGATAAATACCAGTTTCTGGACGAAAGCCGACTTGTTGCAGGTCAGAAATTCTATCAGCGAAACAGGGATTTATCAGCTTTATTTGTTGTTGCTTTTTATGCCCTAAACATTATAGACGCCAATGTTGACGCAGCTTTGATTCAATTCAACGTAAACGAAAGACTATCAATGCGTCCGGAGGTTTATCCTAACGACATTACTTTCAGACCAAACGTTGGACTAACTTTTAATTACCACTTTTAAATAACTGCTGTTATTTAAACTCAAAAAATACATACAAAATGAAAATTGCGCTTTTAGGTTACGGAAAAATGGGTAAAGTAATTGAACGAATTGCTTTAGAAAGAGGTCACGAAATTGTTTTAAAGAAAGACGAATTCAACACATACGACGGACTTTCAACTGCAGATGTTGCAATTGACTTTAGCGTTCCAACCGCAGCAGTAAGCAACATTTCGAGCTGTTTTAACAACAATGTACCTGTTGTTTCAGGCACAACTGGCTGGTTGGAGCATTTTGACGAAATGGTCGCTCTTTGCAACGAAAAACAAGGTGGTTTTATATCGAGTTCAAATTTCAGCTTAGGAGTAAATATCTTCTTTGAATTAAATGACTACTTAGCCAAAATCATGTCGCAATTTGATTCTTACAAAGTATCAATGGAAGAAATTCATCATACTCAAAAATTAGATGCTCCAAGCGGAACAGCTATTTCTTTAGCAAAAGGTGTTATCGAAAATAGCAATTACACCAATTGGACTCTGGATCAGGCAAAAACAAATGAGATTCATATTGAAGCAAAAAGAATTGGCGATGTTCCGGGAACTCATACCGTAACTTACGACTCAATTGTAGACAGCATCGAATTAAAACATACTGCACACAACCGCGAAGGTTTTGCTCTTGGAGCTGTAATTGCCGCCGAATGGCTTGCTGGTAAAACAGGAATTTACAGCATGAAAGATGTATTAAATTTAAAATAATCAATTTTTAAAGCATCAGGAGTTTCTATAGAACAAACCTGAACTTGAAACATAAAACAAAAAACTATGACACTATATCTTTGGTTCGTATTTTTCTTAGCCGTACAAGTAATTCACTTTCTAGGAACCTGGAAACTGTATCAGGCAGCCGGGAGAAAAACCTGGGAAGCTGCAATTCCGGTTTACAATTCAATAATTTTAATGAAAATAATCAGTCGCCCAACCTGGTGGACTTTATTACTTTTCATCCCGATTATTAATTTAATTATGTTTCCTGTTGTTTGGGTAGAAACCTTAAGAACATTTGGTAAAAAATCTACTTTAGATACTTTATTAGGTATTTTCACTTTTGGATTTTATATCTATTATGTAAATTATACTCAAAAATTAGAATATAATGCCAACAGAGAATTAAGACCTCAAAATAAAACTGCAGACACTATAAGCTCTTTACTTTTTGCTATTATCGTAGCAACATTAGTACATACTTATGTGGTACAGCCTTATACAATACCTACTTCATCATTAGAAAAATCATTATTAATTGGTGACTTCCTGTTTGTAAGCAAAGTAAATTACGGCCCTCGTGTACCTATGACAACGGTGGCGCTGCCAATGGTTCACGATACGATACCATTTGTAAAAAGAAAATCCTATTTAAGCTGGCCACAATTACCTTACTTTAGATTGCCGGCTTTAGAAAAAATAAAACGATCTGACATTGTGGTTTTCAACTGGCCTGTAGATACGGTTCATTATTTTTACGAGCCAAAAGGAAGACCCGGAGTTATAAAACCTATCGATAAAAAATCGAATTACGTAAAAAGATGTGTTGGTATTCCTGGTGACAGCTTGTCAATTGTAGACGGTTTTGTTTTTATTAATGGAAAAAAATTAATTTTACCGGAACGTGCAAAGCCTCAATATTCATATGCTGTAGCTTTAGACGGGAAAACTCCGGTTGATTTTGAATCATTAATGAAGGAGCTTGACATTACGGATGGCGCTTATATTAAAGATCAGGAAAAAAGAGATACTATATATTTTAGAGCATTAACAGAAGCTAGTGCAGAACGTTTAAAAAACACTCCCGGAATTACTGCTGTAAAAAGAGAAATTGACAGAGGAAATGACAACGCAATTTTCCCTCATATCAACAAATGGAGTCAGGATAATTTTGGTCCAATATACATTCCTCAGGCAGGAAAAACAGTCGCTTTGACCAATGAATCTCTACCATTTTACAAGGAAATCATTACCAAATACGAAGGAAACACTTTGCAATTAGATGGTTCTCATTTTTTAATCAACGGAAAACAAGCTACTACATATACCTTTAAACAAGACTATTACTGGATGATGGGAGACAACCGTCATAACTCTGAAGATAGCCGTTACTGGGGTTATGTTCCTGCAAATCACATCGTAGGAAAACCGGTTTTTATCTGGATGAGCTGGGACACTAACGGAAAAGGAATTAATAAAGTTCGTTGGGACAGGGTTTTCACTACCGTTAATGGCGAAGGACAACCACAATCTTACTTTAAATACTTCTTAATTATTCTTGCAGCCTATTTTGTTGGAGAATATTTCTGGAGAAAAAGAAAAGAAAACAAAGCATAAAAAAAATAGTTATTTTTGTTTCAGGTTTCAAGCTTCAGGTTTCTTTGCGAACGTGAAACTTGAAACCTGAAACTTTTAACGTAAAACTTAATAAAATGAATTCCTTATTACTTCCTACCTATTTTCCGTCGATTAGTCACTTTGCAGTTATGGCTCAATCTGAAAATATTACTTTTGAAATGGAAGATAATTTTCAAAAACAGACCAATAGAAACCGTACTTACATCTATAGTCCAAACGGAATTCAGTTATTGAACATTCCTGTTAAGCATTCAAAAACAACACATCAAAAAACGAAAGATGTTTTGATCGAGAATGAATTCGACTGGCAAAAACAACATTTTAAATCACTGGAAGCAGGATATAGAAGTTCGCCTTTTTTTGAGTTTTTTGAAGATGATATACGCCCTATTTTCGAAAAGCAACATACTTTCCTTATGGATCTGAATATGGAAGTTTTAGACATTGTAACGAAGTGCTTACGAATGAAATTAGAATTTTCTAAAACCACCGAATATTTTCATGAGGCCGAAAACATCACTGATTCCAGATTTTTGGCAAACGGAAAAAAAGATCCCAATGTATTTGAAAAATACACCCAGGTTTTTGATGACAAACACGGATTCATCAACAATTTAAGTGTTTTGGACTTGCTTTTTAACGAAGGTAAATTTGCCATGGATTATTTAAAAACACAGAAACTAGTTTAATTACGTTTTTATGTTTTCTTTTTGGAATTTGGAATTTTAAAAAATTGATTTTCTTTTCAATTTATTCCATCGAAAGTCTCGCCATTATAGGATAATGATCTGAATTTTCGAAATCGGGGAAACTTTCAAAACCTTTTACTTTCATCTTACTGTCAGTAAAAATATAGTCAATTCGGGCTGGGTAATAACGGAATTTATAAGTCGCGCCAAAACCTTCTCCTGCTTCTTCAAAAGCATCTTTTTGTTTTCCTTTTATACTTCGGTATACATACGAAAACGGACTATTATTCATGTCTCCACAAATAATAAACTGAGTTTTGCATTTTTTAATATTCTCTTTAAATATTTCAGCCTGCTCCTGTTGCTGCCTGAATCCTTTACTTATTCGGGTATAAATAAGCTGTGACTTTTCCTGATTTACATTATCTATATTATTCGAAATATTAGTGACATCAGGCGAAATTTTGATGGATTGCAAGTGCATATTGTATACCCGAATTACATCTTTGCCACGCTTTATATCAGCATAAATTACATTATTATCCGAATTAGGAAAAATAATATTCCCTTCAAATATGATAGGAAACTTAGAGAAAATAGCCTGACCAGTTTTAATCTGATTTCCATCGATAAATATATAGCGATGAGGATACACTTTTAAGTCGATATGAGCAGAATTGGAATATTCCTGAATACAAAGAATGTCCGGATCTTTTTCATCAATAAAAGCTTTTATATTTGACGGAATATCATCACGGTCCAGCCATTTAAAAACATTAAAAAGACGTACGTTATAACTCATAATAGAGAAGTCCTTCTCGTCTTTGATATATTCCTTGGCAGAGAATTTATAAAATTTACTGATAAAGGTAATTCCGGTCAGCAAAACCAAACCAGATAAAATAAGACGTTTTTTAAACTGAATTGCCCAATAAATAAAGAACAATCCATTCAGCACGAAAAAAACCGGCATAAAGAGCGTAAGCACCGATAGAAGAGGAAAACTTCTAGGTGCCAAAAATGGTAAAATATAAATACTAAATGTCACTACAGTCAGTACTATATTCAAAAAGAACATTATTTTATTAAACCACGAAAGGTTTTTCATATTTCTATGCTAAAAGGATTATTTTCCAGCTTTAAATAAAAACTCTTTTTCTTCTTTTGTAAGACAATCATAACCCGACTGGCTAATCTTATCTAAAATTTCATCAATTTGCTGTTGCGTTTTATCTTTTGTAACAATTCTTGACGTCACTTTTTCTGTAGGTTTTTTGTAATTTTTATGAACTTTTTTGAAAGGGGTCGAAGGGGATTTTTTAAATAGATTTACAAAGAAATCTATTGTTCTGGAAACTATTTTACTTAAATCTGTTCCGTTTTGAAGCAGTTTAATAAACAGGAATCCAAAAATTGCTCCGGCTAAATGAGAGACATGCCCACCGGTATTATCTAATCGAAACTGCATTAAATCAAGTACCAGGATTACAGCTGTAATATGCCAGAGTTTAACATTGCCAAAAAACATTAAACGCACACCCATTAAAGGCTGATACGTTGTTACAGCAACAAGAATTGCCATAATCGCAGCAGAAGCACCAACAATAGGAGCCGAAATATTAAAAAAGTAAAAACTCAGGGCAAAAGCAACACCTGCAAAGATTGCTCCTAAAACATACAATCCTAAATATTGTTTTTGGGTAAAAAAGGTAAGAAACAAATTGCTCGCAAAGTTTAAAACCATCATATTAAACAGCAAATGCAGGAACGATGCATGAAAAAAAGCATACGTTAAAAATGTCCAGGGCTTAAACAAAAATATATTGGGATCTGATGATAAGGCCAACCAGGTTGGATAATTAAAACCACCTCCTGAATATGAATAAAAGAACACCAACGAGATCAGAAAACAAACAATGTTCCAATAAATAACACGCATTGCTATACCACCCAATCTATACTGTAATTTTAAATCATCAAGAATATTCATAAAAGCTTTCTTTAGTTTTTATTTGCGATATTAAAGTTAAAAATTAATTCCAACGATTACCATTAAACTGATTTTTTTTCCAGTACCACATAATCAAAAATCCAGTCAAAGCTCCACCAACGTGTGCAAAATGTGCGATTCCAGTTCCTCCGCTTCCAAATAAAGAGCTTCCTCTAAATCCTAAAAACAAATCAACAGCTAAAATTCCAGGAACAAAATACTTAGCCTTAATAGGAACAGGAATAAACATAAGCGCTAACTCAGCATTAGGAAACATAAAAGCGAAAGCTGTAAGCAAACCGTAAATAGCTCCTGAAGCCCCCACAACTGTACCAATGTAAGAATCTGTAAAACTTGAGAATTGAGAAACAGAAACTAAATCCTGCCATCTTGTATCTATTTTACCTTCGCTCAAAAGCTTCATGACATCCGCTTTTTGATATCCATTAGCCATTAAAACATTCATAGTATCCTGAAAAGAATAATAATTTACTGCTGTATGTAGTAACGCAGCACCTAAACCACATGAAATGTAGAAAAATAAAAATTTCTTACCTCCCCAAAAATGTTCTAAAGCTGAACCAAATGAAACCATTGCAATCATATTGAAAGCAATATGCATAATACCGCCATGCATAAACATGTGTGTTATGGGCTGCCATGCTCTGAAATTTGGATTTTCAGGAAAAAACATAGCAAAATATTCATAAGAAACCGGCACTAATTGAGAACCAATAAAAAAAATAATATTAATTATCAATAATTGTTTTACAACGGGAGTCATATTCATCATAAGGCAAACTTTTTATCTATATCTTCCACACGCATGGTGATGAAAGTAGGTTTTTGAAAAGGTGAAATATTTGGATCTTTACAGGCAAACAAACCGTTTACCAAATTATCTTGTTCTTTTTCGGTTAAATAAGACCCCGTTTTAACCGCTAAACTTTTGGCCATCGATTTGGCAATTGTATCGTTCTGGCTATAACTGCTGGCCGGGATTCCGTCTTGCAAATCGCTCAACAATTGTTCTATTACAAGGGAAACTTCACTTTCGGTAATATTTACCGGAATTCCTGAAATGACAATATGATCCGTCTGCGCTTCTTCAAACACAAAACCGGTTGTTTCTAAAGAAGGTTTTAATTCTTCGATTAATGTCATTTCATCAGAAGAATAAAATAAATTCAACGGAAACAGCAATTGCTGACTCGAAGCCTGATTAACGGTCATATTAAGCAGAAATTGTTCGTACAAAATACGCTGATGCGCTCGTTGCTGATCAACAATGACCATTCCGGATTTTATAGGCGAAACAATATATTTTTTATGAATTTGATAAGTTCCCTGACTTGCCTGCTCAATTTCATTATCATTAAACAATGATGAAGTTACTTCTTCATTTTCGAATGTAAAAGGCGAGCTTTCTATTGTATCGGTTTCTAAACCTACATATAAACTTTCCCACGTTGCCGTTGGCTCTACTCTTTTATTATATCCTGAATATGAATTTGAACCCGAACCAGATCCCGAACTAAAACCAGAGCCTGAACCTGAACCCGATCCGGAACTTGTTTTAGCATAATGCTGGTTGGTTTTATCATCTGTAAACGGATTAAAAGTTCCGTCAACCTGAATTGTTGGCGTTTCTGCCTCTAAATCTTTATAGTGATATGGTGTATCTAAATTGGCATCGCGATCAAAATCAAGAACAGGTGCAACATTAAATTGCCCCAAACTATGTTTGATCGAAGCTCTTAAAATAGCATACAAAGCTTGTTCATCGTCAAACTTAATTTCTGTTTTAGTAGGATGAATATTGATATCGATCGTGTTTGGCGGAACCTTCAAAAACAAGAAATAACTTGGTTGAGAACCATCTTTCAGAAGTCCGTCATAAGCCGCCATTACTGCATGATGCAAATAACCACTTTTTATGAAACGATCGTTTACAAAAAAGAACTGTTCTCCCCTGCTTTTCTTGGCAAATTCAGGTTTGCAAACAAATCCCTGAACATTTATTATTTCTGTATCTTCATTAACAGGAACCAATTTTTCATTGGTTTTGCCGGACATAATCCCCACAATACGCTGACGATAACCTGCAGCAGGCAAATTATACATTTCGCTTCCGTTATGATAAAACGTAAAATGGATATTAGGATGTGCCAAAGCTACACGCTGAAATTCATCCATAACATGACGGAATTCAACTATATCAGATTTTAAGAAATTGCGCCGGGCAGGAATATTAAAAAATAAATTTTTAACAGCAAATGAAGTTCCTTTTGGTAAAACGGCGACTTCCTGCGAAACAAATTTACTTCCTTCGATTACGATATGAGTTCCCAGTTCGTCCTGATCTTGTTTGGTTTTCATTTCCATGTGCGCAATTGCCGCAATAGAAGCCAATGCTTCACCCCGAAAACCTTTTGTACATAAAGAAAATAAATCCTCGGCCTGGCGGATTTTAGAAGTGGCGTGACGCTCAAAACACAAACGTGCATCAGTCACACTCATCCCTGAACCATTATCGATAACCTGAACTAATGATTTTCCGGCATCTTTAATAATCAATTTAATGTCAGTTGCCTTAGCATCAACAGCATTTTCTAACAGCTCTTTTACGACTGAAGCAGGTCTTTGAACCACTTCTCCAGCGGCAATTTGGTTAGCAACGTGATCAGGAAGTAATTGAATGATACTCGACATTAAGAAAAAATAATTAAAAAGTTAAGGTTAAAATTTTCGAACCAAGAAGCACAAATTTAATGAATTTCTCTTGGCTTTTAGAATAAGTGCTGTCATAAAAAAAACAAAAAACCTGCACTATTTTACACAGTACAGGTTTTTAATATTTTAGAAGAAAAATATTGCTATTCTTTCTCGATTTTTATCGGCGTTTCTTCTATCTGAATTGCTCCTGAAGACAACAATGGTTGATTAAACGGATGTGACATCGAAGCTTGTTGGCGAATATAAGCCATTTTGATCGCAGCAATCGCAGCTTCAGTACCTTTGTTTCCGTGAATTCCTCCACTTCTATCAATCGACTGCTGTATATTGTTGTCTGTCAAAACGCAAAAAATAACCGGAATATCAGTTTGAACATTCAAATCTTTAATTCCTTGTGTTACACCTTCGCATACAAAATCAAAATGTTTGGTTTGTCCCTGGATTACGCATCCAATTACAATTACTGCATCTACATTTTGTGTCTGCAACATTTTTTTTGCGCCATAAATCAACTCAAAACTCCCCGGAACATTCCAGCGGATAATTTGTTGAGCCGGAACTTCATTATCAATTAATGCTTCAAAAGCACCATTATAAAGTCCTTCAGTTATAGTTTCATTCCACTCAGAAACAACAATCCCAAATCGAAAATCTTTCGCATTTGGGATCGTGTTTTTATCGTATTCTGATAAATTTTTATTTTCGGTAGCCATCTGTATATTTTAAATTTTTAAATTCTCAACTACAAATCTACAATCTTAAATCTTAAATCTAAAATTATTATTGCGCTAATCCAATCAATACATCAACAGAAGCTGCTTCCGGAGTTGCATCGTAATTTTCTTTAATATCTGTTAAATATTTCAAAGCATCCTCTTTTTGACCTAAAGCCAAAGCAGTTTTACCAGCTTTTAATAAGAAACGAGGTGTTGTAAAATCGTTTTTGTTAGATTCAGCTGCTTTTACATAATAGTCTAAAGCTTCTTTTTGTTGGTTTTTTTGAGAATAAGCATCTCCAATTCCACCAATTGCCAAAGCATTCACGATAGCTTCTTTAGATTTAAAGTTACCTAAATATTTAATAGCCTCATCAAATTTACCTGTATTCAAATATGCCATACCAGCATAATAGTTTGCTAAATTTCCAGCATCAGTTCCAGAATATTCTTCAGCAATTTTCACGAATCCAAATTTACCTTCAGAACCATTCAAAGCTAATTTGTATAATGAATCACTTGCTACACCATTTGTCGCTTTATCAAAATTTTGCTGAGCAACAAACATTTCGCTTGCAGCTTCGTCTTGTTTAGGAGCTTCGATGAATTTTTGGTAAGCCAAATATCCAATAGTAGCCACAGCAATACCGGCAACTAAACCAATAATGATTTTTTGATTTTTAGCAACCCAATCCTCAGTTCTTGAAGCAGTTTCATCTAGTTTAGAAAAAACGTCAGCAGTAGTACTGTTTTTTCCATCAAGAATTACTTGTTGTTCTTCATTCACAACCTCCTCTTTAACTTCCTTTTCCTTTGGTGCTTTATATCCTCTTTTATTGTAAGTAGCCATTTAAAATTAATTTAGTGAACGGCAAAAATAAAATTTTTATTGAAACTAACGTAAAAAAAAGCAAATTTATATCTATTTAAAAAAAATAATTCACTAAACAGCTAATTCTTTCACTTTAATCTCGAAATAATTCATCCCAAAATCCGCTAAATACCTAACTATTTGGATCTTTTTACCCATTTGCATCTGACTATTTTCTAATTAATAGAAAGTCTCTAATTCTATTAAAAGTAATTTTTAGCGACAGATTTCACAGATTCTAACAGATTAAGCATTAATTGAATTAAATTTGCGGAACAAAATCCTTTTTAATCTTTTATCCCGATAATTATCCGGAGCTGTAGAAAAAACCTAATCTGCAGGAGAAAGTCATAAATTGGACAAGCCAACTTTTATTATTACAGTTTCAAAAAAAATGTATTTAAACAAAATTTCTTTATTCAATTATAAAAATTTCTCCGAAGTCAGTTTTGATTTTGACCGCAAGATCAATTGTTTTGTGGGCAAAAACGGAATTGGAAAAACGAATGTACTGGATGCTATTTACCATCTGGCTTACGGAAAAAGTTACTTTAATCCGCTGGCCGTGCAAAACATCAAGCACGGAGAAGAGTTTTTTGTTATTGATGCCGAACTGGAAAAGAATGACAGAACAGAACAAATTGTTTGCAGTTTAAAAAAAGGGCAAAAGAAAATTTTAAAACGCAACGGAAAACCTTACGATAAATTCTCAGATCATATTGGATTTATTCCGTTGGTAATTATATCTCCGGCTGATCGTGATTTAATTGTTGAAGGAAGCGAAACGCGTCGTAAGTTTATGGATAGCGTCATCTCGCAATTAGACTCCACTTATCTGCATCAGCTCATTCAATATCAAAAAGTAATTGTACAGCGAAATGCTTTATTGAAGTATTTTGCATTGAACCGTACTTTTGACAATGATACCTTATCTATATATAATGACCAACTGAATAGTTTTGGGCAATCGATTTTTGAAAAAAGAAAAGATTTCCTGGAACAATTTATACCTATATTTAATATACACCATCAGGCCATAACCGGATCTGAAGAAACAGTGCAATTGGTTTATGAAAGTCATTTGTATGAAAAAGACCTGTTGACTCTTTTAAAAGAGAACATCAATAAAGATCGTGCGCTGCAATATACAAGCGTAGGAATTCATAAAGATGATTTATCTTTTGAGATCGATTCTCATCCTATAAAGAAATTCGGATCACAAGGGCAGCAAAAATCATTTTTGATTGCTTTGAAATTAGCTCAGTTTGAATTTCTAAAAAAACAAAGTGGTGTAAAACCGCTATTGCTTTTTGATGATATTTTCGACAAGCTTGACGAAATCAGAGTGGGTAAAATCATCGAAATGGTCAACAGCGAGACTTTTGGTCAGCTTTTTATTTCAGACACACATCCGGAACGTACCGAAACTATCGTAAAATCGACACATCAGAGTTATAAGATATTTAATTTGTGATTTTTTTTGCCACAGATTAAAAAGATTAAATGGATTTCAAATCTTTGACAAAGTAACCACAATATTGTCATCCCCTATTTCTATGATAAAACCAAATCTTTTTTTTCAGGAGAGAATCTCGCTATCCGTTTCAAACGAAGTTCACTGAACTACGAAATAAAATAGAAATTAAGTGAAGTAATCTTTTGTGGCTAACCGCGCCAGAAGAGTTTTTCCACTTCTTTAGAGACTAGGCATTAGTTTTCCTAACAATATTTTTAAAAACTATTCATGAAATTGGTGGCAAACTTTTTTTATTTCACTTTCTATTAAGAATTCAAAATTGAAAAATCATTACTTTAGCGATACCATATTTAAAATTTAATTCCATGAAATTCCCCAAAATTTTATTGCTAATAGTTTCAATTGTACTTATTTCCTGCAACGATAAAAAATCTAGCTCCTTTGAATCACTGCATTCAAAAGAATTTGCAGAAAAAATTAAAACAACAGATCATCCACAAATTTTAGACGTTCGAACTCCTGACGAATTCGAATCGGAACATATCGATAATGCCAAAAATGTAAACTGGAATGGTGACGATTTTGAAGCAAAAGCAGCATCTTACGACAAATCGAAACCTGTTTTTGTCTATTGCCTAAGCGGAGGAAGAAGCAAAAAAGCAGCCACAAAACTAAAAGAATTAGGTTTTGATACTGTTTACGAATTAGATGGCGGTTTCCTGAACTGGAACGAAGAAGGATTTGGAATTCCTGCAGAGGTAGATGCCGGAATGTCTATGAATGAATTTAATGATTTATTAAATTCTGACAAAAAAGTTCTGGTTGATTTTTATGCGGTATGGTGCGGACCATGCAAGCAAATGGAACCGTTTCTTTTAACAATGCAAAAAGATATGGCAGATAAAGTAAAGATTATTAGAATTGATGTTGATAAAAACAAAACGTTGGCAACTCAATTAAAAATTGACCAATTACCAACAATTGTATTATATGAAAACAAAGCCGTACAATGGAAAACTACAGGCTTTATCAGTGAAAAAGACTTAAAAAAACAACTGCAATAAAACAAAGAATATGCTAACGAAAGAATCATTGCAATTTTTAGACGATTTAAAAAAGAACAACAATAGAGAGTGGTTTCAGGACAATAAAAAACGATACGAGATTTTCAAAAAAGATTATCACCAGTTAGTGAGTGATTTTCTTGACGTAATGAAACCTCTTGATCCGTCATTAGAATTACTGGAAGTTAAAAATTGCACTTTCAGAATCAATCGCGATATTCGATTTTCTAAAGACAAATCACCTTATAAAGCGCATCTTGGTGTTTGGCTTTCATCAGGAGCAAAAGGACAAAATCGTTCCGGATATTATGTTCATATCGAAAAAGGAGCCAGTTTTATTGCTGGAGGATTTTATTCGCCAGAACCTGATCAGCTAAAGAAAGTCCGTAAAGAAATTGCTTTTTTTCATGATGATTTAGAAGCTATTCTTGCCGATAAAAACTTCAAGAAAGAGTTTGGAAATTTGGATGTAAATGAAACCAATTCGCTTAAAAATCCGCCAAGAGGTTACGAGAAAGACCATCCGGCAATTGAATTTTTAAAACTAAAAAGTTTCACGGCTACTCAAAAATATGATATTTCCGAAGTCACTCAAAAAGAATTTGTTGCCAAAATGAGTAAAAAACTTATCGCTTTAAAACCACTAAACGAGTTCATTAATCGCGCCTTAGAAACGGACGAAGAATTTTAAAAAAAAGTTAGCCACAGATTAACACAGATTAAAAATCCTTTAAATCTTTTAATCTGTGGCAAAAAAAACAAATAGGTAAAAAAATTACCACGACTAATTAGTGAAAATTCGCGAAATTCGTGGCAAAAAACTACTCCTCAAATGACAAAAAGAAAAATACTTTTTCTTGGAGAATCCTATCGCGCTGACGCTATTACATGGATGAATGGCTTGAAGGAATTTGGCGACTTTGAAATTCGCACCTGGGAACTTCAAACACCAAACAACTCGAAACTCAACCGCTTCAAACGTATTTTAGAATATATCTTCTCTCCGCTTTCTATTCGAGAAACAATCCGAAAAGAAAAACCGGATATGATTATTGCCGAGAGAACGACCAGTTACGGCTTTCTGGCTGCGATTTCAGGAATGCATCCTATTGCAATTGCACAACAAGGCCGAACCGATTTATGGCCGGAAGGTTCTGTATTGTTACCCTTAAAAAAAATCATTCAGAAACACGCTTTCAAAAAAGCCGATTTAATTCATGCCTGGGGTCCGGTTATGACAATTTCAATGAAAGCAATTGGTGTTGATATGAATAAAGTTTTGGTTATCCCAAAAGGAATTGACTTATCACTTTTTTCTCCTTCGATCAATAATTCAAATAAAATTGAAGCCATTGTTACACGTTCTTTACAACCGGAATATCGACATGATTCGATTTTGAAAGCATTCGCCATTTTAAACCAAAGAGAAATCGATTTTTCGTTGACGATTGTTGGCGACGGAACACGTTTGCAATCTTTGAAAGATTTAGCTGCAACATTACAAATCGAGAACAAAGTAATTTTCACAGGAAGAATCCCAAATACCGAACTTCCTAAATTATTACAGCAATCCAATATTTACATCAGTATGCCAATTACCGAAGGGGTTTCGGCTTCTTTATTCGAGGCAATGGCTTGTAATTGTTATCCGGTAGTTTCGGATATTCCCGGAAATCAAAGCTGGATCAAACATCGTGAAAACGGACAATTAATAGCAATTGATAATATCGAAATGCTGGCCGAAGAACTAATTTGGTCTTTCGCGAATACTGAATCCAGAAATGATGCTATTATTCAAAATCGAAAATTTGTAGAAGAGAATGCGAATTATGATATTAATATGAAGATTATTGCAGATAAATATCATGAGTTGCTGAACAATCGCTAAAATTTGAAGCCCATATAAAAACAAAAGACTAGTTTATCAATCAAAAATGAAAGACTTTTTAGAAAAAATCAGATTAATATTCTTACCTTTTTTCGCTGTTGCAATAAGCTTTATTCTAATTTATACTTTCCTTCATTGGCTATTATTTATAAAGTTTGAAGTTTTTTCTGTTAAAGAAATATTTTTAAAATTCTGGTTGCCGTTTCTATTACCGTGGTTACCCATATATTTTATTTTAATTCCAAGATTAAAAATTTTAAAATTTAAAGATGACAATAAATCTTTTGGTTTTCAGTTTTTAGCAGTTTTAATTGTTGCAATTCCGACCATTATTGCACAAGAATATTTGGTTACAGCAACAGGCAAATTGAGCAAACTTAAAACAATCTATGAATTTGAAAAAAAGAAAACAACAAAGTATTACACTTTAAGAAAATTCCACATTGACAAAACGAATATTGGAGTTTTTAAAACCAGTGATGTTTCAGGCAAAAACAACGAACATTTTAATATTCTGATTTATGTTGCAATGCCAATTTTCGAAAACACAAAAGACACTTCAAAAACCGAATGCAAGTATTGGTTAGGAAAGCGATATTCTAAAGAAATCAGCAATCATTTTTCTATTGATGAAAAAAAGACAAAATATCATGAATTTGAACAAGAAGTTGAGGCTGAATTTGTAAAAACTAATTTTAACGATTTTACTTATTTAGAGTTAATTGGCAATACAGACGATCACGAAAACTTTAATGACGCTATTAACGAAAACAAAAAATACGATTTTAACGAACCACTTGTTTTTGAAACACATAAAGATTCTTTTAGAAACAGAAATGGTGAGAAATTAAGCTGGTTCCTTGGCACATTAACAGGAGGCTTTTTAGTTTGGTTAATAATTTTATCTTTTATAAAATTTCAACCAAAATCTAAAAAAAACAAAACCAGTATTTCCAGGAAAACTTCAAATTTAAAAGACCTTATAAGTTTTTTAACTCCTAAAGAAGAATTTTACATTACGCCTATTCTATTGAACCTTAATATTATTATCTTTCTAATAATGTTATTTGCCGGATTTAGCTATGGCTTTCTTTCTATTAAAAGCAAATATCTATTAGAATATGGCGCAAATTACAGTTCTTACATCAAAGAGGGGCAATTTTGGAGATTACTAACTTCTACATTTTTGCATGGCGGAATAATACATTTATTCAATAACATGATTGGACTGTGGTTTATCGGAATGTTTCTTGAACCATCTCTTGGAAGAATAAAATTTCTTTCTGCTTATATAATAACCGGAATTTTAGCAAGCATAGCTAGTGCTTGTTGGCATCCTGTTACGATTAGCGTCGGTGCATCTGGTGCAATTTTCGGGCTATGTGGTTTATTTTTGGCTTTATTGGTTTTCAAAGCTTTTCCTTCAAATTTCAGCAAAATATTTTTAAACCTTATTTTAGGTTATGTCGGAATTAATTTAGTTATGGGGCTTTTAGGTGCTGGAGTCGATAATGCAGCTCACATCGGCGGACTTGTAAGTGGCTTTCTGATGGGCTGCATAATGTCTCCTCAATTAAGAGAAGAAAATGAATTTGACAATGAATAAAAAACAACTCAAATAAATTATAATCCTTACTTTTGAACTCAGATTATAAAAGCCTTTTATTTATGGAAATCCAATCCAATTTTTCTTTAAAAAACTACAATACATTTGGTATCGAAGCCAAAGCAAAACAATTTGTTGCCGTTCATTCAGTAGACGAATTAAAATCAATTTTGAAACAATACAAAAACGAGAAAAAATTTATTTTAGGCGGCGGAAGCAATATGCTTTTAACTAAAGATATTGAAGCTTTGGTCATTCATATTGATTTAAAAGGCAAAAAAATCATTAAGGAAGATGACGATTTTGTCTGGGTCGAAAGTCAGGCTGGCGAAACATGGCACGATTTCGTTCTTTATACCATCGATAACAATTTTGGAGGTTTAGAAAACATGTCGCTGATTCCAGGAAATGTGGGTACAACTCCGGTTCAGAATATTGGCGCTTATGGAACCGAAATAAAAGATACTTTTGTTTCGTGCGAAGCCATGAACATTGAAACTCAGGAAATAAAAACTTTTACGAATACCGAATGCAATTTTGGATACAGAGAAAGCATCTTCAAAAACAACGTTAAAGACCAATATATTATTACGGCTGTAGTCTACAAACTAACAAAGCGCAATCATAAAATCAATACTTCATACGGAGATATTACGGCCGAATTGGCTAAAAATAATATCGTTACTCCCACTTTAAAAGATGTGAGTAATGCTGTAATTGCCATCAGACAAAGCAAATTACCGGATCCTAAAGAACTGGGAAATAGTGGAAGCTTCTTTAAAAACCCAATTTTATTGAAATCTGATTTCGAAAAAATTCATCAAAACTTTCCTGAAATGAAATACTATGAAGTTTCAGAAACCGAAGTAAAAGTTCCTGCTGGCTGGCTAATTGAGCAAGCAGGTTTTAAAGGAAAACGTTTTGGCGACGCCGGAGTGCATAAAAATCAGGCTTTGGTTTTGGTAAATTATGGAAACGCAACAGGACAGGAGATTTTAGCAGTTTCAAAAGATGTTCAAAAAACGGTTTTCGAAAAGTTCGGAATTCATATTGAAGCTGAAGTTAATATTATTTAGATTCTTTTCGCCACGAATTACCGAGAATTAATTAGTGTAAATTCGTGGAATTCGTGGCAAAAAAACACTACTCTACTTTTCTCAAATGAAAGAACTTATTTCCATAAAAATCGAAAATCCAGACGACGAAAAAGTTTTGGCAATCACAGAAGAATTATCAGAAAATCTTTATATTCGTTTTGGAAGTGACGGAAAGAATTCTTTTCAGGATTGGGAGAATGAAAATTCAAAGTTTGTATTTGTTATAGCTCAAATTAATACTGAAATTGTGGGTTGCGGAGCCATCAGACCAATTGACCCAACTACTGGAGAAGTAAAACGAATGTATGCCAAATATCCTGGAAAGAAAATCGGACAAACGATTTTAGACTTTTTAGAAAATAAAGCTGTAAATCTTGGTTATGCTAACTTGATTTTAGAAACACGAGTAAAAAACAAAAGTGCTTTTCGGTTTTATCAAAAACAAGGCTATAAAATAATTCCGAATTACGGAAAATATACAGATCGAACAGAAGCCATTTGTCTGGGAAAATCTTTAAATCAAAATTCATAAAAATGTATACTCCTAAAATATACAAAGACGAAGATCCTGAATCGATCAGAGCTTTTTTGAAAGAAAACAGTTTTGGCATTCTGATCAACCAGACACACGGAAAATTATGCGCAACACATATCCCCATAGAACTTGAAGTTACAGCTGAGGGAAAAGAAGTTTTGCAAGGACATATTTCAAAATTAAATACACAAGCAGAAGGTTTTGCCCAAAACGATCAGGTTCTGGCTGTTTTTACAGGTCCGCATAGTTATATTTCGTCTTCCTGGTACGATCATGAAAATGTACCTACCTGGAATTATATAGCCGTACATGTTTATGGCCGAATTAAAATTGTAGACGAAGCCACCACAATAGAACAACTTAAAAAATTGGTTGATAAATACGAAGCCACTTCTGAAAATCCGGTTCGTGTTGAGGATTTATCAACAAAAACAATGCGCGAAGCCAGAGGAGTATTTGGTTTTGAAATTGAAATTGATGAAATTCAGGCTACCAAAAAACTGTCTCAGAACCGCGACGACCACAATTATAAAAACATTATTACGGAATTAGAAAAAACTGAAAACCCTCAGGCTATTGCTGTTGCGAAAGAAATGTCGAAATGCCGAAAGTAAATTGGCTTTAGCCATTGAAATCTAGGAATTCATAAGTACATTTGCACGCGCAAGATTCAGAAATTAAAAGACATTAAAATCAGATGCTTATAACTTTATTTTACTTCTTTATTGCTATTGTTGTTATCCAGGTTTTCTACTACTTAGGAATTTTTGGAAAGTTTGCTTTTGCCAAACCACAAGATATTACATCAAAAAAATTGCCTGTATCTGTAATTGTTTGTGCTAAAAATGAAGAAGAAAACGTAAAAAAGTTTATTCCGTTATTGGCAGAACAAGATTATCCTGATTTTGAAATTGTTTTAATAGACGATGCTTCAAGCGACGAAACCCTAGAAGTTTTTGAGCAATTCGAACAACTATATCCTAATATTCGTTTAGTAAAAGTGCAAAATAATGAAGCTTTTTGGGGAAATAAAAAATATGCTTTAACCTTAGGAATCAAAGCATCCAAAAAAGAATACTTGTTATTTACTGATGCTGATTGTTATCCTACTTCAAAAAACTGGATCACGGCAATGACTTCTCAATTTACCATGAATAAAACAATTGTTTTAGGATACGGAGGTTATGAAAAAGTAGAGCGTTCTTTACTAAATAAAATCATTCGTTTTGAAACTGTTTTAACAGCCGTACAATATTTTTCATGGGCAAAATTAGGACTTCCGTACATGGGAGTTGGCCGTAATTTAGCTTATAAAAAAGAAGAGTTTTTTAATGTAAATGGTTTTATCGAACACATCCAGATTCGTTCTGGCGATGATGATTTGTTTATCAATCAGGCGGCAAACAAAAACAATACAACTATATCCTATACTCCGGAAAGTTTCACCTATTCCAAACCAAAAGAAACTTACAGAGAATGGTTTACTCAAAAAAGAAGACACATTTCTACCGCTGAACATTATAAGTTTTTCGACAAAATGCAGCTGGGTCTGTTTTTTATATCACAATTATTCTTCTTTATCTTAGTTATAGTATTATTGGCTTTCCAATTTCAATGGATTGCTGTACTGGCTATTTTAGCAACACGTTATACCGTGGCATGGACTGTAATTGGATTTTCTGCCGGAAAATTAAAAGAAAATGATATTAAAGTTTGGTTTCCTATCGTAGAAATCATGCTTATATTCACGCAAATTAATATCTTTATAACTAATATCTTTTCAAAACCTGTATATTGGAAATAAATTCTAAAATAGAAAAAGCGAAAAAGGGCGATCAAATCGCCTTTACTTTTTTATTAGATTATTTCTGGAACGAAGTGTACGGCTTTATGCTAAAGCGCACTGAAAACGAAACTACTGCCGAAGATATCACCATCGAAACCTTCTCTAAAGCTTTTGACAAAATAGGCTCTTACAACCCTGAATTTCAATTCAACACTTGGTTAATTGCTATTGCAAAAAATGTATACATTGATTTATTGCGTAAAAAGAAAACCAATCTTTTTATAGAGATCACTGATAACGAAGACCAACAGGCTTACAATATTGCCGACCCCACTCCATCAGCCGAAGATGCTTTAATTAAAGAGCAAAATCTTTCGCGATTGCTACAATGCATCAAAGAACTGAAACCACATTATCAGGAAGTAATCCAGTTGCGTTATTTTCAGGAAATGACTTATCAGGAAATCGCACTTAAAATCGATGAACCTTTAAGCAATGTAAAAGTAAAATTACTTCGTGCTAAAAAATTATTGGCAGAAATCATCGAACGTAATAGATAATTTATTATCTTTAGGTAAAGAATAAAATATAATTCGCTTTATTCTTAAAAAAGTAAATTATCCACACATTAAAACAACAACGCTTCGTTGTTTGCTAAACCCAAAACCTTATTGCTTATGATTTAAATGTTACTTAACCTTAAAATCCATAAATCATGTCTAAATCAAGTATCTACGAAACAAGCTGGACCAATCTTGTTTTCGAAAACAAAAACAAAGAGTACGGCGCCTACCAATTACGCCAGGAGAATTCAAAAACCACCATCTCAGCTCTATTTATGGGTTTGCTATTATTAGCCGCTTTGGGAAGTGTATCAGTGTTAATTAACAAATTCAGGCCTGTTCCGACAGAAATAGTACCATTAGATCCTGGTCCATTAGTTGTAACACCGTATGAGGTACATCCTGTTATTCCAAAAACAGAAGAGCCAGTAGTTCCTCAGCAACAAAGTGCAGCTGCGGCGCCAGCTACCAGTACACAATTAACAAATCCTGTTGTTGCTGCACCAGATCAAGCTACTCCTGAAATTGCGACTAATGCAAATAATGCTCCTGCTGTAGAAAATCCTACAGGAACAGGATCTGTTGTAAACGCAATACCAACTACTGGAGGTGGAGGTGGCGAAGCCGAAGTACCTGTCATTACTAATGAACCTTTACCAACTGCACTTTTAGATAAAATGCCGGAATTTCCAGGAGGAATGGCTAAGTTTTACACTTATGTAGGTAACAATTTCAACAGACCGGAATTGGATGCTGAAAAAACATTAAGAGTGTATGTTTCATTCGTAATCGAAAGAGATGGTTCTATTACCGATATCATGGTAAAAAACGATCCTGGTTACGGACTTGGAAAAGAAGCGATCAGAGTATTAAAATCATTAAAAACAAAATGGATTCCCGGAGTATTAAACGGGAAAGCAGTTCGAACTGCCTATAACCTTCCGATCACTATAAAAACGGAAGCTCAATAATAAAAATAGAAAAGCAGAATTTAGGTTCTGCTTTTTTTTTGCGCGTTACCTCAACAACGAAAATTTCTTTCGATCATCCTGATACCCCAAATTACGACTTTGCTCCTTCAAATTTTTATGTTTTTTTTCTCAGCAAAGAAAACCTCACGCAAAGCCACAAAGACGCAAAGTTTAAAAATTCAAAACTTTAAAAAAAGCTTTGCGACTCTGCGCCTTTGCGCGATTAAATTTTTAAAAAGCTTTCCATCTTTGCGACTTTACGAGATTAAATTTTAATTACTTTTACAACACCTTTTAAAGGAAAATCAAATCTATCAAAATTAAAAACTAAAAAATGGGAATATTTTCAGCTATCCTTGGCAACGCCGGTTCTGTAAGTCAGGAAGATTTAATTAAAAAATACGGTCAGCTTTTGACTGATAATGAAGAGATCGAAATGGGTTTTAAATTAATCCGCGATACTTTTATCTTTACGAATAAAAGATTAATCTTAGTTGACGTACAAGGAATAACGGGCAGCAAAACAGAATACAAATCGATCGCCTACAAAAGCATCACTCGTTTTAGCGTAGAAACCGCAGGAACTTTTGATCTTGATGCCGAATTAAAAATTTGGGTTTCAAGCGAACTAAACCCAAGTATTGTAAAACAATTTAATAAATCTGTAAACGTGTATGATGTACAAAAAGTACTGGCTTTTCACGTTTTAGGTTAGTGTCAAAAATAATAAACCCGACAAATTTCTCAGAAACTTATCGGGTTTTATTTTACTGTCAGAAATTATTATTTCTTTTTAGTAGTTGTTTTTTTCCTAGTGGCAGCTTTTTTGGTTGTTGTTTTCGTAGCTACCGGTGCAGTATTTACAATTTTTTGTTGCACATACGGTTTATACAAACCATCTTTTTCTGCTCTTTTCTTAGCATCTTCGGCTCTTTGTTGTGAATCCGGATGCGAACTCATCATCTGATCGATAAATGACGCTTGCGATCCTTCGCTCATCTTCGCCAGAATTCTAAAAGCAGATTCTTCGGCATTTACATTATAACCATTCTTTTTCAAGAAATTGTATGAGAACAAATCAGCTTCGGCTTCTTGTTTACGGCTAAATTTACTGTCGATTATCGCGCTTCCTATTTTACCCAGCTGACTATCTGTAACGCTTGCAATCGTAGCAGATTGTGAAGCCGCACCTTCTAACAAAGCTTCTTTTCTGTAAGCTGCTTTTATCGCATCTCTTGAATCATTATTGGCAACGTGACCAATTTCATGGCCAATTACTGCAAGAAGCTCATTATCATCCATGATATCCATTAAACCCGAATATACACGAACACTTCCGTCTGCAGTTGCAAAAGCATTAACTTCCTTTAATTTATACACTTTATAATTTAAAGTATATCCGTCACCAGTAGTATATTTTCCAAAAACTCTGTTCAATCTTAAAGTGTAAGGATCCGTTGCACTTGCAACTTCATTTTCAGTATCCATCTTATCTACTGCAGCTTTAGAAAGTGCAGCTGCATCGGCATTACTAAACGTAAAACCAGTTACTCCTTTTTGAACAGCTCCAATGGCTTTTTCGCCAAAATTAATCTGCGCATTCATTTTAGTAAAACCAAAAGCGGCAAACAAAACTCCCAATACAATAAATTTCTTTTTCATGTTTTATATTATTACAATTTAACAACAAATGTATTACAATGTTTAGTTTTTTCTATTTCAATTAAATACAATTTATAACAAATAAAGATATAAATATTAAACGAGTAAAAATCAACCCTGTGCTATAATTATCCTTCTTACTCAAATAAACAAACAAAAATTAACGGATTTTATTAGCATCATGATTTAAAAACAATAATTTAACACGTGGGTAGAATTATCATCAAAACAGCTTTTCAAACTATAAAGAGATCAACACCAAATTAAATGGTAAACGAATCATCAAATAAACTACATTCCTTATCTTTGTACTTTGAATTTTGATATATGGAAACAGTCATTGAAAATATACCAACTGGAAAACCTAAATGGTTAAAAGTAAAACTTCCAATTGGACAAAAATATACTGAACTTCGCGGTTTGGTCGATAAATATAGCTTAAACACCATTTGTACCTCAGGAAGTTGCCCAAATATGGGTGAATGTTGGGGTGAAGGAACAGCTACTTTTATGATTTTAGGAAATGTTTGTACGCGTTCATGCGGATTTTGCGGTGTAAAAACCGGAAGACCGGAAACCGTAGATTGGGACGAACCTGAAAAAGTGGCGCGTTCTATAAAAATCATGAACATCAAGCACGCTGTTATTACAAGTGTTGACAGAGATGATTTGAAAGATGGCGGTTCTATTATCTGGATCGAAACCGTAAAGGCCATTCGAAGAATGAATCCACACACTACTCTTGAAACTTTAATCCCTGATTTTCAAGGAATCGAAAGAAACCTGGACCGAATTGTGGAAGCAAATCCTGAAGTAGTATCTCACAACGTTGAAACGGTTCGTCGTTTGACTCGTGAAGTACGTATTCAGGCAAAATACGATCGTAGTTTAGAGGTTTTACGTTACCTGAAAGAAAAAGGAATTAACAGAACCAAATCCGGAATTATGTTAGGTCTTGGAGAAACTGAAGAAGAAGTTTTTCAGACTATGACAGATTTACGCAATGCAAATGTTGATGTTGTTACTATTGGTCAATACCTACAGCCAAGTAAAAAACATTTACCTGTAAAAGAATTTATTACCCCCGATCAATTTGCACGATACGAGAAATTTGGTCTTGAATTAGGTTTCCGTCATGTCGAAAGTGGACCTTTAGTTCGTTCTTCATACAAAGCACAAAAACATATTCTATAAAAAAAGTTATTGGTTCAATCGTTTATTTGTTTAATCGCATCAGCGGCGAAACAAATAAACGATTGAACAATTTAAACAAATAAACAAAGCACTTGAAAACAAGAATTGCTATTAATGGTTTCGGAAGAATTGGTAGAAATTTATTCCGCTTACTTTTAAACCATCCTGACATTGAAGTTGTTGCCATCAACGATATTGCCGATAACAAAACCATGGCCCATTTGACAAAATACGACAGTATTCATGGGGTTTTACCTTTTATCGTTAGTCATGACGAAACAGGAATAATTGTTAATGCAAAACATTATTTATTTTTTCATGAAAAAAGCATTTCAAAGTTAGACTGGAAAAGCCATAATATTGATTTTGTAATAGAATCTACAGGAAAATACAAAACCCACGAAGAACTAAACGCTCATCTTGAAGCAGGGGCTAAAAAAGTAATTCTTTCAGCTCCTTCAGAAGTGGATACGATCAAAACAGTCGTTTTGGGAGTTAACGAAAATATCCTGGACGGAAGCGAAAACATTATTTCAAACGCAAGTTGCACCACAAATAATGCTGCCCCGATGATAAAAATCATCGATGAATTGTGCGGAATTGAGCAAGCGTACATCACAACGATACATTCTTACACTACAGACCAAAGTCTTCACGACCAGCCACATAAGGATTTACGCCGTGCAAGAGGTGCAAGTCAGTCAATTGTTCCAACAACTACAGGTGCAGCTAAGGCATTAACAAAAATTTTTCCTAAATTGCATGAAAAAATCGGAGGTTGTGGAATTCGCGTTCCCGTTCCCGATGGTTCATTGACAGATATTACGTTTAATGTAAAACGTGCTGTTACTATTGAAGAAATAAACAAAGCATTTCAAGAAGCCTCAAAAACAAATTTAAAAGGAATATTAGATTACACAGAAGATCCTATTGTTTCTGTTGATGTAATTGGCAATACACATTCGTGTTTGTTTGACGCGCAATTAACCTCTGTCATTGACAAAATGGTAAAAGTTGTGGGTTGGTACGATAACGAAATTGGCTATTCATCAAGATTAATCGATTTGATTTTGCGTACAAGAAAAACATAAGATTCATTGTAAAAGCATTGCATTACATGAAATACCACTTTTTTATTCTTTTTTGTTTTTTTAATTCATTTTTGTATTCTCAATCCAAAAAGAATACGGACAGTGTTTCCTATTACAACAAATTAGTCAATAAAAATCTGGAAAATAAAAAATACAACCAAGCTATTTTTTATACCCAAAAATCTATCAATTTTTGCGAATCAAATCACAAACATGAAGGTTTAGCCAATCAAACTTTTAAGCTTGGAAAAATTTACTACAAACAACATAAATACGATGAAGCCCTAAAGAGTTTTCATAAAAGTGTTGCTTCATTTGACAGTGTAAAACCAACTTGTACCAAAGTTCTGGCATTGCACTATATTGGCGTAGCTAATACTGCAAAAGGCGATTATGAAACCGCTGCTCTTTATTACAAAAAAGCCGAATCGCTTTTGAATCAGTTAAAAATGACTGATCATGCCCAAGTTTTGAACTATCAAAAAGCGATGGCATTAAAAGCAAATAAAAATTTACCTCTTGCCGCAAAATCTTTTCGCGAAATAACACAAAGAGCTGACAACCCTTCTATCCTAAAAACTAAGACTGATGCCTATTACCAACTAGGGTTAATCGAAACACAACTTAAACGAAATGATTCTGCTATAATTTATCTGGACAGCGCTTTAGAATACAATTCAAAAAGCAATAATCTGGCTCAGAAGTCCAAAATCATTTTAGCGATAAGCCAATATTACAAAAAAAACAAAAACTTTGACCTCGCCTACTCTTATCTGGATGAGCATTATCAGTTAGAAAATTATATTTTAAAAATAAAAAATGCAAAACTTGATCTTAATGAGTTCGAAAAATTCAAAAAGAATCAATCCTTAAACAATACAATTAAACGCGAAAGCGAAGAAAAAATTCAGTTAAAAACATATCGTTATTCTAAATTGGTCAGCATTCTGGCCATTGCACTTATTTCGATTTTATCTCTTTTAAGCTTAGCATTGTATAAAAATAATATTATTCGAAATCAGAATAACTTACTTTTAAGAGAAAAAAACAAAGAACTTATTTTAGCCAAAAACAAAGCTGAAAAGGCGTCAAAAGCCAGATCCGAATTTCTATCAACGGTAAGTCATGAGCTCCGGACGCCCTTAAATGCTATTAACGGAATTACGCATTTACTTCTTCAGGATAATCCAAAAAAAACACAATTAAAATATCTAGAATCTTTAAAGTTTTCAGGAAACTATCTCACGACATTTATCAATGAAATTCTGGAAATTAATAAAATCGACTCGACAAAAGTTGAAATAGAAAATATTAGTTTCAATTTAAAAGAGTTGTTATTCAATATTCAAAGCTCCTTAAAAGAATTAGCAACGGCCAACAAAAACTATTTCAACCTTGAAATAGATGATGCTATTCCGGATAATTTAATTGGTGATCCTACTAAGATTTCTCAAATCATTTTAAACCTAATTAATAATGCTTTAAAATTTACACAAAACGGCAATGTAAATGTAATTGCAAAATTATATACGAAAGAAGAAGATAGTGCTACAGTTTATTTTGAAATTGTAGACACAGGAATTGGTATTCCAGAAGACAAACTGCAAACTGTTTTTGAAAGCTTTTCGCAAGGCTCAATCGAAGTCAATCGCAAATATGGCGGAACTGGTTTAGGATTAACAATCGTAAAAAAACTGATTGAACTTTTAGGAGGCGAAATAAAACTAAAAAGTGAAGTGGGTAAAGGTTCTACTTTTACCTTTAAATTGAAATTTAAGATTAACAATGAACCTTTGGAAGTGGTAGAAGAAGCAAAACCCTATAACGACAAACAATTAAAACACAAGTCGATTTTATTGATTGAAGACAACAAAATCAATCAAATGATTACTCGAAAAATGCTGGAAAATAAAGCCATCACCTGCGAAATAATCGATAATGGCGAAGATGCAGTTGAGCTTTTAAAAGTAAAAAGGTTCGATATGATTTTAATGGATGTTCATTTACCCGGAATCAATGGCACAACGGCCACAAAATTAATCAGGGAATTTGATAAAACAACCCCAATTATTGCCTTAACAGCGATTTCGCTTGACGAAAACAGAGATATGCTTTTATCTTTTGGGATGAATGATGTTATTACAAAACCTTTTGTTCCCGATGAGTTTTATAGTATTATTGCGAAGTTTTTCGATTAATTCTTGTTGCTGCTAAGATTCGGAGTTTAATTTAACATACTCTAAAATCGTTGCGTCAAAATTTTGCTGATGATTGATAAACGTACTTCTTATTGGCAGATAATACAATTGCGAAGCCAGTTTAGAATCTTTTAAACGCACATAATCCTTTTCTGTTGTAATGATTTTTTTATTACCCGCTTTACCCTGAATCGACTCTAAATCACTCTCCGAGAAATTATGATGATCCGGATAAGTCAGGCATTCATCATTTTCATTTTTTAAATAATTAAAAAACGGCGTTGGTTTTGCAATTCCTGCAAGAAGCAATTTCGATTCTGATTTTATTTCATTTACAGCTATTTTTTTATTTTCTCCATAAATATAATCATCGTAATCTATAAACGTAAAATAGATTTTCTGCGAACAAGTCAGTTTCAATTTCAAAAGAATTTCTGCTTGTTCTGTATCTGACAAATCTTTCGGGCATTTCGTAACAATTACAATATTTGCCCTATTGGCTCCACTTCTGCTCTCGCGAAGATTTCCAGTTGGCAGAATAAAATCATCGGCATATAAATCACCGTACGAACTTAATAAAATATAAAAACCCGCTTTTACTTTTCGGTGTTGGTAGGCGTCATCTAATAAAATAACCTCTGGCTTTTCATTCTGCGAAAGCAATTGTATAATTCCGTTTGTTCTGTTGGCATCCACTGCAACCTGAATATGAGGGAATTTTTGATAAAACTGAAAAGGTTCATCGCCTAGAATTTCTGCATTAGAACTTGAACTGGCCAAAACAAAACCTTCAGATTTTCGTTTATAACCACGGCTTAAAGTAGCCACTTTATATTGATCAGATAATAACCGTATTAAATATTCTATTTGAGGAGTTTTCCCGGTTCCACCTACGCTTAAATTCCCAACGGCTATTACAGAAATATTAAATGAAGTCGATTTGAGAAATCCTTTATCAAAAAGAAAATTACGAATGCTTGTAATGAATCCGTATAAAACGGCGAAAGGAAAAAGTATTTTTCGAAGTAAGTTCATATATTATTTATCAGAATAATGTCCCATTGCAGAAACTATAATAACGGTCACAATTTCTTCTTCTACTCGATAAATCATTCGGTCTTTTTGATTAATCCTTCTAGACCAATACCCATTAAAATTATATTTCAACTCCTCCGGTTGTCCTTCTCCAAAAAAAGGAGTTTCAGTCAATTCTAAAAGTATTTTTTCAATCTTTTTTATAGTAGCTTTATTTGCTGATTTATAGTGATTTTTTAAATCTTTACGAGCAATATCGTCAAATTCTACAAAATACTTCCCCATATATCATCTGGATTTAATCTTGTCGTTTTTCCTTGTCTAATATTCTCTTCCGCTTTTTTAACTTTTTCAATAAATTCAGAGCTGTAAATACTTGGCTCTTCATTAACCTGTCCATATGTTGGTTCAACGATCTCAATACCTTCAACACCTTTAAAAAAAGCTTCAAACATCGCCATAAATGCTTTTCCTGTCTTCGTTTGCTCGTTAACTTTTATTGTAGTCATGACTTTAGGTTTAGAACTACAAATATACGAAAATCGTACAATTTAATATCAGTAATTTATACCACCAGTATCAACTATTTATACTTGGCAACAACTTTTAACTAAAGCATCAAGCTCTCAAAGTATATTATTTTTCGTTAATTTGTTTCAAATTTAAAGTTTCAAATTACAATGTAAAACCTGAAACTTGAAACCTGAAACAAAAGAATAATGAAAATCAAAGAAATATTAGCAGTCCTGGAAGAAATGGCTCCTTTGGCTTACGCCGAAGATTTTGACAATGTTGGTCTTTTAGTTGGCGATGCTGAAACCGAAAGTACTGGGATTTTAGTTTGTCATGATGCTTTAGAAAATGTAATCGATGAAGCCATTGCTAAAAACTGCAATCTGGTAGTTTGCTTTCACCCGATTTTATTCTCCGGAATTAAAAAAATTACGGGTAAAAATTATGTAGAGCGCGCTATCCTGAAAGCCATCAAAAATGATATTGCTATTTATGCCGTTCACACAGCTTTAGATAATCATTCGGCTGGAGTTAATAAAATATTTTGTGATGCTTTAGGATTAACGAATACTAAGGTTTTAATTCCGAAACAGAGTTTTATCAAAAAACTAGTTACTTACACTACTCCTGATAATGCTGATAACGTCCGAAACGCCTTGTTTCAGGCTGGAGCAGGAACTATAGGCAATTATGACAATTGTAGTTTTAATACCGAAGGCTTTTTTACTTTTCAGGGAAATGAAGACAGTAATCCTGTCATTGGAGAAAGAGGAAAATTACATACCGGAACCGAAATAAAAATTGAAGTTGTTTTTGAAAAACATTTACAATCCCGAATTTTAAAAGCTCTTTTCGCGAATCATATTTACGAAGAAGTAGCTTATGAAGTTTATGATTTACAAAACTCCCATCAAAATATTGGCTTGGGAATGATTGGTGAATTTGAAACAGAAATGGATGAAAAAGATTTTTTGCTTTTTGTAAAAAATAAAATGATTGCCAACGGAATTCGTCATTCGGCCTTTACAGGAAAAAAAATCAGGAAAGTTGCCGTTTTGGGAGGCTCAGGAAGTTTTGCCATAAAAAATGCAATTATGGCCGGAGCCGATTCTTTTTTGACTGCCGATTTAAAATACCATCAGTTTTATGAAGCCGAAAACCAACTACTTTTAGCCGATATTGGTCATTTTGAGAGCGAACGCTATACAAAAAACTATATTGTTGATTATCTTCGAAAAAAAATCCTTAATTTTGCCATCATTTTATCAGAAGAAAATACAAATCCAGTTAAGTACTTATAGAATATGGCGAATACGAAAGAATTAAGTGTTGAGGACAAGTTAAGAGCAATATACGATTTACAGCTTATTGACTCTAGAATTGACGAAATCAGAAACGTGAGAGGAGAACTTCCTTTAGAGGTGGAAGATCTAGAAGATGAAGTTGCAGGTTTAAGCACGCGTTCAGAGAAACTGAAAAGTGAACTTGAGGTTATTGAAGATCTTATCAAAGCAAAGAAAAATGCAATTGATGAGCACAAAGAGGTTATCAAAAAATACACAAAACAACAAGAATCAGTTCGTAATAACAGAGAATTTAATTCTTTGACTAAAGAGGTTGAATTTCAGGAATTAGAAATTCAATTGGCTGAAAAGCAAATCAAAGAAATGAAAGCTTCTATCGAACATAAAAAAGAAGTTACTTCGAACTTAAAAGAAAAACTTGACGCTAAAAGTTCTCATTTAAAACATAAAAAATCTGAACTTGATGCTATTATGGCTGAAACTCAAAAAGAAGAAATCTTCTTGTCTGAGAAATCAGCTGAGTATTCTGCTCAGATCGAAGAAAGATTATTAGCTGCTTACACTAGAATTAGAAGTAGTGTTCGTAATGGTTTAGCGGTTGTATCTATCGAAAGAGGAGCTTCTGCAGGATCATTCTTCACAATTCCACCTCAAACGCAGGTAGAAATTGCTTCTAGAAAGAAAATCATTACTGATGAGCACTCTGGAAGAATTTTAGTTGACAGCGCATTAGCTGAAGAAGAAAAAGAAAAAATGGAACAATTGTTCTCTAAATTCTAATACGAGTCCCGATTTTATCGGGACTTTTTTTTTGTTTTTTTTGCCACAGATTAAAAAGATTATAAAGGATTATTTTATCTCAAAGCTGAGTAATTCAATCTGTGTTAATCCTTTTAATCTGTGGCAAAACAATTTTTATCCAGTTTAAAATCTTATTTTTTACCTTTATAAAAAAATTAAGTTTTGGGAATTAAAAAAGGAATTCGTTTCATTACATTAAAATCGGTTGGGTCTTATATCAACTTCTTAAGCTATGTTCGCCCACAAAAAGCTGTTGAACTTTCTTATGCTCTTTTTAGCCAGCCCAGAGTTGGTCGATTACAAAAAGAAGATTTACCCAAAATATTAAAAAATACAGAAACCGAAACGTTTCATCATAACGAACATCATTTTCAGACGTATATATGGAAAGGGAATCAAACCAAAATTCTTCTCGTTCACGGTTGGGAAAGTAATGCTTCGCGCTGGAAAAAAACATTACCACATCTTCAGAAATCCGGAAGTACCATTATTGCTATTGATGCTCCTGCTCACGGACAAAGCAGCGGTAAGGAATTTAATATTCCGCTTTATGCTGAATTTATAAACAAAGCGGTCGAGAAATACCAACCAACCATTATTATTGGTCACTCAATTGGTGGTGCGGCTTGCGTTTATCATCAATATTTATTCCCGAATACGAGCATTAATAAAATGGTGATTCTTGGAGCGCCATCGGACTTAAAAACATTGATCGACAATTATATTGCCATGTTGAGTCTGAATACTAAGATGTTTTCACTTCTTGAAACTAAATTCATCAATCGTTTCAATTTTAAAATTGGGGATTTCTCCGCACAAAAATTCGCATCACAATTTAATGTTGCCGGTTTTATCGCTCATGATACTTCAGATAAGATTGTTGCTTTTGAAGAAGGTCGAAAAATTGCCAGTAACTGGAAGAATAGTCAGTTTATAGAAACTGAAGGTTTAGGCCACGGTATGCATGATGATGAATTGTATGAGAAAGTAATTGAGTTTTTGTTTTCTGTAGAAAAGGCTTAATGCCGCTCAGTCGCTAAGGATCAAAGTTTTTTTTTCATTCTAATTGCATTGTATATTCTCTGCGGAGTTTCTAGTGCGATTCTTCGTTCCTCAGGATGACAAGATTGAGAATAGAGGATTGTAAAGAAAAAAATCCGTTTAAATCTGCGTTTTTGCAATGCAACTCCGCGTCATCTGCGTATCATTATTCGCTATTTATTTTATTTTAAGTTTTTCTTTTTTCAGCATAAAATGAAAATAAAACTTAGTGCCTTTGTGTCTTTGTGGCAAATCTAAACAACTATTTTAAAAGACTTCAACATTTCTTTTTCGCCTTTTCCTGTTATTATGATTGCCCTTGAATCTTTGGTTTTTCTGATCCAGTCTTTCTCCAGCATTTTATTCAACAACAAAGTTCCTACTGATCCTGCGATATGATATCGTCTTTCGCTCCAGTCAAGGCAAGGTTTTAAGAATATTCTTTTTTGCTTTTGAGCTTCTTCTAAATTAATTCCAAAATCTGAAAACCATTTTTCTCCTTCGGGACTAATTTCGAAAGTACTATTCTTTTCGATTATTATTTTTTGTTCTACTAAACTATCGGCTAAAGCCACTCCTATTTTACCCGCCAGATGATCATAACACGTTCGGCAATATTTTACGGGAGGATAATTTTCGGTTTTCTTTTTTGAAGAAATCTCCGGCTTGGGGATAAGATTAGCCATAGCTTCAACAACGTAGGCTACTTCTTTACTCGAAAATCTATAATATTTATGTCGGCCTTGTTTTTTGACAGTCAGTAAATTTGCCTCAAGAAGTTTACCCAAATGCATACTCATATTTTGCGGCGATGTATTTACAGCAATCGAAAGCTCTGTGGCTGTAAAAGCTCTTCCGTCTAACAATGTCCACATAATGGCTGCACGCGTGGCGTTTCCAATTAATCCTGCCGCTTTTATAAATTGATCTTCCATTTTAGGTTTCCATAGTTAAATATAGAATGAAGTATTCTTTTGTAAAGTTAAATAACTTTGCTTTATTCCGTCAACCTAGTGAAGTTTTATGGTTTTTATTTCATGAATATAAAACGATTACACTTTTAGAAAATAATATAAAATACGAACCCTTGATTAATGCCAGATTAGCTAAAGTATCTGGATGCGATAAAATAAAAAACAAAATATGATAGCAGTAATTTTTGAAGTAATCCCTAACGAAGGAAAAAAAGAAGAATATCTGAACATCGCCGCAAGTCTGCGACCAGAATTAGACTATATCGACGGATTTATTTCGATAGAACGTTTTCAGAGTTTTAGCGATCCTGAGAAAGTTCTATCCTTATCTTTTTGGAAAGATGAAGAAAGCATCCAGCAATGGCGAAATCTCGAAATGCAAAGTCACGCACAGGCAAAAGGCCGAAATGAAGTTTTTAAAGACTACCATTTAAGAATTGCCACAGTTGTTCGCGATTACGGAATGTTTGAGAGGAAAGAAACGCCTGAGGATAGTTCTGAGTTTCATTCTTAAAATAAGGTTCAAAGGGGCAAAGGTTTTTTTAGATAAAGTAACCGCATGTTTGTCATCCTGAGGAACAAAGGATCACACCAGAAACTCGACAAAGATTGTCAACTTTCTTTACGGAATTACTCATGTGATCCTTTGTCCCTCAGGATGACAAGATTGTGTGAAATCTAAAATTCTACCAATCCAACAATCCAACAATCCAAAGATCTAATAATCTAAAATTCTAAGAAGTCCAAATTTTGCTTACTTTTGCAGTATGGAAGAGAATTTAAAACGTCTGAATAAATTTATTGGTGAAACAGGATATTGTTCCCGCCGTGAAGCTGATAAACTTATTGAAGAAGGACGCGTAACAATAAATGGTGTTGTACCTGAAATGGGAACGAAAGTTTCGCAAAATGACGAAGTGCGTATTGACGGAAAACTGATTGTTGAGAAACACGAAAAATTGGTTTACCTGGCTTTCAACAAACCGGTTGGAATTGAATGCACCACGAATCTTGAAGTTCGAAATAATATTGTGGATTATATTAATTATCCAAAACGCATTTTCCCAATTGGACGATTGGACAAAGCCAGTGAAGGATTAATTTTTATGACGAATGACGGCGATATCGTAAACAAAATTTTACGCGCCAGAAACAACCACGAAAAAGAATATACCGTAACGGTAAACAAACCTATTACAGAACGTTTTATACAACGTATGGGAAATGGTATCCCGATTCTGGATACTGTAACCAAAAAATGTAAAGTAGAGCAGATTAGTCAATTTACTTTTAAAATCATTTTAACGCAGGGTTTAAACCGCCAAATTCGTAGAATGACCGAATATCTGGGTTATGACGTAACGGCCCTTAAACGTATCAGAATTATCAATATTTCGCTTGATGTTCCGGTGGGCCGTTATCGTGATTTGACTGATGATGAAATTAAAGAATTAAATCATTTAATTGAACCGTCAAGCAAAACCGAAGAAGCAAGTTTACCAAAACCTGAAGCTCCAAGACGACGAACTGATTTTTTATCAAAAGATGATGTTCCTAAGCGACGAACAGATTTTATATCAAAGGATGATCCCAGATTTAAGAAAAAAGGAGATTATTAAATTAATCTTATAAAAAAAAGACCCTTTCGTTGCTGCGGAAGGGTCTTTTTTTTTATAACGCTTTTCTAATTTATTTTATCAAAACCATCTTCTTCTTTTGAATAGATAAACACCAAAAATAGATAAGATTACCGATACTAAAAGTAATATCCAGATTCCGTATTTACTTTCTTCTAAACCGTTTGGCACGTTCATTCCGTATAAACTGGCAATTAAAGTGGGGATCATTAAAATAATAGAAATTGAAGTCATTTGCTTCATAATATTATTCATATTGTTCGAAATCACCGAAGCATAAGCATCCATCATTCCGGTTAAGATATTGCTGTAGATATTTGCAGTGTCTTGCGCCTGACTTAATTCGATATCAACATCTTCCAATAAATCCTGATCAAAATGTTCTCTTTGGGCTTTTAGATTTTTAATTCGGTGAAACAAAACATCATTTCCTTTTAAGGAAGTAATAAAGAATACCAGACATTTTTCTATTTGCAAAAGTGCTTGTAATTCTTCGTTCTTGATTGATTTCTCTAAATTATCTTCGGCCAGTTTGATCTTTTGATTAATTTGTTTCAGATATTTTAAGTACCAAACACTTGAGGATAATAACAATCGTAAAACGAGATCAAAATTATCTCTTATGTGTATATTTTTTCGATTGGTATATTGTACAAAATCAGAAATGATTTCGGTTTCGTAAAAACCGATGGTAACACAAATATCTTCTTTAAAAATTAATCCTAACGGGATAGTTTGAAAAGGCAGTTTAACATCATTACTTTTTACAGGGATACGCATGATAAACAAAGTCCAGCCGTCTTCAGATTCCATACGAGGTCTTTCGTCGATATCTTCAATATCATTATAAAAGGCTTCAGGAACTTGCAGTTCTTCCAGTAAGTATTTTTTTTCTGTTTCTGAAGGAGACTCAATGTTAATCCAGCAGTTTGGAGTCCATTCTTTTGTCTCGGTTAATCCGTTGTTGTTTTTGTAAAAGGCTTTCATTTCAAAATTGCAGGGTTTTATCATAGCATTTTGAAATAATTCAAAAGCTATTTTAATTTAATACTAACGAATAATAATCGTCCATTGGAGAAGTTTTTTTTAAGTGGTGCAAAAGTATCCTTTATTTTTAAAACCCAAAAGTTTAAAAGTATAATTAAATACTAAAAAACCACCTTGAGTATTTTACTAAAGGTGGTTTGAGGAAAAAATTACTTTTTATTATTCAAAAACTCATAGTACAACGCCTTTGATAAAAATGTCTTGTTTTGATATTCATCAATCTCTTCTTCTTTTCTAATTTCAATTAATTTTCCATCTAAGTGAAGTTTTGAAAAATACGCTCTTCGGGCTTCGTCATTAAAATTCAAACCGCTCAAAAATAGTGGTTCGACACATTTGTTTACTGCAATATTGTAAGTCGTAATCAGATTTCCCCAATTTACAAAACTGCACAACAAAACCGTTCCGTAAAAATACCATACCATTTGGTTGGCCAGATAAGCGTTTGTTTTTTGTTTTGTTATTTTTAGAAAAACAAAAACTAAACCTATGATAGCCAAAGTCAAAAAAGCATAAACTCCCAATCGTTTATAAGTTAATCCGAAAACTGAAATGTATTCTGAGTTTTTAATAATGGTACTTACTATTAAAAGTCCGTTTAAGACAATCCAAATTTTAGCCAGTTTTTTGAGATTAGCTGCTTGTTTATCAAAATTGAATCCGCCTTTAAAATAGAACATAATAACACCAACAGCCATAACAATCGAGAAAATTACCGAATTGACTCTTTCGTGTGTATCTGCGCTCAGGTTTGATTTTTCTATCACTTCAAAAAACTGTTCGTAATTGTAGGTTACAATAAATACTAAAAGCATAATATTTAGCAACAGTAAAGTGATCTCACCGCTTTTTCTCTCGAAGTCAATATCTAAAAACGAAAATGTATTTTGGTTTTTAATTTCGGCTATGTTATTAAAATCATTGTCTAATAATTCATTTTTTTCATAACAAATTTCGGGTACCCAGTAATTCCAGAAACTGAATGAAATATAAAACCCTAATATTCCAATTAAGATTACTTCTACAATATCGATATCTAAAGTATAATCTGTAAGTAGAGAAGAGAAATGAGTACTTCCAAAAGAATAGGCTGTAAAAAATACTATTATAAAAATTGTTGGAATAACGAAATAAGCGATCAGCTTCTTGGCAAAGTTGTTATGAATTTTTCTTTCCGGAAGCCATTGGCTGAACATAAAAATACGACCTATCGACGCGAATGCATTTAAAAATACCAATGGAAATACCTGTATGATTTTAAGTTTTGATTCCTGGGTTTTAAACTGCAAAAAGAGAATGGAGATTGCCAAAGCCAAAAAAGAAACAAAATCTCCGTACCAGGCAAAAGCCAGACAAGATAAAACCGAAGTAACAACCAAGATTAAATGTGATCTGTCTGTAAAGCGATCCTGAAAGAAATAACAGATTGAACCGGTTAAGAATAGTCCAAAAATAGCGAGGTTTACTCCTATTGACTCGTTGTAAAAAAGCAGTGTAAATAGTATACTGCAAGCTAGAATGATTTGATGTTTTTTCATTGTTTTAAATTTTAAAAGTACTTTGTGTTTCAAAGTATTTAGGTAAAAAAATATAGTTATTACGATTTCATTAATTTTTCAAGGTAAGAAAGGTGTTCCTTAAAAGCCGCACGTCCTCTGGGAGTCACCTGGTAAGAGGTTTTAGGTTTTTTACCCACAAACTCTTTTTTGACTTCGATATATTCTGATTTTTCGAGCGCTGAGGAATGACTAGCCAGATTACCATCTGTAATGTTCAGAAGGCTCTTCATCTCGGTAAAATCAACCCATTCATTGACCATCAGGATGGACATAATACCCAATCTGACACGGCTTTCAAAATCTTTATTTAGTTTATCAATGATTCCCATTGCTTGGATTTATTTGTATTTTTTGAACATTATTAATCCGTAAAAGATATGCAAAATACCAAAACCGATGATCCAAAAAACTAAACCATATCCGATATAAAAAAGAGAAACAAATCCTAAAAATAATTCACAGAATCCTAAGTACTTAACATCAGAAAATGTATATTTTTCTGCATTTACAAGTGCTAAGCCGTAGAAAATTAAAGTAGCCGGAGCTACTAATCTATAAATTTCGTGGTATAAAAGTGCCAGACAAAATATACCTCCGGCCAAAAGAGGAACGGCTAAATTGAATAACATATTTTTTGTTGCCGATGTCCAGATTGGTAAATCGTATTTTCTGCTTTTTCTGATTGTAAAAAATATACCAAAAGCAAAAGCACAAACTAAAATTGCAACGCCAATCCAGAATAATTCTGAAACTAAGTTACTAGTCAACAATATATGTTGATCAGTAAAATATTCTATCCCGTTTACTTTGAATAGCTGATACACGTACAATCCGCCAATTAAAGCCGATAGGCCCGCAAATACTCCTGAGAGTCCACTTAGGGATATAAATCTTGAAGAGCGCTCCATCATGGAACGAATGTGTGCTAAATCTTCTTGATGCTTCTGATTCATAAATAAAGTACTTTGTACTGCAAAGTTATATTTTATTTTCAATTAGCAAATAGAAAATTGATTTTTTTGTTGTGATTTTTTTTCGATGCGCCTAAATCGCTCTACAACCGGTAACTCCTAGCGGAGTTTATTCTGGAAATTAAATATTGTATATTTTAATATGTCACCCCGATGGGGCTCTACAAAACATAAATCATATATTTCTATAAATATATCGTCCCTCTGGGACTGCCGCATCACGCAACGTTGCGTGAGGGATATGGTCGGGCCCAAAGTATATAAAACAGCAAAGCCTACTCGATTGAATAGGCTTTGTTTATTATTTGATGTGAAAAATTACTTTTTCGCGCTTCTCATTTTTCTGGCTAAAAGGGTATTTTTAAGCAGCATTGCAATTGTCATTGGTCCTACTCCACCAGGGACTGGCGTGATAAATGATGATTTTTTGCTTACTTCATCAAAATCAACGTCGCCTTTGATTACATAACCTTTTGGGTTTGATGCATCGTCTACACGAGTAATTCCAACATCTATAATTACAACTCCGTCTTTAACCATGTCTGCTTTTAAGAATTCAGGAACTCCTAAAGCGGTGATAATAATATCAGCATTTTTAGTGAATTCGGCTAAATTTTTAGTGCGGCTGTGGGTTAAAGTTACTGTTGAATCTCCAGGATTTCCTTTACGGCTCATTAAAATACTCATTGGTCGGCCTACAATGTGGCTTCTACCAATAACAACGGTATGTTTTCCGGCAGTTTCTACGTTGTAACGCTCTAGTAACTGCATTATACCGAATGGCGTTGCAGGAATAAAGCTTTCCATCTCTAAAGCCATTCTCCCGAAGTTTGTTGGGTGAAAACCATCAACGTCTTTATCCGGATCGATTGCCAATAAGATTTTTTGCTCGTCGATATGTTTTGGTAACGGTAACTGAACGATGAAACCATCAAGATCGTCATCTCCGTTAAGTTCTTTGATTTTTGCCAGTAAAGCTTCTTCGGTAATATCTTCGGGTAAACTTACTAAAGTTGAATCGAAGCCAATTTGCTGGCAAGATTTTACTTTACTTCCTACGTAAGTTAAACTTGCCCCGTTTGTACCAACGATTACGGCTGCCAAATGAGGTACTTTTCCTCCGGCATCTTTTATCGATTGAACTTCGGCTGCAATTTCGTTTTTAATGTCTTCAGCTGTTTTTTTACCGTCTAGTAGTTGCATTTCTTTTGAGTTAAAAGTGAGAAGTTAACTGCTTCTCTATTATTAATATAGTTAAAAAATTTAAGGTCTAAAATTCCAAGCAACTTGAAACTTTAAACCTTAAACAAATTTTTCTTTATCTCGGCATTCCGCCTGGCATTCCTTTCATGCCTCCCATCATTTTCATCAGGTTTTTTCCGCCCGGACCTTGCATCATCTTCATCATTTTGCTCATTTGGTCGAATTGCTTCATTAACTGATTTACTTGCTCGACTTTGGTTCCGGAACCTTTAGCGATTCTGGCTTTCCTTTTTACGTCGATTATGGCAGGTTTGCTTCTTTCGATTGGCGTCATCGAGTGAATGATTGCTTCTATATGTTTAAATGCATCATCTTCTATCTCTACATCTTTCATGGCTTTTGAAGCTCCCGGAATCATTCCAACCAGATCTTTCATATTACCCATTTTCTTTACTTGTTGAATCTGCGTTAAGAAATCGTCAAAACCGAATTCGTTTTTAGCGATTTTCTTTTGAAGTTTTCTGGCTTCTTCTTCGTCAAATTGTTCCTGCGCTCTTTCTACAAGTGACACAACGTCTCCCATACCTAAGATACGCTCGGCCATACGATCCGGATAGAAAACATCAATTGCTTCCATCTTCTCGCCTGTACCTACAAATTTGATTGGCTTGTTGACAACCGATTTAATCGAAATTGCAGCTCCACCACGGGTATCTCCATCTAATTTGGTTAAGATAACTCCGTCGAAGTTCAGGATATCATTGAAGGCTTTTGCTGTATTTACAGCATCTTGTCCTGTCATTGCATCTACAACAAACAAAGTTTCCTGTGGCTGAATTGCTTTGTGAACACGTGCAATTTCATCCATCATCTCCTGATCTACTGCCAAACGACCAGCGGTATCGACAATAACAACATTAAAACCGTTTGCTTTTGCATGTTTGATTGCGTTTTGAGCAATCTCTACAGGATTTTTGTTTTCTGGTTCTGAGTAAACCTCAACACCTATTTGATCCCCAACAACATGTAACTGGTTGATCGCCGCAGGACGGTAGATATCACAAGCTACAAGAAGTGGTTTCTTGTTTTTCTTAGTTTTTAAAAAGTTGGCAAGTTTACCAGAGAAAGTCGTTTTACCAGAACCCTGAAGTCCTGACATCAAAATAACGCTTGGTGTTCCCGAAAGATTGATTCCAGCAACATCGCCACCCATTAATTCTGTTAGTTCGTCTTTTACTAACTTCACCAATAATTGTCCTGGCTGAAGTGTTGTTAAAACGTCCTGACCTATTGCTTTTTCTTTTACTTTGGCAGTAAAATCTTTAGCAATTTTAAAGTTAACATCGGCATCAAGTAAGGCACGACGAACTTCTTTTAAGGTTTCGGCAACATTTACTTCTGTAATTTTACCGTGCCCTTTTAATATATGGAAGGCTTTATCTAACTTATCACTTAAATTATCAAACATAATTTTTTCTTTATTTGAAGTGCAAAGATAATCTAATTAGGTATTTCAGGCAATTTTTATTTATATGTAGTTTTTTGCCACTAAGGCGCTAAGACACAAAGTTTTTTTCACCAAGAACGTTGAGTTTTTTTTGCTAGCAAAGTCGCGAAGACGCAAAGTTTTTATTGTTTCATGCAGATTAAAAAAGATTTTAGCTGATTTTCAAAACCCACTTAATTTATGGCTTTAAATATAAAAGGCGCAAAGAAAAACCTTTGCGCCTTTGTAACTTTGTCCCTTTGAACCTTTTTTTTTAAAACTGAAAGTAGATAAATGGCTGCGAACCTGCAACGGCTGTAGCGTACACTATCCAGTAAACAAAGCCCAGGATAATTGCTTTTCCTATTAAAGGGGTTTTATCGAAAACAAATTTCATTTTTGATGTGATCACTTCTGGTAGGAAATGCCAAACATATCCAAAAAGCATTAATCCGAATACATTTTTATATCCTAATATAATGGCTTGCCAATGTTCTGGTTCGAATGTTAACTGACCAATATTGTTGATGACCTGCAAAGCTGTTTCGAAATCTCTGGCGCGGAAAAAGATCCAACAGAAAACTACAAAATGGAATGTGATTACAATAGAGAAAAACGTCCATAAAAAATTGGAACCTTTGCCTTCTTTTTTGGAAGGAAAAAATTCCATGAAGATTTTATGCACTGCCAATGCTAGTCCGTGTAGTGCTCCCCAAACAATAAATTGTGCTCCTGCTCCATGCCATAATCCTCCTAAAAGCATTGTGGTAAACAAATTGAAATTGGTTACCAATGTTTGATGTTTTTTCTTGGAAAGTAAAAATGTCAGAGAGAATAATACAATTGCTCCAATTGCTATACCTAACGGAATAAAGCTCTCGTTTATATTTGACATTCCCCAAAGCAATAATCCGAAGAAGAATAAACTTGGGAATAAAAATCCGGCGAATGTTCCTTCTCTGTTTCCTCCTATAGAAATATACAAGAAATCTTTTAACCAGGTGGATAATGAAATATGCCATCTTCTCCAGAAATCAGTGATCGAAGTTGACTTGTATGGCGTTCTAAAGTTGGCCGGTAATTTGAATCCAAGCAACAATGCAATACCAATTGCCATATCTGAATATCCCGAAAAGTCACAATAAATTTGAATAGCGTATCCGTAAGATGCCATTAAATTTTCGAACGATGTATAATTCATTGGCGTGTCGAAAACACGGTCCACAAAGTTTATTGAGATGTAATTTGAGATTACCGTTTTCTTGATTAACCCACCAATAATTAAAAACAAAGCATTGTTTACATCTTGCTTGGTCAGATTTAGCTTTTGATAAATCTGTGGCAAGAAATCTTTTGCTCTAACAATTGGTCCGGCAACTAACTGCGGGAAAAACGAAACGAAAAATAAATACTCAATATAGTTTTTTGTTGGCTTGATTTCTTCACGATAAATCTCGATAATATAACTCATCGACTGAAACGTATAGAAAGAAATTCCGACTGGCAGAAAAATATCATGAAGCTTATAATTACCATGAAACATATCATTGAATGTTACAATCATGAAGTTCATATATTTGAAATACCCCAATAATCCTAAATTCAGGATTACACTTATAACCAGATAAATTTTCTTTCTGCTGTCTTTTGCTTCTCGATAGATAATTTGGCTCAAGCCATAATCTACAACCGAGGAAAGCAATAGGAGCAAAAAGTAAATTCCGCTTGACTTATAATAAAAGAAAAGCGAGAAAAGAATCACGTATGTTAATCTCAAATAAAATGTCTTGCGTAAAAAAGCATACACAAAATAAAACACGAGAAACAATCCTAAGAATAAACCGGTATTAAATAATAGTTTTTCTTCGGGATTGTATATGAACCAACTTTTAGCCTGTTGTAAAGTAACTGCACCGAAATTTTGAACAAACCAATTATTTATGTTATCTATTGTAATCAACTTACTTTTTTAATTTAAAATTATCGTATGCTTTTAAAAACGCCTCTGTAAACAAGTCTCCTTGTTTTTCGTATCCTTTTTTAGAATAATGAACCCAATCGGGCCCTATTAATCCTTGAGATTTTAATTGCTGAATTCCATGCATTCCACCAAATTCATCATATAAATCCCAAACAGCTACATTGTCCGTTTCGGTCATTTGAATTATACTTCTCGCATAATCGAATATGTAAGTATTAGTTCTTCTTCCTTTAAGCAAAGAAGGTGCTGGCGTACTAATAATTATCGGCACATTTATATTCTGCTCTCTCACTTTCTTAATAAAGAGACGAATCTGTTCAATATAAGCTGAAGCTTCCATGTGATCATAACTTTCATTTGTTCCAAAGGAAAGAACCAACATATCAGGATGCAAAGCTTTTAGTTGTTCAAAAAATAATGAATACTTATTATAATCTGAGAATTTTGCTCCGTTTACCCCAATACCACTGTACATGATTCCAGGCGCATCTTTTTCCAGAACAATTCCGTTAAGCGCGTATTTATCAGCATTTTTATTCGGAATCAGAAAGATTTTATCCAATGCTTTATCCGAGTGATAAGAATGAGAAAAAGAATCAGATTCGAGATCTAATGAAACAAATGCTGAACTGGTAATATTTTTAGGCTTTGTTTCATTTGTTAAAATCCTCAGCGTTCTGCCCGCACGGATGTTATTTGACTTCAGATGATTCTCTCGTTTAATTTCAGCAATCGAGATCTTATACTTATCAGCAATTGTCGAGATCGCTTCGCCTTTTTTAATTTTATGAGTAATTACTTTTCGCTCTGTTGACTGAATTGTTTTGGTTTGGGATGATGTAGCCAAATCAAACATATTTTCATTTTTGGGCGTAATGATATGAATAGTATTAAACTTAAAATTTGCCTCTTTGATATGCAATTCGATTGCAAAACCACCATTATCTCTCCATAATGCTATCCCGCTTAAACCAACAGGAACATTTTTAAAAGGATGAATATTTCGATAACTTTCCAATGCTCTGTTCGAATAAAAACGCTCGTTATAAGAACCATTTGTTTTTGCCAGTTGATAAGGAAAAACCAATCCTCTGCCGGCATTACCAAACTTTCGCTGAAGATTAAGCCTGATTTCATTGGTCATTAAATCACTCTGAATATGAGAATCGCCAATATGTACAATACTTATTTTTTGATTATTATGATCCTCGTTTTCTTTTAATTTCTCAAAAAAACGCTTTAAGACTTTTGCATTATAGATTCCATCCTCTGAAAAAGAATCAACTGTTGCTGTATCGACTTTATGAATCATGTTTTTTGTTATTGGTATTGGATCTGGCTTTTGCATTTTATCGTTTGTTGCGAAAAAAAGGCAACAAAAGAAAATCATTAATCTAGTCATTTACGCTATCATTTTTTACAGAAACGGAATCTGTATTTGTTTTCCTGACGGCTTTCCGCTTATTAACGTCAGTTTCTCTATTTTCTCGCAATGCTTTATATTGCTCGTAACCTTTATTTAATTGATCGTATAATAATTTACCTATAGCTTTTGCTCCTCTTTGATTAAAGTGTGTATAATCTTTATTGGCTTTTGCCGGAGATTCATCTACCCATTTTACCATAGATCCGTCGCCTCCCATTAAAGTATACAGATTCACAAATCCGGATTCGGTTTCGAGTGCATATCTTTTTTGAGCTTTCATTAAAGGCACAACGGCAGAATCTGTTTTCATTTCCATATCATATTTTGTAGACTTATCAGCTGTTGAAATAATCAAAATAGAAACTCCCGGAAAAGATTCTTTTATTTTATTCACCGCTTTTGTCATTCCTCTTTGATACCAGGAATAATTCTTGGTTCCGTAGTTTAAAACGTTGGTTCCGTAATGCAAAATAACCAAATCGTATTTTAAGCTATTATTGAAGCCCTTCATTACATTGGCATTAAACATCGAAATTGGCAATCCTGAATTTCCTCTTTGCGAGAAATTATCAACGTGAACTCCAATCCCATTATCAAAATTAAAGCCATAAATAGGAATTGAATCAGCATGGATGAAATTAGCTTTGAATGCCTTGATACTTCCCGAGCTTACTTTTAAGGTATTGATCAAATTGTTTGGGACAAGAGTTTTTCGTAAAGTATCTTTTCCGATAATAAAATTTACACTTCCTTTTTTAGACGATCTTCCATAATACAAAGTAGGATTATCTAAAGTTGTCGCGTATTTATTAAGACCTGCCTCGTATTGAACCCAGGTGGTATTTACTTTGTCATTTGCAAAAAACACATGACCGTTTACTCCAAAAGGACTAATTGGATTTTTAATATTTAAATACGAGAGTGTTTTCCAATTTTTAGAATACGAAGATTTTACAGATCCTCTTGAAGCTGCAGATTCTGAAGTTATCGAAACAAATCCAACACCATTACCTCCAAAACGTTCCTGATAATTAGATCGAACATCCTGCACGATCAAATCGCCATCTGTCATGGAATCTCCATAATAAGCAATCCTAACTTTGGCCTGCGGATTCTTTTCGAGTTGATATAATTTTTCATAAAAAGAAATCAGGTATTGATATCCTTTATAATTATCAAAAGTTTCAGATGGAAATTCGACTCCCTCAGCAGCGTCAAAAGTAATTTTTTCTCCTGCTTCCTTCTTTTCACTTTCAGAAATACTGTCGCCTTTTAGCGCCAAAGAGTCGTTCGCTACTGATTCTAAAAGCAAGCTATCTATAAGCACATTTTTAGAATCTACCTTACTATCTGGAAAGATTTTATCAGGTAAGATTTGTTTAAATCCAATGAAAGCTATGAATGCCAATGCTACAATTGCAAAAGACTGAAAAAAATAAGATTTTGTGTTCACTAGTAATTATAAATTTGAAGAAAGGATATGTTAAAATTTTTATTCAAAATTCCTGTTAATTCCTTATAAAAAAGTATCTGCAAAGATAGAATTAAACATTAATTTATGAATTATTTTTAGCATTAAAATAAAAACAAAAAAAGAGGCTAGATTTATCTAACCTCTTTATCAAAAAAAATAAAAAAAACAAAGCTAATGATTAACTGAATTATAATGTGGTGTATGATACAATATTGGTTATCAAAGCTTAAAAACTAAAATTTTCACTTCACCTAATATTGCAAATATTTTCTTAGAATGTAGTAGTACTATTAGCTTGATAAGCGAAATTAAATGTATAATATCTTGATTTAGATTCTGCCGTTGGATTTGCTGGCGCACCTTGATAATAGCTTAAGATTTCGAATTTTGCATATTTTCCATCATGCGTTTTTACAACAAAAACTTTTCCGGCAATAGGAGAAATTACAGTATTTGCATAGTTATACCATCCTTGTCCACTAACTGCTGGAATTGAGTAAACTGTAGCTGCATCTTGTTTAAAAGTAGATGCTCCTGGAAATGTTGTTACAGCTCCAAAAGTATTAGAAACAATACTAATAGCTCCTGATCCTGTTCTTGCCGGTTCACCTGCATCATCAACATTAACTTTTGCTCCTCCATTTACAATAATAAAAGTTCCACGAAAAGCAATATCCCATTTATCAGTAGTAACAACTTTATTTTCAGAAAAGCTGAATTTTGTATATTCACCACCTGTTGGTTGTCCCGTTCCGCCTCCTCCTGTTTGTGGAGCATAAAGATCTTTAACTGGTGTTGTTACAACTACTTCAGGAGTTGTGTCTTTATCATCATCGCTGCTACAAGATGCAGTAAAAAGTACTAGTGCTAAAAGCGAAAGTTTTAAAAAATTTGTTTTCATAGTAATGGTATTTAAATTATTGTTGATTTAGAAATTGTATTGAATTCTTGCATAAAGTTGTCTTCCCGACAAACTCGGAATTTGGCCTGGATCTGTATAATCGAATAAATTATTAGCTCCCGCCTGAAGCATCAATTTATCTGCAATATATTTTGTGGCTGATAAATTTGTAATAAAATAATCTCCTATAAAATTGTCGTATTTGTCAAGAATCCCGTTTCCATTGCTGTCAAACAGACCATATTTACTGCGATATAAAACACGTAAATTAATGTCTGTTTTGATTGACGGGATGTTATAAGTAAATTTAAGATTGGCAGTGTGTTTCGATCTGTTGTATAAACCAAAATAGTCTGATTTATCAATTTTAATCGTTTGTAAATCAGAATTACGGATATACTGATGCTCTTCAAAATTATCAACAACTGATTTGTCTTTGGCAGTCAAATATTGATATCCTACTGAAACTGAAAAATCTTTAGTAAATTGATAAGCAGAATTAAATTCTACACCATAGGTAAATACGTTGCTGTAATTGAAATAGCTAAAAATGTTTTGTCCCTTTTTCTTTGTAGCGATAACGCCAGTATCAATTAAATCGCTAATCGAATTGTAGAAAGCATTTATTTCTACTTTAAGTTTGTTCTTTTTATAAAAACCTCCAAAATTAAAGTTTATCGAACTTTCCGGTTTCAATGGTTCACTAAAATCTATTCCGGCTACTCTCGACGAAAGCAAATCCTGGCTTGCAAATTCATTTAATCGGGCTTCGGCCACATTATATCCTAAAACGGTATATTCTACCGATGGATTTGTGAAATCGAAATATAACTGACGGAAATCTGGCGCTTTATAACCATATCCTAGTGAACCTTTTAAAGAAAAACTGGTTTTAAATTTATAATTTACGGCTAATTTTGGACTAAATTGTGAGGCATATTCGCTATGATTATCATATCTAAATCCGGCAAGAATATTTAATTTCTCCCTTGGATTATAATCATATTGCAGATAAACATATTGTGAATTAAATTTGACATTACTGGCAAAGTAAGTACGGTCTAATGTTTCATAATTAAATCCAACTCCTGCTGTTAATTTATCTTTATTTATAGACCATGTGGTTCTAACTTCTGGCCTAACCAGCCATTGATTATAATAGGTACGATCAAAAAGTACGTTATCCGGATTATTCAAAAATGCATCATTTTTATAATTGGTAGCATACAATTCATATTCCCAATACAATTTAGAATTCCATCTATGCTCTACTTTAATTTGCGAATTCCACTCATTTTCTTTTGCATCACCTTGATATCTTTCAGATTCTATTACCTCCCTGTTATCTATCTTTTGATTAAAAAAACGATTACTAAAAGCTAGTTTAAGGTTTTCTGAAAAATCGTAATATATTTTTGGCTGAATTGTGGTATTGTGATATTTTTCGACATTCTTTAACCACGTGCTTTTATCTAAGTCAAATCCGTCAGTCGAATAAAAATTGGCAAATAAGTTCGCCGCAAATTTTTTCTTTTTCCAAAGTAAATTAGCGTTCGCATCATTGGTATTAAAAGTACCGTATCGATAAGATAGATTACCTGAAAACATATCTTTTTTAGGTCTTTTTGTAATCACGTTGATAACTCCGCCCATTGCTTCTGAACCGTACAAAGCTGAAGACGCTCCTTTTACAATTTCGATTCTTTCTATGTTTCCAACAGAAATTCTCGATAAATCTAAAACTCCTGAACTCCTACCTACAAGAGGAACTCCATCAATAAGGATCATGGTATATGCCGCATCTAAACCTTGTATTTGCACGCCTTCAAAACCACTTTCATCAGGAATCAATATAATTCCTGTTTGTTCGTTTAAAATTTCGTTCAATCTTGTAACACCAGATTTTATAATTGTTTCAGATGTAATAACTGTCATAGGTAATGGCAAAGAAGAAAGTACTCTTTCAGTCCTGGTGGCTGTAGTAACCATAACTTCAGACAATTCATTGGTTTTAACACTATCTTTTTGCATTTCCTGTCCAACAGAAATCTGAGAAAAAAGGATAACCACAAAAAGTGTAAATTTTATCTTCATTATTTTTATTCAGTCTTAATAATGATGCAAATATATAAACTATTTTTATTTGTTCTAAATAAATTTATATATTTGCGAAAATTAAAAACAAAAAAATAAGTTATGATTTCAAAAAGCCTCTTCTTTTCAGCCGTTATGGCTTTGACTTGTAGCCTTGGTTTCAGTCAGGATAAAAAACAACAAGACATTAAATCAATCAAATCTATGTGCGGTTGTTATGAAGTGAAATTTAATTTTACAGAAACTTTTCAATATCCTAAAGACTCTCTTACTTACAAGCCTTCAGAAACGAAACATGAATCTGCTTTAGAATGGGTAGAGCTATTAGAAGACACTCCAAATAAAATTGTAATGCAACATTTATTGATAGTAAGTGACGATATGATCATCAAACACTGGAGACAAGATTGGCTATATGAAAACACAGACTTATACTCGTTTGACAAAGGAACTTCCTGGAAATATAAAAAACTGGACAAAAAAGCCGTAAAAGGACAATGGACTCAAAAAGTATATCAGGTAGATGATAGTCCGAGATACGAGGGATCATCAACTTGGGTACATGTAGACGGACAAGATTATTGGAAAAACGTTGCTGATGCTCCTCTACCTAGAAGAGAGCAAACAAAACGTAATGACTACAATGTATTGAAAAGAAGAAACATTCACGAAATTACTGCTACTGGATGGAACCACGAGCAAGATAATGACAAATTGATTCGTGATGACAGCGGAAAAGATGTTTTGTTAGCGCAGGAAAAAGGTATGGATATTTACACTAAAGTTGCAGACATTAAATGTATCGCAGGACAAAAATGGTGGAAGGAAAATAATGCGCTTTGGAAAAACGTGCGCGATAAATGGCAAACGCTTTTTGACAGACATAAAGACTTAAACCTTGAAGCAAAAGTTGATAGAAAAGCGCTTTATTCTCTTTTGTTCGATTTGAAACCAACTGCTACAAAAGCAGAATCAGATGCTATTATCGACAAATTTGTAAAATAAAAATATTTGTGTTAGTTATTAAAAAAGCCGATAGTTTTAGGACTATCGGCTTTTTTTTGCAATAAACCTTATTACATTCTTTCAGGAACTTCTATTCCTAATAATGTAAAGGCTGATTTTATAACTTCGGCTACTTTCTGTGAAAGCTGCACTCTGAATATCTTTTTAGTCAAATCTACTTCTCCTAATATATGTACTGACTGATAGAATGAATTGTATTCTTTTACCAAATCATAAGTATAATTTGCAATTAATGCAGGGCTGTGATTTTGAGCTGCATTCTGAATTACTTCAGGAAAAACTTCGATTTGTTTTACCAATTCTTTTTCTTTTTCGTGCAATTCTTCGGTATGGGTTGTGGCAGAAAAATCAAAATCGGCTTTACGGATTATCGATTGAATTCTGGCATATGTGTACTGAATAAACGGACCTGTATTTCCGGCAAAATCAACAGATTCTTCAGGATTAAACAAAATACGTTTTTTAGGATCTACCTTTAAGATGTAATATTTTAAAGCACCAAGACCAATTGTTTTGTACAATCTCGCTTTTTCTTCAGCAGAATAACTGTCTAATTTCCCTAAATCTTCAGAAATTTGTTGTGCTGTATCGGTCATATCCTGCATCAAATCATCAGCATCTACAACAGTTCCTTCACGGCTTTTCATTTTTCCTGATGGTAAATCAACCATTCCGTATGATAAATGATATAAACTTGAAGCCCAATCAAAACCTAACTTTTTCAGGATCAGGAATAATACTTTAAAGTGATAATCCTGTTCGTTACCAACGGTATAAACCATTCCGCCAACATCCGGCATATCCTTTACACGCTGAATCGCTGTACCAATATCTTGTGTCATATAAACCGCAGTTCCATCAGAACGCAAAACAATTTTACGATCCAGACCTTCATCTGTTAAATCAATCCAAACAGAACCGTCAGGATCTTTTTCGAAAACGCCTTTATCAAGACCTACCTGAACGACATCTTTTCCTAATAAATAGGTATTACTTTCGTAATAATATTTATCAAAATTAACTCCAAGATTGGTGTACGTTGTTGCAAAACCATCATAAACCCATTGGTTCATCATTTTCCAAAGGGAAATTACAGCATCGTCTCCAGATTCCCATTTTTTAAGCATTTCCTGTGCTTCAATAATAATGGGAGCTTGTTTTTTAGCTTCTTCTTCGGTTTTACCGGTTTCTACCAATTGTGAAATTTCCGCTTTATACGCTTTATCAAACTCCACATAATATTTACCTACTAACTTATCTCCTTTTAAGTTTGAACTTTCAGGAGTTTCACCATTTCCAAATTTCTGCCATGCGAGCATCGATTTACAAATATGAATTCCACGGTCGTTTATGATTTGAGTCTTATATACTTTTTTACCTGAAGCTTTAATGATTTCGGCTACAGAATATCCTAACAAATTGTTACGAACGTGACCTAAGTGTAAAGGTTTATTCGTATTTGGCGAAGAATATTCGACCATAATAGCTTTGTCCTCCGGACTTGGAGTTACATATCCAAATTTGTGATTGTCTCTTATTTCATTAAAGAAATTCAAATAATAACTATCGGCAATTACAATATTCAAAAAGCCCGAAACAACGTTAAAACGTGATACTTCAGGAAGATTTTCGACTAAATAATTCCCTATTTTATTTCCTAATTCTACCGGGTTGCTTTTGATCACTTTTAGTAAAGGAAAAATTACCATTGTAATATCGCCCTCAAACTCTTTTCTGGTAGTTTGAAATTCGATTTTATCAACAGTAACATCAAATAATGCTTGTATTGCTTTTTGTATAGAAGGAGTAAGAATTTGTGATAATGACATGTAAACTTATTTTTAAAGTGAGCAAAGATACTGCTTATTCATCAATTACAGAAAATGAAAAACATATAAAATAGAACAAAACACTTAGAACTTCTTAAAAAGCTTTTTATTCTAATTGTTAAAATTATCAAAAAATTAAAATGCTAATCTATTAAAAAACAGGGCATCTTAAAAAAAACAAAATGTTTTTTAATTTTTCCTGTAACATATCGATGATAAAAGAGTCTTAATAGGGACTTTGAATTCGTTTGAAGCAAAAAAAAAAATCTAAACAAAAACAAAAAACAAATCATCATCATCAATCAAATCAAAATAATCACGACAACATTATGAAATTAAAATTCTTTCTGTTTGCATTACTGGGGGTAATTGCAACAACACAAGCCCAGAACACGGGAACAGTGTCCGGGAAAATTACCGAAAAATCGAATAATGCGCCTATTTCTTACGCCACAGTCTCAATCAAAGATAACGGAAAAGTAGTTACAGGAGTAAATACAGATGATAATGGAAGCTTTTCGATTAAAAATTTGGCTTTAAAAAGTTATACTATCGAGATTCAGTACATTGGATTTAGAAAATACGTTGGGTCAGTAATTTTGAGCGACAGTAAAAAATCAGCCACAATTAATGCTGCTCTTGATGAAGAAGCAACGCAACTTAAAGGTGTAAATATTGTAAGCGATCGTTCGACAATAGAACAAAAAATTGACCGAAAAGTAATTACTGTCGGAAAAGATTTAACAACTGCCGGAGCTTCTGCATCTGATATTATGAACAACATTCCATCTGTAAACGTGGATCAGGATGGAAAACTTTCACTTCGTGGAAACGATAATGTTCGTGTATTAATTGACGGCAGACCATCAAATATTGATCCTGCTCAATTATTAAAACAAATTCCATCAACTTCGATCAAAAAAATTGAGTTAATCACTAATCCAAGTGCGAAGTACAATCCGGAAGGAATGTCTGGAATCATTAATATCGTTTTGCATAAAAATGCCAATACTGGTTTTAACGGAAGTTACAGCGGTGGAATCACGTTTGGAGAAACGGCTAAATACAACCAGTCTTTGAACCTGAATTATAAAACCGGAAAAGTAAATTTCTTTGGAAACGTAGGTCAGAATTTTGGAACTTATTTTAATGAGGGCTATATCAAAAGATTAGATCAGGACATTACTCAAAATTTAGATATTAAGAATGACAATGATTCTTACTTGTATAAAATTGGAATGGATTATTTAATCGATGATCATAACACTTTATCATTTTATACCAACCAAAACAAATCTAACGGAAAAGGATTTGTAGACACAAACATTGATTACAACAATGTAGCTGATTCTGATTTATTGAATGTTTTTCAAAAATCTAAATATACTGGTCCGGATCAGGTTGGAACTTACAACTTAGCATACAAACACATCTTTAAAAAAGAAGGTCATACTTTAGATTTTGAAGGAAACTATAGCGATAACAAAGAAACACAATATGCTTCATTTGATACTCAGTCAACAAAACTTGACAATACTAAAAATAGCGTAATTTATGATGACTACATTAGAGGTACTCGTAAATTAAGTACTTTAAACGTTGATTATGTAAATCCGTTAAACGAGAAAACTACTCTTGAAGCAGGTGCTGAAGCCAGAATTACTAAAACGGATAACGATTATACTACAGGCAACCCATTAGCTGAAATTCCGGTTTCTAATTATACTTACGACACTGATATTTATTCGGCTTATGTAACTTTTGGACAGAAATTTAAAAAATTCAGTTACCAGTTAGGAGCTCGTTTTGAAAGCTATAAAGTAGCTGCAAATTTAAATCACGGTCTTGAAAAATTTGATGATGATTATATTACTTTATATCCATCAGCTTATTTCACTTATAATTTGAATGAGAAAAACACTTTACAATTTAGCTATAGCCGTCGTGTAGACCGTCCTAGTTTAGAACAGACAAAACCTATTCGTGAGTTTTCTACTCCTTTAGTAACTTCATTAGGAAATCCTGAATTGAGACCTCAATTTACGAACTCAGTAGAAGTAAATTACACTAAAACTTTCGAAAAAGGAAGTTTTACAACAGGAGTATTTTACAGAAGCATCAATGACCAAATTAGCAGAATTTTATACCCGGATGACACAGATCCAAGTGGTAACAAACAAATCATGACTTTTACCAATTATGATCATAATACTTCTTATGGTTTCGAAGTTTCTTTCAATTATAAGATAACAAAATGGTGGGACATCTCTCCATCTATTGATTTCTCAAGTATTAACCAACAAGGAGTTGTGTTTTTATATGATCCGGCAACAAAACTCAGCAATCCAATTGAAAGAAAAGTTACGGTTGCTGCTTTCAACGGTCGTATGAACTCAAACTTTAAAGTAAACAAACGTTTAAGCTTCTTATTATTCGGATTTTACAGAGGTGCTGTTGATGGATTGCAAAATAATAGCCATGAAATGTACAAAATGGACATAGGTTCGCGTTATACATTGTTAGACAACAAGATGAACATTAGTTTACGTTTTAATGACGTCTTTAATACAATGAAATATGCTTTTGATACGATGTATCCTTATCCTCAGAAAGGACAATTTACATGGGAAAGCCAAACCGTTTATTTAGGATTAACCTATAATTTTGGTGGAGCAAAAATCAAAAATCTTGAGCGTAAACAAAGAGAAGACAACACTAATAAAGGTGGTGGCGGAATGTTTTAATCCCACTTTTACTAGTAGATTTTAATAGTTCTTGTAGAAAAGAAAAGCCTGGAGTTTGCCAACTTCAGGCTTTTCTTATTTTGTGTATTACTTATAAAAAATTCCGCAATTCCTTTATCTCTTCGGGATTTGCTGTTTGGCTATTATCTGTAATGGCTGACGAATGGTAAAAAGTAGGTTCTAATTTTTCCTGTAATAATTTAATATTCGAAGATCGTAGGCCTCCTCCGGGCATAATCTCGATTCGGTCTTTGGCAAGTTTCTGAATCATTTCTAAATCATCAATTCCTTCCTCTACATTTTTTCCACTTCCAGAGGTTAGGATGGTTTGAAAACCGCAATCAATAACATCTTCAAGAGCCCGTTCTATCGAATTAACACTATCGAAAGCACGATGAAAAGTACAGGAAAGCGGACTGGCCAAATTGACTAATTCCTGATTTTGTTTTTTATTGACACTTCCCTCAGGATTTAAAATCCCAAAAACAAAACCATCAACACCCAATTTTTTCAGGTGTTTTATATCTTGCTTCATTTCTGTAAATTCTTCATCAGTATATACAAAATCCCCTCCGCGAGGTCTTATGATGACATGCATTTTAATTGATAATTTTTCACGAACTCTTACCGCCAAAACAGCATTAGGTGTTGTTCCGCCAAGTTGCATGTTTTCGCATAACTCAATTCTATCTGCACCACTTTGCTCTGCAATCAGTGCCGATTCGTAATTGAAACACGCTATTTCCAGTTGATTTTTTTTCATTTTGATTAAAATAATTTTCTAATGAGACCTAACAGATTTTAAAAACCTATTAGATCTTAATTTGCAATTTATAAAAAAAACCTGCTCCAAAAAAGAGCAGGTTTTAAAATATAATGCAAGATGAATTAATTTACCATTTAATAATAGCACTTGCCCAGGTAAAACCACTACCAAAAGCAGCCAAAACAACTGTATCTCCCGATTTGATTTTTCCTTGTTCCCAAGCTTCTGTCAAAGCAATCGGAATTGAGGCTGCGGTTGTATTACCGTATTTCTGGATATTGTTATGAACCTGATCATCCGTTAGTTTGAATTTGTTTTGAATGAATTGTGAAATTCTCAAATTCGCCTGATGCGGAATCAACATGTCAATATCAGAAACTTGCAAACCGTTTGCTTCTAAACCTTCATTGATTACCTCTGCAAAACGAACTACTGCATTTTTAAATACAAATTGCCCGTTCATGTATGGGTAATAACTTTCGTCATTTGGGTCGTTATCTGCTAGAATATCCGTTACCCAACGCGCTCCCATTCCTGGCGCCTGCAAAGCTAATTCCTCTGCATGTTGTCCTTCTGAATGTAAGTGAGTAGATAAAATTCCTTTTGTCAAATCTTCTTCACGGCTTAAAACCGCTGCTCCTGCACCATCTCCAAAAATTACCGAAACTCCACGTCCGCGGGTTGTCATATCTAATCCTGTAGAATGTACCTCAGAACCAATTACCAAAATATTTTTATACATTCCGGTTTTAATATATTGATCTGCGACAGAAATAGCATACACAAATCCCGAACATTGATTTCTAACATCTAATGCTCCAACTGTTCTTAATCCTAAATCGCGTTGTACTAAAACCCCAGGTCCTGGAAAATAGTAATCCGGACTTAATGTAGCAAAAACCACAAAATCAATATCTTCTTTGGCTACGCCAGAACGTTCTATAGCAATTTTAGCTGCTTTTACTCCCATTGTTGTTGTGGTATCTTCTCCACGAATAATATGTCTTCGTTCCTGAATTCCCGTACGCTCCTGAATCCACTCATCATTGGTATCAATAATCTTAGACAAATCGTCGTTGGTTACAACATTTGAAGGAACATAATATCCTAAGCCCGCTATTTTTGAATGATACATCTTATTTTATTATTTGTTAAAAATTTGGATTGCAAATTTAAGTATACTTTAAATCATTAGCGTACAAATTAGTGTTTTTTTCGTAATTGACAATTTAATATACTTTAATTATATATTCAATTAAGACTATTTACATTTTGAAAAATCAGTTTTTATAGCAAAATGATGAAAAGTATGAAAAATAACGTTTAAAATGTAACAAGATTGAATTACTTTAGTCAAACATAACGAATACCATTTTTAAACTTCTAAAATTCAAATTATGAAATTAAAGGTTACACTCCTATTATTTCTTAACGTCGGCTTTTTTGCCTTTGCTCAGGAAAATTTAACCTATCAAAAACCTTCTAAATCGATATTAGATTTAGCCGATTACGAAAAAGCTCCAACAGTATCTATGGACACTAAAAAGGAGAACATGTTACTAATGTATAGAAACACATATAAAACATTAGACGATTTAAACCAGGAAGAACTTCGTTTAGGCGGCCTTAGAATAAATCCGGTAACTAACATATCGAGTACAGTAACTTACATTATCAATCTTAAATTAAGAAAGATTAGCGGGAAGAACGAAATACAGGTAGCAGGTTTACCCGACAATCCAAAAATAAGCAACATTTCATGGTCACCAAATGATAAGAAAATTTTGTTCTCGCATACTACAAATTCAGGTGTAGAACTTTGGGTTATAGATGTAGCAACTGCAAAAGCAACAAAACTTACTGATGCCACTGTAAATGCAAACCTAGGCAATCCGTTTAGCTGGTTTTTAGACAACGAAACTATTCTTGTAAAAATGCTTCCTAAAAACAGAAAGCCTTTATTGGATTCCAAAAAAGATTTACCAACAGGTCCAATCATTTCAAGCACATCAGGAGCAAAATCGCAAAACAGAACCTATCCTGACATGTTGAAAAATCAAAATGACGAAATTAATTTTGAGAACATCATCACATCAGAATTGTACAAAGTAAACCTTAACGGAACTGCTACTCTATTTAAAGAAGCAGCAATGTATGCCGGAGAAAGAATTTCGCCAGATGGTAATTTTATCATGATAACTACAATCCAGAAACCATTTTCATACGTTGTTCCTTTAAACAGATTTCCATCTAAAACAATTGTTTATGATGCAAGAGGAAAAGAAATTAAAATCGTTAATGAAGTTCCTTTAAACGAAGTAATCCCAAAAGGTTTTATGGCAGTTAGAAAAGGAAAAAGAGAAATGACCTGGAGAAATGACAAACCAGCGACATTATCTTATGTTGTAGCTTTAGACGAAGGAGATCCAGCTAATAAAGTTGATTTTAGAGATGAAGTTTTTTTATGGGAAGCTCCTTTTACAAACAATGCAACAACTTTGGTAAAAGTACCTCAACGTTACAATGACATTATTTGGGGTAATGACAATACTGCTTTTCTTACTGACGAATGGTACGACACGCGTAATACAAAAACGTATTTAATTAATCCGTCAAACCCGGCTCAGCAACCAAAAGTAATTACAGATCGAAACCAACAAGATGTTTACTCAGATCCGGGAGTTTTTGAAACTAAAAAGAATGAATACAATAAATATGTTTTAGCCATCGAAAAAGACAATGCATACCGTATTGGTGAAGGATATACAAAAGAGGGACAATTTCCTTTTATTGATGAATTCAATTTAAAAACACTACAGGCAAAACGTGTATATACTTCGACCTATAAAGATAAAAAAGAAGATTTATTAGAAATTGAAGATTTAAAATCAGGTAAAGTTTTAGTTCAGATTCAGTCTAAAAGCGAGTATCCTAATTATTACTTCAGAAATATTAAAAAACAAAATAGCCTGACGCCTATTACTTCTTTCCAAAATCCGTTTGAAAGTATTAAAAACGTGAGCAAAGAAGTAATCAAATACAAACGTAAAGATGGTGTTGAACTTTCGGGAACTTTATATTTGCCTGCAGGTTATGATAAAGCAAAAAAAGAGAAATTACCTTTGTTAATCTGGGCATACCCGGCTGAATACAAAGACAAAAACAGCGCTGGACAATCGACTCAAAACTCAAACGAATTTACGTTTCCTTATTACGGATCTTTCGTTTATTGGGTAACCAAAGGATATGTGGTTCTTGACGATGCCGCTTTCCCGATTATTGGTGAAGGAACGACAGAGCCTAATGACAATTTTATACCACAACTGGTAGCTAATGCCGAAGCTGCAATTGATGCCGTTGATGCTTTAGGGTATATCAATCGTAAAAAAGTAGCTATCGGAGGACATTCTTACGGAGCTTTTATGACTGCAAACTTACTTACACATTCAAATCTTTTTGCCTGCGGAATTGCCCGAAGCGGAGCTTACAACAGAACCTTAACTCCATTTGGTTTTCAGAGCGAACAGCGTAATTACTGGGAAGCTCCTGAGGTTTACACTGCAATGTCTCCTTTTATGAATGCAGATAAAATGAAAACACCACTTTTATTAGTTCACGGTGAAGCGGATAATAATCCAGGGACTTTTACTTTGCAGACAGAACGTTATTATCAAGCTCTAAAAGGTTTGGGAGCAACTACAAGAATGGTAATTTTACCAAAAGAGGCACATAGTTATGTTGCCAAGGAAAATATCTTACACCTGCTTTGGGAGCAAGATCAGTTTTTAGAAAAATATTTAAAAAACTAGATTTTTCAGAATTAACCATAAAAAAGAAACCCGACAGTTTTTAATCGCTGTCGGGTTTTTATTTTCAGATAAAAAATTATCTCATTTTCTAATGGACAAATTATTTAATTACAGGTAATTTAAACCTAAAAATATTTCCTGTTCAAGAGGCAAATCAATTTCACTTTCAAAAAATATTAATTGTCTTTTATAAACTGTTTCAATCAGATAATGATTTCCTCTAAAATAAGTTTTTCTAATTTTTACCGGCAAATTCGATTCGGCAACCATTTTAAACTGATGTGGGTAAACTAAAGTCTTGTGCGTTTGATCTTCATAAGAAAGCAGTAAATGAGTCGGAACTTCATTTACTTCTCCAAAAAGTGATGCTACATATTTAGTTTCAGGATCTTCGTAAATTTTTGCCGGATTATCTTTTACGATAACTTCTCCGTTTCGCATTACAATTGCCTGATCTGCAAACGACAAAGCATCTGTACTATCATGCGTGGCAATAATACAAGTGATTCCTTTTTGTTTTAAATATTTAAATAAATTTCGGCGTAAAGCATTTTTACGAAAAGCATCTATTTGGCTAAAAGGTTCATCAAGTAAAATTACTTCTGGCTCTAAAGCCAAAACTCTTACCAGTGCAACCCTTTGTTGTTGTCCTCCGCTTAAAAACTTCGCTTTTACATTCGAAAATTGCTCCATTTCTACCATTTCTAACAATTCCTGAACACGAAGTTTTTTCATATTCGCAAAACCATTCGAAAGAAACTTACCAACGTTTTCAGCTACAGTTTCAAAAGGAGACAAATCAAAATCCTGAGCCAGATATTTCATATAAGGCATTCCGGGAATCAAGTTGTATTTAGGCCCTAAAATAGGCTTTTCGTTATAAAAAATTTTACCTTCATTTAAATCATATAATCCATATATTAATTTAAGAAGCGTACTTTTTCCGCAGCCGCTTTCACCAATAATAGCAATATTTTCTCCTTTATTAATAGTAAAAGAAACGTTTTTTATAACAGGGTTTTCGGTATACGAAAAAGAGATATTTTGAATGTCCAGCATGGGTTATATTTGAAAGCACAAATTTACAATGTTTAATTTCTAAAGTCAAAAAAAAGCTGCTTCAATTATGAAACAGCTTTTAAGAAATTTTATTGCGTTTGAAACTTATTTTCCAGCTTCTGCTTTTGCATCGTTTACCATTTTATCGTTTGCAGTAATTGAGAATTCTACACGACGGTTTTGTGCTCTTCCTTCTGGGGTATCATTAGTTGCAATAGGATCAGCAATTCCTAAACCTGAAGTTTTGAAACGGCTTGATTTTAATCCTTTTGAAGCCAAATAAGCTTGCACAGAAGCAGCTCTTTGTCCTGAAAGCGTTAAATTGTATTCCGGTTTTCCTGTATTATCAGTATAACCAAAAATTTGAATATCAGTATCTCCATACTCATTAAATACAGGAACTAATTTATCCAAGTTTGCTTTTGCCTGAGTTGTCAAAGTTGACTTGTTAGTGTCAAAACGAACAGAGTTTTCATTTAAAGTTAAATGAATTCCTTCACCTACTCTTTCTACAGAAGCACCTGGCAAAGCCTGATCAATTTCACGAGCTTGTTTGTCCATTTTGTTTCCAATAAGCGCTCCGGTTCCACCACCTACGGCAGCTCCAATTGCAGCACCAAGAGCAGCGTTTCCACCACGTCCTAAATTATTTCCTAAAATACCACCAATAAGTCCACCGGCAACTACTCCAATACCTGCACCTTTTTGTGTGTTATTTGCGTTTTTTACTGAATCACAACTTGTAAAGAAACTTACTAATACAAGTAAACTACTCAAACCTAAAACTGTTATCTTTTTCATATTATATATTTTTAATTTTAATTAGCTCTTTGAAATTGGTAAACAACGTCTTTTACTTGTCCTCCAACATTAATATTATCGATTAACTGAAAAGAAGTTTCAGTCACACTTCCAACTTTTAACAAGTAACCATCTCTTACTTTCTTTGCTTTAATTCCAGCATCAAGAATCTTAAGTACAAACATACCCTGATTATTAATACTCCAAACAATTGGCGAACTAAAACCAGTACAGCTTGGCGCAGTCAATGCCATTGTTCCTTTGTTGTTATTTGAGATAAAGCCCCATGTACTACCAATAAAGCACTTAGAATCAGCAAGATCAAAAGAATTCACTTTGATGTATTCAGAACCAGGATAAGATACATTGGTTAAAACCCAATTTCCTTTAAGAGCGACTTGAGTAGATTTATCAAGTTTAGTCGATAGCGTAGTAGCTTCAGTTGAAGCCGTAGTCGAAGCTGATTTACACGCGAATAACATCGTGGCGATCATGCAAATGAAAATAATTTTCTTCATTTTGTACATTTATTTAAGTTAATACTTACTTATTTAACAATTATTATACCACAAAGATACAATTCATAAGAATATCTTGTGTTCCAGAATCTAATTATTTTCTTTCAAAATTAACACTTACGACATTTTGTCACTTAAAATGCAATTGGTATTCTATTTGAAGAAATGAGAATCATCACATTAAACTAAAAAATTAAAAAAATATGACAACAGGTAAAATTAATGTTTCGGTAGAAAACATCTTTCCCTTAATCAAAAAGTTCTTGTATAGCGATCACGAAATCTTTTTACGTGAGTTAATTTCCAACGGTACAGATGCTACTTTAAAATTAAAACATTTAATAAGTATTGGTGAGGCTAAAGTTGAATATGGAAATCCTTTTATCGAAGTAAAAATCGATAAAGAAGGAAAAAAAATTCACATTATCGACCAGGGTCTTGGTATGACAGCTGATGAAGTAGAGAAATATATTAACCAGGTTGCTTTTTCAGGAGCCGAAGAATTCCTTGACAAGTACAAAGATTCTGCGAAAGATTCTGGAATTATTGGTCATTTTGGTCTTGGATTCTATTCAGCATTTATGGTTGCTGAGAAAGTTGAAATCATCACAAAATCATACAAAGATGAACCAGCTGCACACTGGACTTGTGACGGAAGCCCTGAATTTACTTTAGAGCCGGCTGACAAAATTTCACGTGGTACAGAAATCATCCTGCACATTGCCGAAGATTCTCTTGAATTTTTAGAAGATTCAAAAATCAGCGGATTATTAAACAAATACAACAAGTTTATGCCTATTCCGATTAAATTCGGAACAAGAACAGAAACACTTCCAAAACCGGAAGACGCTCCTGAAGATTACGTAAACGAAACTCTTGAAGTAGACAACATCATCAACAACCCTAATCCGGCATGGACAAAACAGCCAACCGAATTATCTGATGAAGACTATAAAAATTTCTACAGAGAATTGTATCCAATGCAATTTGAGGATCCGTTGTTTCACATTCACTTAAATGTAGACTATCCGTTTAACCTGACGGGAATTTTATACTTCCCTAAGTTAGGATCTGATATGCAAATTCAGAAAGACAAAATTCAATTGTATCAAAACCAGGTTTACGTTACCGATAACGTAGAGGGAATTGTACCTGAATTTTTGACAATGCTAAAAGGGGTTATTGACTCACCGGATATTCCATTGAACGTTTCCCGTTCAGGATTACAGGCAGATGGTGCGGTTAAGAAAATCTCTAACTATATTACCCGTAAAGTAGCCGATAAACTAAAAGCTTTATTTAACGAAAATCGTGCTGATTTTGAAGCTAAATGGAATGATATTAAAATCGTTTTAGAGTACGGAATGCTTTCTGAAGATAAATTCTACGAAAAAGCGGGTGCATTTGTTTTATACCCAACTGTAGATGACACTTACTTTACTCTTGAAGAATTAAAAGAGAAACTAAAAGAAAACCAAACCGATAAAGACGGAAAACTAGTCGTTCTTTATGCAGGAAACAAAGAAGCGCAACACTCTTATATTGAAACAGCGAAAGAAAAAGGATACGAAGTATTGCTTTTAGATTCTCCGATTATCTCACACTTGATTCAAAAAATTGAAGGTGATAACAAAGATGTAACTTTTGTTCGTGTAGATTCTGATCATATTGACAACTTAATCAAAAAAGACGAAAACACGATTTCTAAATTATCTGACGAAGAAAAAGAGACATTAAAAACCTCATTAGAAGCTTATATTCCTAAAGCATACAGTGTACAACTAGAAGCTATGGATAGCCAGGCAGCTCCGTTCATTATTACTCAACCTGAATTTATGCGTAGAATGAAAGAAATGAGTCAGTCTGGTGGCGGTGGAATGTTCGGAATGGGAAATATGCCAGAAATGTACAATTTGGTAGTAAACACCAATTCTGATTTGGCAACCAACATTTTGAATACTGAGGACAAAACACATCAGGAACACTTGGTAAAACAAGCTTTAGACTTAGCTAAATTATCGCAAAACTTATTAAAAGGAGAAGCTTTGACTGCTTTTGTAAAAAGAAGTTTTGAAATGATTAAATAATATTTTTCATAAAACAAACGTTTTAAAATCCTGTAGGCCAAGCTTACAGGATTTTTTTTTGTGCCCTCACTTTTTTTATTACATTTGAATGCCTTATCAATCTAACAATTAACAAAAACCATTATGAAAAAAACCGCTATTTTATTACTGGCTATTTGCGCAACAGGATTTACTTATACTTCTTGCTCCAGCAATGACGAAAACAAAACCAATCAGCCAGATGTCTCAACACTTGGAGCATCAATTGCAATTGATGCCACCACAGAAATGGATATTAAAACCGGATTATTGGTTTCTACAACATCTTCTCCAACAGGCAAGCCAGCCGAAACCGCACCGGGGCTTTGTGCAACTGTTACCGTAACACAACAAAGTGCCGACTCTTATCCAAAGGTATTTACAGTAGATTACGGAACTACAGGCTGTACCGATAATACAATCATAAAAAAAGGAAAACTAAAAATTACAGTTTCAGGACCAGTTACAACAACAGGAAGTAAAATGACGATCGAAAGAATCGATTATTCTATTACCGGAATAAAACTTGAAGGAACAATTGAATATATCAACAGCACAACCGTCCCAACTGTACCGCAGTTTACCAGAACAGTAACGAATGGGAAATTTACAGATTTAGCTGGAAGAGTTTATCTTAATACCGGAACAGTTACCATAAAACAAACTGCAGGGGTAGATACTCCATTTGTTTTAACGGATAATATCTACGAAATGCCACAAGGAACTCATACCGTAACGGCACAAAACGGAGAAAAACTAACACTTACTGTTCAGGAAACACTCATAAAAAAATACTCTTGTGAATTTATTTCTAAAGGAAGCCTGAAGGTTCAGGGCGGAATATTAAATGGAATTGTTGATTACGGAAACAATGACTGCGACAGCAAATACACTTATACAAACGAAAACGGAACTTCATTTAATCTGGTAATGTAATTTACTAATTTTAACAAAATTCAAGAATCCCAATTTAGAAATAGATTGGGATTTATTTTTTGCAAAATTTAAACACTACATCATTACATTCAAACTATTTTCTTTATTTTGCAGCAAAATCTAAAAAACCAATGAAAAAATCAATTATCGCTTTTGTTACACTCGCACTATTAGCATCTTGTAGCAAAAAAGAATCTACCGACAACTTGCACCTTACAGGAAATATAAAAGGATTAAAAAACGGGACTTTATACATTCAAAGAATCGTTGATACTTCTCTTGTAGCTATTGACAGTATTAAAATAGACGGAGACTCTTCTTTTGAAAGTGACATTAAACTGGAATCACCTGAGGTACTTTATTTATACCTGGATCGCGGAGTTACAAATTCATTAGACAATAACATCTTGTTTTTTGCAGAACCAGGAAACATCAATATCGACACTAACTTAGATAACTTTATTTTTAGTGCAAAAATTACCGGATCTAAAAATCAGGAACTATATGATGAGTATAAAAAAATAAACTCTCGTTTTAATGATGAGAGCCTTTCTATGGTTGAATCAAGATTTAAAGCCATAAAAAGACAGGATCAAAAAGCAATAGACAGCATCGACGTAAAACAAGAATCTAATATCAAAAGAAAATACCTGTACACTACAAACTTTGCTCTTAACAATAAAGATCACGAAATAGCACCTTATATTGCGTTATCAGAGATTTATGACATCAATATCAAATTCCTTGATACGATTCAAAAATCGATGACTCCTAAAGTAGCACAGTCGCTTTACGGAAAAAAACTAACCAAATATGTTGCCGACATTAAAAAAGAGCAGCAAAAACAATAGTACATCACTAATAAAGCAAAAAGTCCTGAGAAATCTCAGGACTTTTTTGCTTTATTAGCAAACTCCAAATTTTTAAAACTCCAAATTCCAAACTACAACGAACTAACTTTATAATTGAATTGGAATTTGGGATTTTTAAAGTTTGATTTTTATTCCATTTTATCTTCCCAACAATGCTCCGAACATAGAAAGAACAAATATTAATCCGTACAATACTAAAATTGCCAGCATAAAAATACCGATAAATTTGTAATGTGACTTCAAATAACCGAAAGAACTGGTTAATGCTTCGGTATCATTGTCTCTAAAAGCTTTTTTAGCATTAGATGCAAATTTGAATAAATAATAAACCGGGAAGAAATAAATTGCTGCAATAATAAAATATACTATTCCCATTACTACCGCAAAAGAACCTCCCATAGCACTGGCTCCAGGAATAGCAGTTCCCATTGCTGCGAAAAATGTCCCTGCAAAAACAGCAATTAACATCATAAGTCCAATACCCACAAAACCTACTATCGATAAAAAGTAAGCCCATTTTGCGGTTTCTTTTAAAAAGTCTTTTGCAGATTGATCGAGTTGCAACTCAAATTTTTCAAAAACTGAATTTTCTTCCATTTGTTATATGTTTTGGTTAAGAAACAAACATAAGAAAAATATTGTTACAATTTTCACTAAAATTTTGTATTGATCACCAAAGTCTGGGGTAAAAAATAATTTCAGTTTATTCCAAAAAAAAACCACCACTAAAAAGTGATGGTTTTACGTT